>NZ_CP043506.1:2345000-2645000 GCF_008365315.1 Acetobacter vaccinii | reverse complement strand
GATGCCCATGCGGCGTGCCACTTCCTGATACGCTTCCTTGACGTTGCCCATGTCACGGCGGAAGCGGTCTTTGTCCAGCTTTTCGTTTGTATGGGCGTCCCACAGGCGGCAGTTGTCGGGGGAAATTTCATCCGCCAGCACAATGCGCATGTCCTCGCCTTCCCAGCAGCGGCCAAACTCCAGTTTGAAGTCAACAAGCTGGATGCCAATGCCGCTGAACAGGCCGCACAGGAAGTCGTTGACGCGCATGGCCATGCCCGCAATGTCTTCCATGTCGTGCGGGCAGGCCCAGCCGAATGCGATGATGTGGTCTTCCGAAACCAGGGGGTCACCCAGTTCGTCATTCTTGTAGTAGAATTCCACAATCGGGCGTGGCAGGCGCTGGCCTTCGGGAATGCCAAACCGTTTGGAAATGCTGCCTGCGGCAATATTGCGCACGACCACTTCCAGCGGGATGATCTCGACTTCCTTGACCAACTGCTCGCGCATGTTGATGCGGCGGATGAAGTGGGTCGGGATGCCGATTTCCTGTAGCCGCAGCATCAGGTGTTCGCTTATCCGGTTGTTCAGAACCCCCTTGCCGGTAATAACGCCGCTTTTGGCGCCATTGCCTGCCGTGGCATCGTCCTTGAAATATTGTACAAGGGTGCCGGGCTCTGGGCCTTCAAAGAGGATTTTGGCTTTACCTTCATAAAGCTGGCGGCGACGGGCCATGATGATCCTTACCTGTCGAACAAAGAAAGCCAGTCTGGCTGGCCTGTCTGGGGCCAGGGCCGGAACCTGCGGGAACGGTCCCCTGCCCTGTATCTTTTATCAATTATAGCAGGCTTCCCGCATGGACGATACAGCCTGCCATTGAGAGGGCTGTTTTAGCCCTTGGGGCCAACCTCGGCGAAGATTTTTTCGTACTGCACATCCAGCGCCTTGAGGTGCTGGCGGCTGTCCATGGCGGCATCCAGCACGTCGGGGGAAATCCGGCCTGCAATTTCCTGATCTTCCGCCAGATTTTCGCGGAAGGTGCGGCCTTCGGGTGTGCCCAGTTTGGTCCATGTTTCCATGGCGTTGCGCTGTACGATCCGGTAGGCATCCTCGCGTGAAAGGCCGGCTTTGGCCAGTGCCAGCAGCACTTCGCCAGAGTGGACAACCCCGCCCAGGCTTTCAATGTTGGCGGCCATGCGCTCGGGGTAGACAACCAGCTTGGAAATCATGCCGGACAGACGGGCCAGCGCAAAGTCCAGCCCGATCGTGGCATCAGGACAGATGTTACGCTCGACAGAGGAATGGCTGATGTCGCGCTCATGCCACAGGGCTACGTTTTCCAGTGCCGGAATAACTGCGGCGCGTACCAGACGGGCAAGGCCGGTCAGGTTTTCCGTCAGCACCGGGTTGCGCTTGTGGGGCATCGCGGAGGAGCCCTTTTGCCCGGGGTGGAAGAATTCTTCCGCTTCGCGCACTTCGGAGCGCTGCAGGTGGCGCACTTCGGTCGCAAGGCGTTCGATCCCGCTGGCGACAACCCCCAGAGCGCAGAAGAACGCGGCGTGCCGGTCGCGGGGGATAACCTGGGTGGAAACGGTTTCGGGCTGCAGGCCCAGGCGTTCCGCCACATAGGCTTCCACACGCGGGTCAAGGTGGGCATAGGTGCCAACCGCGCCGGAAATGGCACAGGTGGCAATTTCTGCCCGTGCGGTTTCCAGGCGGGTGCGGTTACGAGCGAATTCAGCGTAATGCCCGGCCAGCTTGAGGCCAAAGGACGTCGGTTCGGCATGGATGCCGTGGCTGCGGCCGATGGTCAGGGTGTGCTTGTGTTCAAAAGCCCGCGCCTTCAGGGCGGCCAGAACCTCATCAAGGTCGTTAAGCAGCAGGTCGGTCGCCTGCACAAGCTGCACGGCCAGGCAGGTATCCAGAATGTCGGAGGATGTCATGCCCAGATGCACAAAGCGGCTTTCCGGGCCGACTTTTTCCGCCAGCCATGTCAGGAAGGCGATGACATCGTGCCGCGTTTCCGCCTCGATCTCATCAATCCGGTTAAGGTCCTGTTCGGAAAATGCCGCCATTGCGGCATCGCCCTTTTCGCGCACAACCTGTGCGGCCTCTTTGGGAACAGAGCCATATTCCGCCATGGCTTCGCAGGCCAGAGCCTCGATTTCGAACCAGATGCGGTAGCGGTTTTCGGGAGACCAGATGGCGGCCATAACGGGGCGGGTGTAGCGCGGCACCATAACGCGGAATTCCTTGCCTTAATATCGTGTGAAGCCCAACAGTGGCGCCTGTCTAGCGGATTTCGGACCCCGCGTCTGCCCGCAAAGCGGAAAACTTTGATGTTTCAGTCCGTTTTCTGAAAGTTTCTACCGGTTTATAGTGGGCCTCCCATATTTGAGGAATTGGAACTGTCGTGTCAGGTCTTGCAGAAGCTTTCACACTGTCCGCTGTTATTGCTTTTTTACAGGTCGTGCTGATCGATCTGACGCTGGCGGGCGATAACGCTGTTGTCATTGGCATGGCAGTCAGGAACCTGGCTCCTGCCCAAAAGCAGAAAGCCATTCTGGCAGGTGTTGGTCTGGCGGCAATTATCCGCGTGGCCATGGCGCTTGTGGCGTCACACCTGCTGGCCATTATCGGGCTGACATTTGCTGGCGGATTGCTGCTGCTGTGGGTCTGCTGGCGTATGTACCGTGAAATGCGCGAGAGTGCTGCAGCGGAGAGTGCCGGGCAGAGTGCGGCACCAAACCAGTTGGGCAAGGCCATTGTCAGAATACTGATAGCCGATATTTCCATGAGCCTTGATAACGTTCTGGCTGTTGCCGGGGCTGCGCGTGAGCATCCGGGTATTCTGGTCATGGGGCTGGCGCTGTCGGTGCTGCTGATGGGGCTGGCGGCCTCGCTGATTGCCGGGCTGTTGGAACGCTATAAGTGGATCTCCTGGGTTGGGTTGCTGATCATTCTTGGTGTGGCTGTTGAACTGATTGTGAAAGGTGGGGGGGAAATCGTGACCCACATGCCCTGAACTGACACACAGGGCGTTCCCTCTCATCACAGGCCAGAAGGGTTGGGGGAAAATACTTGCCAAACATGATGAAAGCAGCAGAGTTGGTGTCATGACCGCTTTTTTTCCAACATACAGGCGGCGTGTTGCCGTTGCTGTATCCCTCGCTGCCCTGACACTGGGGGGATGCTCCGCGCCATCGGTTGGCCAGGAAGCAGACACCCCGCCTGTTGATGGGGCTGGGGGCGAGAGCCCGGCATCTGACAGTCTGCCACAGAGTGGCGGCGGTGTGTCCTCTGCTTCGCTCAAGGACCGTCTGGCCCAGTGGCTGCTGCTTGTCGGCCCACAGCATGCTACAGCGCAGGACTATGCGGACTTTCTGACTCAATCTCCCGTCTGGCCCAGACGGCAGCTCATAGCGGCCCGGATGGAGCAGGCTCTGGCGACAGAAACGGATCAGGCTGTGCTGGCGCGGCTGTGCCAGTCTCAGAAACTGGCCAATGGTCGTGCCCTGGCGCAATGCCATAACCACCTGCCAGCCGACCGCGCTCTGTTCGCCCGTTTGCAGGCGGAGGCAACTCAGGCCTGGATCAATGGGAATGACGCCCCGGTGGCGGTTGCAGCCCTGACAGAGGCCTTCCCAACAGCAATTACACCAGACGCCTCGTGGAAGCGTTTTGAGAGGCAGGAAAGCGCTGGGCAGGTTGACGCAGCCCGACGCACGCTCATTTATCTGGCGCCGGAGCGTCAGGCTTTGGGTGAGGCCATGCTGGCGTTTCGCGCGGGCGACCCTTCGGCCGAGGCTCTGGCCAGTGCTCTGCCCTCCTCGCTGCGCGCTACTCCGGCTTTGGTGCTGGACCATGCCCGCTGGTTGCGTAAGGCCAAGCAGTATGATGCTGCCATTGCGCTATGGAAATCGACTGGTGTGGAAATGGAGCGGCGCACGCATGCCTCAGCTTTCTGGCATGAGCGGGATACGCTGGCGCGTGAGTTGCTCCAGCAATCCCGCCCGGCAGATGCTTTTATGGTGGCGAACGATACGGTGGCAACAGGGGCGAACAGGCTGGATGCCCAGTTCCTGAGTGGCTGGATCGCGCTGCGTAAAATGCAGGACCCCGCAACAGCGCAGGAATTCTTCAAACCGTTAACGCTCTCCTCCTCCTTGCTGACACGTAGTCGGGGTTATTATTGGCTCGGTCGTGCTCTGGTGCAGAGCGGAGATATGGCTGCCGCCCAAGCCGCCTGGCAGAGTGCCGCTGCCCTGCCGACTACGTTTTATGGTCAGATGGCGGCGGCCAGCCTTGATGGGCAGCAGACAGTGCTGCTCGACCAACCGTATATAAGCAAAAGCATGCGCCAACGCTTGCAAACGGCGCTGGCTGCGCAGCCCAGCATATCCGATGGCGGGCGTTTGGCCACGGATGATCTGGCTCAGGCTGCCCGATTGTTGGTGGATCAGGGGGATCGCCCTCACGCGCGGGACTTTCTGGCCATGCTGCTGCGGCGCAACAGTGATACTGCTGGGCTGGAAGATGTTTCGGGCCTCGCGGATTCATTGGGCTTGCAGGATATAGCCGTTGCAGCAGCCCGGCTGGGTGGCAAAGACGGCACCCTGCTGTTACGCTCAGGCTGGCCTGCTCCTTATACGCCTCCCGCCAGCGCTTTGCCGCCAGGGTTTGTGCTGGGGCTGATGCGGCAGGAAAGCAGCTTTAACCCGGATGCAGTCAGTTCCTCCAACGCGATTGGGCTGATGCAACTCAAACCCTCCACAGCAGCGGATATGCTGCATCTTGCGGGTTTGCCTGCCTCAGCCGCGACAGCGACGGGCTTGCGCAATCCGGAAAATAATATGCAGCTTGGCACAGCTTACCTGCAACATATGCAGGATCGCTTTGGTCCGGTCATGCCGTATATGGCTGCGGCTTATAATGCCGGACCGGGGCGAATGGGGCGCTGGCTGGAAACAGCAGGTAACCCCGCCCAAGGACATGCGACTGATAGCGAGATGATTGACTGGATTGAAGGTATTCCCTTTTCGGAAACACGAAATTACGTCCAGCGGGTCTGGGAAAATATGACGGTCTATGTCGTGCTGGGGAAGCTGACATGACAGACAATACCCCGCAGGAACTCATGCCAGAATGGGCAGCACTGAGTGGCCCTGCGGCCCAACTTCTGGCTGACCTGCGCGCTAGTGGGGTGCGGGTGATTACAGCGGAAAGCTGCACTGGCGGATTGCTCGCGGCGGCTCTGACCCATTTTCCAGGGTCTTCAGAGGGTGTTGAGGGTGGGTTTGTGACCTATTCCAACACCATGAAGCAGGCTGTGCTGGGTGTACAGGCACAAACTTTGAAGCACTATGGTGCGGTGAGCTGCCAGACGGTTCATGAAATGGCGGAAGGTGCTCTCCGGGTAGCGACACTGGCTACGCTTTCCATCGCCATTTCCGGCATTGCAGGGCCAGGTGGTGCGCGGCCGGACAAGCCTGTCGGGCTGGTGTGGTTTGGCACGGCCTTGCGAGGTGGTCAGACCAGAGCTGATAGCCGTATTTTCACAGGCTCAAGGGCAAGCGTCCGTAGTCAGGCGGTTGAACATGCCCTAAGCCTTCTGGCGCAAAGACTGGCAGAATACGGGAGGTAACTCCCATTCTGTTTTTTCAGGGCTTTGTCCTGAAGAGAGGAAAGCGGCATAGAGGTGCTTTCCTCCTTTCCCCAACGGCAAGAACTCGCTCAAAAACTGCCTCACCATCGCGCTACCCAGCTTGAGAGTTATGGGCTTGCAGGTACCTGTGTTGCTACAGGGGCAATAACACCGGTGCCTGCTGCGATAACAGGTGCTGTTGGTGGTACAACAGGGCGCAATGCTGCGCGGGCTGTGGCCAAGCTGCGGTTGTTGAGTTCTTCTGTCGTTATGGTTGGTGTAGCCTGCGTGTCAGTATTCAGTCGCCGGGTATGGTCACTGACTTTGTGATCGCTGCCAGCAGCCATGACCGGGACAGAAAATACTACGGCAATCACCGTCAGCAGTGCGGACAGGGTGTTACGCATGGACAAGCACCTTCAACGTAGAATGTAGTTTGAAAGCTAACAACTTTTCTGAGGGAAGAGTTGCCGCTTTGTCTTTTACACTCCGTGCCATCGGTCAGGTGGCGGGGGTTTGGTCCGCAATAATGGTGTGGCCCCCGACAGTGCCATTCTGCTGGGGCGGGCCATAAACCTCCCTCGCCCGTTTGATGAAGGCTGAAACCATCAAGCGTGTGGCCTCAGTAAACACTACGCCAATGGCAGCCTGAAGAATGCGGGAGCTGAATTCAAAATCCACAAAGAACTCAACCAGGCAACCATCGGCATGGGGGGTGAATGTCCACTGGTTGCGGAGGTAGCGGAAGGGGCCGCGCTCATAGCGCACGGTAATGGACGATGGACGGTCTAATGTTACGCGGGATGTAAAGCTCTCGCGGAAGGGGCCAAAGCCTATTGTCAGGTCGGCCACCAGGTCAGTCGTGGTGCGGGTACGCACCTTGGCTGCAACGCACCAGGGCAGGAAGGCAGGGTACTGGCCAACATCGGCCACCAGATCAAAAATCTGCTCTGGCCGATATGGCAGAACACGCTTTTCTGCGTGTTTGGGCATTAGCGAGCCTCCTCCAGGCGTTTGTTACGGGTGGCGCGAAGTTCTGCAAAATCACTGTCGGCATGGTAGGACGAGCGTGTCAGCGGGCTGGAACTGACCTGTAGAAAACCTTTGACGCGCGCCATCGTGCCATAATCCTCAAATTCAGCAGGCGTGACAAATCGTGCCACGGCGGCATGTTTGACCGTAGGCTGGAGATACTGGCCCATGGTGATAAAATCCACCTCGGCAACGCGCAGATCATCCATGACCTGAGCGAGTTCCATTTTCTCTTCACCCAGCCCCAGCATAAGGCCGGATTTGGTGAAAATGGAGGGATCAAGCTGCTTGACCCGGTCCAGCAGACGCAGGGACTGATAATACCGCGCGCCGGGCCGAATGGTGGGGTACAGGCGTGGCACAGTTTCCAGATTGTGGTTGAAAACATCAGGCCTGGCGTCCACCACAACTTCAAGCGCTTTGGGTTTGCGCAGGAAGTCCGGGGTCAGGATTTCAATGGTCGTGTCGGGGGACATTGCCCTGATGGCCCCGATAACCCGGGCAAAGTGCCTTGCCCCGCCATCTGCCAGATCATCCCTGTCCACAGAGGTAATGACGACATGCCGCAGGCCCAGCTTGGCCACGGCTTCGGCCACGCGGGTTGGTTCATCGTCATCCAAGGGCAAGGGCATCCCTGTGCTGACATTGCAGAACGCACAGGCACGGGTGCAGATTTCCCCCATGATCATCATGGTGGCATGGCGCTGCGACCAGCATTCCCCGATGTTCGGGCAGGCAGCTTCCTCGCATACGGTGACAAGGTTGTTGTCACGCATAAGGGCGCGGGTTTCGTGATAGACGGGGTGGCCTGGGGCCTTGACCCGGATCCATTCAGGCTTGCGGGCAATCGGGTTATCAGGTCGATGCGCTTTTTCCGGGTGGCGAAGCTTGCTAGCACCCCCTGTACGATGATCAATCACGACACGTGTTGACATGATCTTGCCCGCTTTCTCAAGAACTTGGAAACAGGACTGGAACGCTCTGCGTCGGGCGTCAAGCCTGTTCTTGTGAAATACCCTGAAACCGGGCGGCGCGGGATCACACCCACGAGATCACGCGCCACCCGTGGGAGACTAGAAGTGCAGCGCACCGCCGTAGGCTGCCAAAACTGCCTCGTGCATCGACTCAGAAATTGTCGGATGCGGGAAGACGGTTTCGATCAGTTCGGCCTCTGTCAGTTCCCCAGTCCGGGCGATAACGTAACCCTGGATCATTTCCGTGACTTCGGCACCAATCATGTGCGCGCCCAGCAATTCCCCTGTCTTGCTGTCAAAAACAGTTTTGATCAGGCCCGTCGTTTCGCCCATGGCCAGTGCCTTGCCATTGGCCAGCAGCGGGAACTTGCCGATTTTGACAGAATACCCGGCTTCCTTTGCTTTGGCTTCGGTGTAACCGACCGAGGCAATTTGCGGCCTGCAATATGTGCAACCAGGAATTTTGGTGCTGTCCAGCGGGTGGACGTGCTTGCCTGCAATGGCTTCCACACACAGCACGGCTTCATGACTGGCCTTGTGAGCCAGCCACGGGGCCCCCGCCAGATCACCAATGGCGTAAACCCCGGCCTCACCCGTGCGGCAGAACTCATCAGTGACAACATGGGTGCGATCAACCTGGATTTTTGTCCCTTCCAGGCCAATGTTTTCGACGTTGCCAACAATGCCGACAGCCGAAATCACGGTATCGACAGTAATATCTTCCGCCTTGCCGCCAGCCTCAACACGCAGGGTAACGGTAGAGCCTGATTTTTTCGGAGCGCCGATGTTGGCCCCTGTCAGGATACGGATACCTTGTTTTTCGAACTCCTTATGGGCAATGGCGCTGATCTCTTCGTCTTCTACCGGCAGGATACGGGGGGCGGCTTCGACCAGCGTAACCTCGGACCCCATGTTGCGGTAAAACGAAGCAAATTCCGTGCCAATTGCACCCGAACCAATGACCAGAAGGCGCTTGGGGAGTTCTTCTGGCACCAGAGCTTCCCGGTAGGACCAGACAAGCTTGCCGTCTGGCTCCAGTCCCGGCAGGGTCCGCGCCCGTGCCCCGGTGGCCAGTATGACGTGGCGCGCGGTTAGAGTGAAAGGTGCTTTGCCATCGGGGCTGATCAGCACCTTCCGCTTTCCATCAGAGGTTGTGCCATCCAGTTTTCCAAACCCTTCAAAAACAGGCACTTTGGCCTTTTTCAGAAGGTGTGCAACACCAGCGGACAACTGCTTGGAAACGGCACGTGATCGCGCAATGATTTTTTTAAAATCAAAGCTCACGCCTTCGGCCTTGAACCCATACCCATCCAGATCATGCAGGAGATGGTTGATTTCAGAGGCACGCAGCAGGGCCTTGGTGGGAATACATCCCCAGTTCAGGCAGATGCCGCCCAGGTGTCGGGCTTCGACAACAGCGACTGACAGGCCAAGCTGCGCTGCCCGCAGGGCTGCAACATAGCCACCCGGGCCACCGCCCAGGACAAGAATGTCAAAAGAGGTCTGGCTCATTTGCGTTATTCTCCTGTGTGTGCCGGGTTACAGCACAAGAGCCAGCGGGGACTGCACAGCAGCCTTGAAGGCAGACAGCCACCGGGCAGCAGCAGCACCATCGACAGCCCGGTGATCGACCGAAAGTGTCACAGTCATGACGGTTGCGACCTTCAGTTCATCACCAACCACTACAGGCTGCTTTTTGGCAGCCGCTATGGCCAGAATGGCGGCCTGCGGTGGGTTAACGATCGCAGCAAAGTCTTTCACGCCGTACATGCCCATGTTGGAAATGGAGAATGTACCGCCCTGGAACTCCTCAGGCTTCAGCTTGCCAGAGCGTGCGCGGCTGATCAGGCTTTTGGCTTCGAGGCTGATGTCCTTCAGGCTTTTCAGCTCAGCCTGACGCAGGATCGGGGTAATCAACCCGTCATCCAGAGATACGGCGATGGAAATGTCCGCATTGTCATGTAGGATCATGGCATCGTCGGTATAGGTTGCGTTGACTTCGGGAACCTGTTTCAGCGCAACAGCAGCGGCTTTGACCAGCATGTCGTTGACGGAAAGCTTGAAAGCATCCGGCCCTTCGGAAGGGGCAAGTGTGTTCAACTGTCCGCGCAGAGCCAGCAGGGCATCCAGTTCCACATCCATCGAGACATAGAAATGCGGGATATTGGCTTTTGCTTCCGTCAGGCGGCGGGCAATGACCTTACGCATTGTGGTGTGGGGCACAGTGCGGCTGCCGCCCGCAGGAGCTGCTGCCGCTGCGGTCTGGGTCGCAGGTGCTGCCGTAGCGGGGGCAGCCTTGGCGGCCTCAACATCCCGGCGGACAATACGTCCGTGGGGGCCACTACCCTTGACGCTGGCAAGGTCGATCCCTTTGGCCTTGGCAAGGCGACGGGCCAGCGGGGACGCCACAATGCGGTCCGTTGTCGGGGCAGCACTTGGTGCGGCAACAGCAGGCGCTTTGGCAGGCTGAGCAGCGGGGGCGGATGTTGGGGCAGATGCAGGGGCAGGTGTTGGCGTTGCAGCCGGAGCAGAAGCTGGTGCGGCAGGCGTGGAGGCCTCTGGCACGCTTTCCCCTTCTTCCACCATGATGGCGATGGGGGTGTTGACGGCAATGCCCTCGCTGCCTTCTGGCACCAGGATGCGGCCGAGAATACCTTCCTCAACAGCCTCGACTTCCATCGTGGCCTTGTCGGTTTCAATTTCGGCAAGAACATCGCCACTGACGATGCTCTCCCCTTCTTTTTTCAGCCAACGGGCCAGCTTGCCTTCCGTCATGGTGGGCGAAAGGGCTGGCATCAGAATTTCAGTAGCCATTATTCAGCACCTCAGATCAGGCTTTTGACAGCTTTGACAACCTGCTCGGGGTGCGGCAGGGCCAGCTTTTCCAGGTTGGCAGCAAATGGCATGGGCACATCCGCACCGGTTACGCGTGCGGGTGGGGCGTCCAGCCAGTCAAAGGCGTGTTCAATAACCTGCATGGCAACTTCGGCACCAATGCCAGCAAAGGGCCAGCCCTCTTCCACAGTCACCAGGCGGCTGGTCTTGCGCACACTTTCCACAATCGTGTCAGTGTCCAGCGGACGCAGGCTGCGCAGGTTGATGACTTCCGCGTTGATCCCTTCTTTCGCCAATGCTTCAGCAGCATCAAGGGCAATACCCACGGCGATGGAGAAGGCAACAATCGTGACATCCGTGCCCGCACGTTCGATCTTGGCCTTGCCAATGGGCAGGATGAAGTCTTCATCCACAGGGCAAGGGAATTTCTGCCCGTAGAGGATTTCATTTTCCAGCACGATCACGGGGTTCGGGTCGCGGATGGCAGCGCGCAGCAGCCCTTTGGCATCAGCCGCAGACCACGGAGCCACAACCTTGAGGCCCGGCACATGGGCATACCAGCTTGCATAACACTGCGAATGCTGCGCCCCCACGCGGGAGGCCGCGCCATTGGGACCGCGGAACACGATCGGGCACCCCATCTGGCCGCCAGACATATACAGTGTTTTGGCTGCCGAGTTGATGATGTGGTCAATGGCCTGCATGGCGAAGTTCATGGTCATGAACTCGACAACCGGTTTGAGGCCAGTCAGCGCAGCCCCCACGGCCATGCCGGTAAAGCCATGTTCGGTAATGGGCATGTCGATGACACGCTTTTCACCAAATTCCTGCAGCAGTCCCAGCGAGATTTTGTAGGCACCCTGATACTGGGCGACTTCCTCACCCATCAGGAAGACATCCGGGTCGTGGCGCAGTTCCGCCGCCATGGCGTCGCGCAGGGCCTCGCGGACGGTAATTTCCTGGGTCTCGCCCCATTCCTTTTCTTCCGCCACGACGGGGGCCGCGGGAGGAACAGGCTGGGTGACTGCGGCGGCCTCAGAAACCACCGGGGAGACTGCTGGTGTCGGGGCCGAGGGAGCGCTGTCAACATCAGGCACAGCCTCACCTTCCGCGATCAGAATGGCGATGGGGGCATTGACCGCCACGCCTTCAGCCCCTTCGGCAACCAGCAGGCGGCCGAGGATGCCTTCCTCAACCGCTTCAACTTCCATGGTTGCTTTGTCGGTTTCAATCTCGGCCAGAATGTCACCGCTGGAGACAACGTCGCCTTCTTTTTTCAGCCAACGGGCCAGCTTGCCTTCTGTCATGGTCGGGGACAGGGCTGGCATCAGAATTTCAGTAGCCATCAGTAATCACGCCTCCAGCACAATGTCCGTATAAAGTTCTGCGGGGTCCGGCTCGGGACTGGTCTGGGCAAACTCCGCCGCATCGTTGACAACCGCTTTGATCTTGCTGTCGATGTCCTTGAGGGTGCTTTCCTCCACGCCTGCATCCAGCAGGATATGCCGGACATGCTCAATGGGGTCGTGCAGCTTGCGGACCTGATCGACTTCCTCACGGCTCCGGTATTTTGCCGGGTCGGACATGGAGTGCCCACGGTAGCGGTAGGTCATCATTTCCAGCAGGTATGGTCCCTTCCCTGCCCGGCAATGGGCCACGGCTTCTGCTGCGGCAGCGTGCACGGCGGCAACGTCCATGCCATCAACCCGCAGGCCCGGAATGCCCCAGGGGGCACCGTTCTTGTACAGTTCGTGAGAGGCGGAGGCGCGCTCGATGGATGTGCCCATGCCGTATTTGTTGTTTTCGATCACGAAAATACACGGCAGCTTGTGCAGCGCGGCCAGATTGTAGCTTTCGTACACCTGACCCTGGTTGCTGGCCCCATCACCAAAATAGGTCACAGCCACTTCATCAGTGCCACGGTACTGGTTGGCAAACGCAAGGCCGATGCCAAGAGCTACCTGTGCGCCGACAATGCCGTGCCCGCCATAAAAGTTCTTTTCGCGGGAGAACATATGCATGGACCCGCCCTTGCCGCGGGAATACCCGGTGGCGCGGCCGGTCAACTCAGCCATCACCCCGCGCGGGTCCATGCCTGCGGCCAGCATCTGCCCGTGGTCACGGTAGGAGGTGATGAGCTTGTCGCCCTCACGCAGGTTCATCTGGATGCCGGTTACCACGGCTTCCTGGCCGATATACAGGTGGCAGAAGCCACCAATCAGGTTCATCCCATAAAGCTGGCCGGTTTTTTCTTCAAAACGGCGGATCAGCAGCATGTCGTGATAGGCGCTCAGAAATTCTTCGCGGGTCAGGGACGGGCCGTTGCTTGTGGGTTTTTCAACCTGTGTGTCTTTTGTTTTCATACATAAAACCCCTGTTATTCATCATATTTTCAATCTGACCGCTGCCTATCTAGTGGGTGAACAGAGATGTTATTTTTATAATTTTAAATACTCGGAATCCTGTTGGATTTTTATTCTTATAGTTTCTGGTTTCCGGGCTATTCCCCGTTTTGGTTCAGCAGTCTGATGGTAGCGATACGTGATGTCCTAGGTGTCGTCTTTCTCCTGCGGTGGAGCATCTGGGGCTGCATTGCTCTGAACGCAACACTCAACGTCCCTTTTTGCATGCCAGTTGCGTACTTTGTTGTAACAAAGAAGCGCGTCGCGTTTTTGTCATCCCGCTTTGTGCCTGAACCGTCAGGCCCGTGCAGGGCATCTGTTGTTTAAGCGGAATGACAGAGTCGGGGAAGCCAAGAGTGAGCCCGAAAACACACTGTTTTTCAATGAGTTCTGGGCCTTCATGGCAGAGGAAAAAATTTCGGGCCTGACATTAGTCTATCAGGCCCGAAAGGTCAGTTACCGTCGGGGGAAAGCAGCTTGCGGGCTGCATCACCGGGATCAGCTTGACGCAGCAGAGATTCCCCTACCAGAAAGCCGGTCACACCGATTCCTGAAAGCTGGGCGACCTCGGCATGGGTCTTGATCCCGCTTTCGGAGACAATAATCCGGTCAGGCGGCACCAACGGCGCAAGCCTGTTGGTTGTCGTAATGTCGGTTGCCAGCGTTTTCAGGTTACGGTTGTTGATGCCGATCAGGAAGGTATCCAGCGCCAGAGCGCGATTGAGTTCCTCCTCATCATGCACTTCTACCAGAACGTCGATATCCAGCCCTTTGGCGTGATCTACCAGTTCCAGCGCCATTTCATCTGACAGGATGGCCATGATCAGGAGGATACAATCCGCACCGATCATCCGGCTTTCATAAACCTGCCACGGATCAAGGATGAAGTCCTTGCGCAGGACTGGCAGGGAGGTCGCATTCCGCGCTGTGATCAGATCATCGTTGGAGCCATGAAAGCAGGAGCTTTCTGTCAGCACCGACAGGCACGCAGCGCCCGCCTGCTCGTAGGCTTTGGCAATCTGCGCGGGATCATAATGTTCCTGCAGGATTCCGGCGGAGGGAGAGGCCTTTTTGATCTCAGCAATCAGACCGACTTTCCGGTCGGCGGCCTTTTCTTTCAGGGTGCGTCCAAAGCCACGGGGAGCCTCTTTGCTTTCCTGGGCCTTGGCAGTGATGTCCTTGAGGGACAGTAGCGTGGAACGATGCTCCACTTCCAGCCGTGTGCGGGCACAGATTCGCGCCAGAACATCGGGCAGGCCGTCGGGGCCATGTTCTGTGCTGCAGGTGGTAGGTGCAACCGTGGGACTGGTGGGGGTGTCGGTCATGATTATCCTGTCATGTCTCAGGCGTGTGCATCGCTGATGACGAGCGTAAACCATTCAGCACCGCAAGAGCGGCACCGCTATCGAGCGAAAAGGCGGCCTGAGCCACGCTTTCCTGCAGGGCTGTCGGGTCAATATGCCCGTTGCGCAAAATGCTGACCCTCCCCGCAATGTGGAGGGCACAGGCTGCGTTTAGCAGAACCGTATCCCGGTAGGGTCCGGCAGCCCCATGCAGCAGCGCATCAAGCGTGGCTGCATTGTGGTGTGCGTCTTTCCCTTTTATGGCACTGACCGGCGCGTATGCAAGTCCTGCCATCTCCGGTTCTATAACAAACTGGCAGGTTTGGCCCTGTTCCAAAGCAACTGCCAGAGTTGGCCCTGCCAGGGTAATTTCATCAATGCCGGTTTTGCCGTCGCGGGGCTGGCCGCAGACAGCCCAGACCCGTTCAGAACCAAGAGTGCGGAGCACATCGACAATCGGCTCCAGCCAGCGGGGGGAAAACACACCAATCAACTGGCGCTTGACCCCGGCCGGGTTGACCAGTGGCCCGACAAGATTGAACAGTGTGGGCAACGCAAGCATCTTGCGGACGGCTGCGGCATGTCGCATGGCGGGATGATGATGCGGGGCTGCCAGAAAAATAGCGCGGTAGTCGCGCATCCACGCGGCATGGGTTTCAGCACCGGGCGAAAGGGGCACGCCAAGGGCGGTCAGAACATCCGATGCCCCAGAGCGAGAGGACACAGCCCGATTGCCATGTTTGGCAACAGGCACACCAAGCCCCGCCAGCACAAAAGCGACGGCGGTGGAAACATTCAGTGTACCGTAATGGTCGCCCCCTGTGCCGCAGACATCAAGGGTGTCCTCAGGCATGGCGGGTACGGGGTGCATACGTGCCCGCAGGGCGGTGACAGCCCCCAGCAACTCATCCCGCGTCTCTCCCTTGACCCGCAACGCCATGAGGAAGGCGGCAATATGTTCGGGCGGGACAGCCCCATCCATAATGGCCCCAAAGGCGGCTTCAGCCTCACCGACATCAAGGTCGTGCCGGTCGGCAAGCTTGAGCAGTGTCGCGGTCAGGCGTGTGGGATCATAGGCGTCCGGTGCGGAATGTTGCGGCTGGGCTGTCATGCCGCCTGTCCGGCGTGCCAGTCCTGAGCAATGCTCAGGAAATTACGCAGCAGGTCGTGTCCATATTCCGACGCAATGCTTTCAGGATGAAACTGCACGCCTGAAATCGGATAGGTCCGGTGTCGGACCCCCATGATAACACCGTCTTCTGTCCAGGCTGTCACTTCAAGCTCAGGGGGAATACTGGCTGGTTCTAGCGTCAGGCTGTGGTAGCGGGTGGCTTTGAAGGGGCTGGGTACCCCGGCAAAGACATCCTTGCCGTCATGGAAAACAGGGCTGATTTTACCGTGCATAGGCACAGGAGCACGGACAACCTGCGCCCCGAACACCTGCCCGATGGACTGGTGGCCAAGGCAGACCCCAAATACGGGTACCTTGCCTGCGGCGGCAGCAATCAGGTCACAGCAAATCCCGGCTTCATCAGGGGAGCATGGGCCGGGTGAGAGCACAATGGCGTGCGGCTTGAGGGCCAGCGCGTCATCCACACTCAGCGCGTCGTTGCGGACGACGTGGCATGTCTCCCCCAACTCGCCCAGATAATGGACGAGGTTGAAGGTAAAACTATCATAATTGTCGATCAGTAGGATCATGGCGGAATGATGGCCCTTTACCGCGCACTGGTCAAATGACGGAGAGGAAAGGCGTGCTCAGCCCTTCCCGTCTCCCGCCTGCTGGATTGCGAGTTCGGCTGCCCGGAATACGGCGCGTGCCTTGTGTCGCGTTTCCTCGTATTCCATTTCGGGCACGCTGTCGGCAACAACACCACAGCCTGCCTGCACATGCATGGTCCCGTTTTTGAGCACAGCCATGCGCAGGCCAATGCAGGTATCCATGTCGCCCCCGGCGCCAAAATACCCGATGCAGCCCGCATAGGTTGCGCGGCGGGTACGCTCGATCTCGTCAATGATTTCCATGGCCCGGATTTTGGGCGCTCCGGTCAGGGTGCCTGCTGGAAATGCGGCCACAAGGGCATCGAGTGCTTCCAGATCCGGCTGCAATATGCCTTCCACATTGGAGGAAATATGCATGACGTGGCTGAACCGCTCGATGACAAAGCGCTCTGTAACGTTAACGGAACCGGGGGTGCAGACGCGTCCGACATCATTGCGGCCCAGATCAATCAGCATCAGATGTTCAGCGATTTCCTTCTGATCGGCCAGAAGTTCCTCTTCCAGCTTTTTGTCTTCTTCCGGGGTGGCACCACGTGGGCGTGTGCCTGCCAGAGGCCTGACAGTCATGCGGCCATCGCGTAGACGGACAAGAATTTCGGGTGATGACCCGACCAGTGAGAAGTCCCCAAAGTCGAGATGGAACAGAAAGGGAGCCGGGTTAACCCGCCGCAATGCACGATATAGCGCCAGAGAGGGCAAAGGGAACGGGGTGGAAAAGCGCTGGCTGGGAACAACCTGAAAAGCATCCCCCGCAGCAATGTATTCCTGTATTTTTTCCACCGCCGCGCAGAAATCCTGCTTGCTGAAAGTGGATGTCGGGTCAGCCAGCGGTGCTGTGGGTTGGGCAGAGGGTAGAGCGGGCAAAGCACCCAGCAGGCATGTGCGGGCGCGTTCCAGCAGGGCGTGTGCCCTCTCCCACGCCTGCCCTGCGGTTTCTGTTTCAGCAGGGCGCACGGGGGCTGCCAAAATGAGTTCGTCTGTCACCGTATCGAAAACGGCAAACAGACCCGGACGCATGATCACCCCTTCTGGAAGGTCCAGATCATCAACCGGCGCATTGGGCAGGTCTTCCATCTGCCGGACCATGTCGTAGCCAAGGTAGCCAAACAATCCCGCAATCATGGGTGGCAACCCTGTGGGGAGGTCAAGCCTGCTGGTGTGTATAAGCTGGCGCAGACTATCCAGCGGCTTGCCCTGCTGCATCCATGCGGGCGACTGTGGCAGACCCGCCCCATCATGCAGGGTTACCTGGCCGTTATGGCATGTCCACACAAGGTCAGGCTTGAGAGCAATGACGGAATACCGCCCACGGGAGACGCCGCCTTCCACGCTTTCAAGCAGCAGGCTGTGCTGCCCTGTGCTGCCATCGAGATGGGCCAGACGGATATAGGCCGAAACGGGTGTCAGAAGGTCGGCGGCTTCCACTGAAAAAACAACAGAGGCCTGACCCTGCTCCCATGCCGCTTCACAGACCTGGAGAGAGGGAGACGTCGCGGTATTGGCGCTTGTGCTCATTGTCTGGCCTCTCCCAGCCCTGCGATGTCGAGGGCGGATGTGATGCCCGTCGGGTTGATGCGGGGCGGCGTGCGGGCTGCTAGAGCATCAATAAACGCGGCGACAAGGTCTTCGCTATCGGCCTGGGCCAGAGCGGATTTCAGCTTCTGCATGTTAGTCGCGGACATGGGCGGGTCAGGTGTAAAGACCTTGGTCACAACCGCGACAAAAAAGGCGTGGTCATTCTCGGCCATGATCGCCTGCCCTGCCTGCATACGGGCTAACTGGGGCGCCAGTTCGGCAGGAATGGCCTGATTGGCAGATGCCAGTGAAAGCGGCACGTTGCGCGTAACCTGCCCTTTGGCGGAAGCCGTAGGGGCAATGGTGCCCAAGGCCTTGCTGGCGACGTAAAGTGCGGTTGCCTGCTGGTTGGCGGCCTGACGGCGGTTATCCGCCTGCCATGCCTTCAATACATCAGCGCGGGCCTGCTCAAAGCTGCGCGGGCTGGCGGGGCTGATCTTGTCCACATCCACCGCAAACCAGCCATTATCCGGGCCTTCGACAAGATACGGGGCTGCCCCCTCTTTTTGTGTGAAAACCTGATGGATAATGGCCTCGCGCAATGCGCCAGACGCAGGCAACGGCGCAGGCTGACCCTCGGCCGTTATACCGCGGGCATCCAACGAGCCCGCGGCTGCGACAGCCCCCAGGGTATCGGGAATGGCATCAAGCCCTTTACCTGCAATGGCATCCTGCAATGTCCGTCGCCGGTCGGTAATCAGCGAAGGGGCAATGGCCTTGCGGTATTCGGCCAGAATGTCAGGCTTGGCCTGCTCATACGATGTGCTGCGGGCGGGGGTGATCTTTGTGACACGGAACACGGCCGAGCCGTTTTCTGTCTGGATCACAGGGTTCACCTGACCTGCCTGCGCCTGGAAAATGGCGCTTCGCAGGGCCTCTGACGGAATGGCGGATGCTCGTGTCGCGGGCATTTCAACAGCAGCAGCGCCTTTGGCGGCCTGTTGAGCCTCCTGCCAGCTTCCACTGCGCTGCCATGCGGCGTGAACAGCCTGGGCCTGCGTGGCATCAGGCAGGGTGATCAGTTGCAGATCCCGCGTTTCCGGGGTGTTGAAGCGGCTGTTCTGCTCGTCATAAATACGGCGGAGCTGTTTTTCATCCACCGGAATGTTCTGGGCTACCGTGTCGGGCGATAGAACGACAATGCGGGCATGGCGCTGCTCGGCGGTGCGGAACAGCCAAGGGTGGTTGGCATAGTAGCGGCGCAGCGTTGTCTCATCAGCAGTGGCGGGTTGGGGCACATTTTCAAAGGGAATGGTCACAAAATCGACCATTCGTGTGCGTGCGCCATACTGCACCAGCTTCTGGATCAGGATTTCGGAGGCGCTGCCACTCTGGGCAATAGGTTGCAGCAGAGTGCGGGCTGTCAGGTCGTCGCGCACGATCTGGATCACGCGTTGTTCCGTCAGCCCTTGTGCGCGCAGCTTCTGGTTGAAAAGCGCGCGATCAAACTGACCATTGCTGCCACGGAAATATGGGAGGGAGAAAATTTCTTTTCGGATGGCCTCGTCAGGCACCACAACCTTCATGGTGTGGGCGGCATTCAGCAGTTCTGCCTGACCCGTCAGGCGTTGCAGAATCTGCCGTGCAACCTGCTGGAGCATGGCGGGAGAAAGCTGGGAGGCATCGCTCAGCCCCATCTGCTGGGCAACAGTGGGCACCTCCTGCCGCAGGGCGGCGGCAAGGTCCGGCGCGGTGACATCGCTTTCACCCACCTGTGCGGCAACATTGGGGCTGGTGCCCATATAGCCGATGACATCGCCGACCCCCCAACCGATAAACGCAGCAAAGACGACGATGGCGATAACGCGGCCCAGCCACGATTCAACCAGAATTCGACGAAGAGAGGAGATCATGACAGAGGGGATCCACAGCTTTGTCAGGCAAGATGCCGTTCTCACATTCAGGCGCGGCACCATAAGCGCAGGCGACCCACTTGACCAGACATAACCATGACTTACACATCAGGCGCTGGGCACGGGGCATGCTATGTCTGGCTGGCTTGCCCTGACGGGCCTATCCATGGTTTAGGCAGACAGACAGTATCAGCGCCGCCGCGCCTGTTGGTCGTGGCTGTGCAGGAAACCGCAGGGAGCAGAGCATGAGCCGACAGCTTATCGCAGGCAATTGGAAAATGAATGGCACGCGGCAGAATGCACAGGGGCTGGCGCAGGCCCTTGTGGCCCGCCTGCCTGCTGATGCGGCGGATGTTGTTGTCTGCCCGCCCTTTACCCTGTTGCCGTTGCTGGCCGACAGCCTTGCCGGAACGGCTTTGGCTCTGGGCGCGCAGGACTGCCACAAAGCCCCATCTGGGGCCTATACCGGCGATATTTCTGCCACGATGCTGGGTGAGTTTGGCGTATCTTACGTCATCCTTGGACATTCCGAGCGTCGGCAGGGGCATGGTGAACTGGATGACACCGTGCGGGAAAAAGCCATCGCCGCAACCAAGGCCGGGCTGACACCCATTGTCTGCATCGGGGAGACGGAAGACCAGCGCGAAAGCGGTGATTATACCGATGTTCTTGGCTGGCAGATCAAGGGCTCCCTGCCCGACAATTTTGCCGGAGTACTGGCGTATGAACCCATCTGGGCCATTGGTACGGGGCTTGCCGCGACGACCGAGCAGATTGCCCAGACCATGCTTTTCCTGCGTGAGGAACTGGTGCGACAGTTTGGAGAGGCTGGAAAAGCTATCAAAATCCTGTATGGAGGGTCCGTGAACGCTGACAATGCAGCCGCCATCCTTGGTATTCCCGAGGTCGGGGGGGCGCTTGTTGGTGGCGCCAGCCTAGACGCGGATGCGTTTCTCTCCATTGTCAGCGCCGCATCGGCTGCCTGACCGCCTGTATTGAATCTGGAACCTGACATGACCACAGCCCTGCTGATCCTGCATTTCTGTGTCACAATAGCCCTGATCGGCGTTGTGCTGATCCAGCGCAGCGAAGGCGGTGGCCTTGGCATTGGCAGCAGCCAGGGCATGGGGGCCTTTATGTCCGGTCGCGGGACGGCCAACCTGCTAACGCGTACAACAGCGATTCTGGCCGGGTTGTTCATGCTGTTGTCCCTGACTCTGGCTGTCCTTTACAAAGGCGGCGTGACTGGGGCTGGGCAGGATATTCTTGGGCAGGCACCCCAGCCTGCGGCCACAGCACCTGTTGCCCCGCCCCAGCAGGCGGTCACCCCGGCACCTGCCCCCGCCCCGGCCCATCCGTGACATGCTGATGTCTCCCTCCTGTCCACAGCAGACGTGGAGGGGGATGTTGTCTCTTTCGGTCACCGCATGCAGCCTTGTATGCGGTCTTTTTCGTTTGTTCTTTTTTACCCACTCGGTTCTGCCCGCGTAGGAAGTCTGCTCATGACCCGCTTTGTATTTATCACCGGTGGTGTGGTGTCCTCTCTCGGAAAGGGGATTGCGTCCGCCGCTCTCGCAGCCCTTTTGCAGGCGCGTGGCTACAAGGTCCGCCTGCGGAAGCTCGACCCCTATCTGAATGTTGACCCCGGCACCATGAGCCCGTACCAGCACGGCGAAGTCTTTGTGACAGAAGACGGTGCCGAGACCGATCTGGATCTGGGCCATTATGAACGCTTCACGGATGTTAACGCATCGCGTGAAGACAATACCACGACAGGCAAGATCTATTCGGATGTCATCGCGCGGGAACGCCGTGGTGATTATCTGGGCGCTACGGTGCAGGTGATCCCGCATATTACGGATGCGATTAAGGACATTGTTGTCGCCAACACTGATGACCTGGATTTTGTGCTGGTCGAAATTGGCGGAACGGTTGGCGATATTGAAAGCCTGCCGTTTCTGGAAGCTATCCGGCAGCTCCGCAATGATCTTGGCACGGACCAGACAATGGTTGTGCATCTGACGTTGCTGCCCTGGATTCCTTCTGCAGGGGAACTCAAGACCAAGCCGACCCAGCATTCCGTCAAGGAATTGCAGAATGTGGGTATTCAGCCGCAGATTCTGCTCTGCCGGTGTGACCGCCCAATCCCGGCAACCGAGCGCCGCAAGATTGCCAATTTCTGCAACGTCCGCCCTGAAGCGGTTATTGCTGCGCGTGATGTTGATACAATCTACGCCTGCCCCCTGTCCTACCATGCTGAGGGTATGGATACGGAAGTGCTGCACTACTTCGGCTTGCCCCATACTGAGGAGCCTGATCTTTCCGGTTGGCAGAAAATTGTTGACGCCATTCGCCACCCCGAGGCGGAAGTGCGGATTGCTGTCGTGGGCAAATATACAGCCCTGCTTGATAGCTACAAATCCCTTGCCGAAGCCTTGTTGCATGGTGGGATCGCGCATCTGACCAAGGTGCGTCTGGACTGGATTGAGGCAGAAAGCCTTGAGAAAAACCCAGCCGAAACACAGGCCATTCTGGCGGGTGCTCATGGTATTCTGGTCCCCGGCGGCTTTGGGGAGCGTGGGTCACAGGGCAAGATTGAAGCCATCCGTTTTGCCCGCGAAAATGGAATTCCCTTCCTGGGGATCTGCTTTGGCATGCAGATGGCGGTGATCGAGTGTGCCCGTAACCTTGCTGGCCTGCCTCATGCCTCCTCCACCGAATTCGGCCAGACGGATGAGCCTCTGGTGGGCTTGATGACCGAATGGGCGCGTGGGAACGAGCGGCTGCGGCGGAGCGAGAGTGGTGAACTGGGCGGCACAATGCGGCTTGGTGCTTACCCCGCCACGTTGATTGCAGGGTCACGCGCAGCGGATGTCTATGGTGCGACTGCAATCCGTGAGCGTCACCGTCACCGTTATGAAGTGAATATTCACTACAAAGACCAGCTTGAAAAAACCGGGCTCAAATTCTCCGGCCTGTCCCCCGATGGTATTTTACCAGAGGTTGTCGAATATCCTGACCACCCCTGGTTTATAGCGGTACAGTACCACCCGGAACTGAAGTCTCGCCCCTTTGCACCCCATCCGCTGTTTGCCGGGTTTGTGGGCGCAGCACTGGCACAGGCACGCAAGGCATGACCGCACCAACTGAGCATGGTTTTTCAATTGGGTCCTTGGCGCTGGGCAATGACAAGCCTTTTGTGCTGATTGCCGGGCCTTGCCAGATTGAATCAGCAGCCCATGCGCTGGAAACGGCGGCAGCGCTGAAGGAGATGTGTCAGGCTGCCGGGATCGGGCTGATTTATAAAAGCTCTTTCGACAAGGCAAACCGGACCAGCGTGTCTGGGGCCAGGGGGATTGGGATGCAGGCTGGGCTGGACATTCTGGCCCGCGTCCGCTCCGAACTGGCCCTGCCCGTTCTGACAGATGTGCATACGGCCGAGCAATGTGCCCCTGTCGCGCAGGCTGTGGACGTGCTGCAAATTCCCGCGTTCCTATGCCGACAGACAGATCTGCTGCTTGCAGCAGGGCGCACTGGGGCTGCGGTCAATGTCAAGAAAGGCCAGTTTCTGGCTCCTTGGGACATGCAGTATGTGGCACAGAAAATTGCTTCGACCGGCAATCAGAAAATCATGCTGTGCGAGCGTGGGAGCAGCTTCGGCTACAACACGCTGGTGAATGACATGCGCGCCCTGCCTATTATGGCGCAAACAGGATACCCGGTGGTGTTTGACGCCACACACTCCGTGCAGCAGCCGGGTGGCTTGGGTGGGGCTTCTGGTGGGCAGCGTGAATTCGCCCCCATACTGGCGCGCGCTGCATTGGCGACTGGTATTGCTGCCGTTTTTCTGGAAACGCATGAAAGCCCGGACACCGCTCCTAGCGATGGCCCGAACATGCTGCCCATTCGTGAATTGCCTGCACTGTTGCAGCAGTTCAAAAAACTTGACCAGTTGGTCAAGGATATGGCGCTTTAAAAAGTCAAAAATGGCTACTGTGTGGGACAATCGCCCCACACAGTAGCTAGATTTTTTAGACGTCCAGGTTAGCAACCTTCAGTGCGTTGCCCACGATAAAGTCCCGACGGGGCTCCACGACATCACCCATCAGTGTCGTGAACACGTCTCCCGCTTCTTCACTGTCCCCAACCTTGACCTGCAGCAGTGTCCGCATGGCTGGGTCTAGGGTGGTCTCCCACAACTGGGCGTCATTCATTTCGCCCAGACCTTTAAAGCGGTTGATGGCAAGGCCTCTGCGGCCCTGTGTCAGCAGGCGTGTAAACAGGTCGGCCGGGCCAGACAGGGTGGTTTCGCTGGTTTCAGACTTCAGGACCATGCCTGTGCCATAGTCGTTTTGCAGACGTTCATTCTGGCTGTTCAGCCAGCGTGCATCTGCTCCAGCAAGGGTTGCTGGGTCAAGGCTGTATCGTTCACCAACACCGCGCACATTACGGGCCAGTTCAAGGCCATTGTCTCCGGCCTCAACCTTCCACCCACGCTCAGTCTGGGAGGATGCAGCATCCAGGCGGTTCTGGAAATCGGGGGCCAAAGCCTGCAGGCGGTCTACGTCGGGTGTCAGAACACCGCTAAGGGCTGCCTGCTCGATAATCCACAAGGGAATACGCCCTGCAATCCTGGCAATGACCTGATACGCCTGACGGATGAAAGGGATTTCTGCATCAATGTCATCACCCGCTATTGTGCGGCCGTTGGAATAGACGAAAGAAACCTTGGCCAGCGCTTTATCCAGAAGATACTTCTCCAGCGCGGCATCATCCTTCAGGTAGGTTTCCTCATTGCCGCGTTTGGCGCGGTACAGAGGAGGCTGCGCAATATACAGGTAACCACGCTCAATCAACTCTGGCATCTGACGGAAGAAGAATGTCAGCAGCAGTGTGCGGATATGCGAGCCATCAACGTCAGCATCAGTCATGATGACAATGCGGTGGTAGCGGAGCTTGTCTATGGAAAAACCGCCCTGATCGGCCTCGCCCCGGCCAATGCCTGTACCCAGTGCGGTAATGAGTGTGCCGATTTCAGCCGACCCCAGCATGCGGTCAAACCGGGCGCGCTCAACATTGAGGATCTTGCCTTTCAGAGGCAGGATTGCTTGAAAACGACGGTCCCTTCCCTGCTTGGCTGTACCACCTGCGGAGTCACCCTCCACAATGAACAGTTCCGCCTGGGCCGGGTCACGCGCCTGACAGTCAGCCAGCTTGCCGGGGAGTGAGGAAATGTCGAGCACGCCTTTCCGGCGTGTCAGTTCCCGCGCTTTCTTTGCGGCTTCACGGGCCGAGGCAGCATCCAAAACCTTGGCGATAACGGTTTTGGCTTCCTTGGGGTGTGTTTCAAACCAGTGGCCAATAATGTCAGCCGCAGCGGCATGCACCACAGGCTGCACTTCGGAGGAGACCAGCTTGTCCTTGGTCTGGGACGAGAACTTGGGGTCAGGGACTTTGACGGACAGGACAGCCGTCAGCCCTTCGCGCATGTCTTCCCCTTGCAGGGACTGGGCATCTTTCTTGGCGATGCTTTCAGCATAGCGGCTGACAATACGGGTCAAAGCCTGCCGGAACCCTGCCAGATGGGCCCCACCATCCCTTTGGGGGATATTGTTGGTGAAGCAGAGCATGGTCTCGTGGAAGCTGTCGTTCCAGCTGAGAGCAAACTCGACCTTGATACCGTTTTCGGGGTTTTCAAGGCTACCGGTCATGGGCGGGGTAATCAGGGCTGTGCGTGAGCGGTCCAGCCAGGTGACAAAGGCTTCAAGCCCACCTTCGTAATGGAAAATTTCTTCACGGGTTGGAGTGACGCGGGCATCACGCAGAATGATTTCCAGACCCGAGTTCAGGAATGCCAGCTCCCGCAGGCGACGCTCCAGAATGGCGAAATCAAAAACTGTTCTGGGGAATGTCGCGCCACTGGGCAGAAAGGTGACTTCTGTCCCGCTTTCCTCGGTGGAGGGGCCAAGCAGTTGCAGCGGGTCAACCCTGTCACCATGGGCAAAGCGGATGCTGTGTTCCTGCCCGTTGCGCCAGATGCGGACATACATCCATTCCGACAGGGCATTCACAACGGCAGCACCCACGCCGTGCAGGCCGCCGGATACCTTGTAGGAGTTCTGGTTAAACTTGCCGCCCGCGTGCAGGCGCGTCAGCACGACTTCAGCAGCACTCACGCCTTCCTCGGCATGCATATCGGTCGGGATGCCACGGCCATTGTCACGGACAGTCACGCTGCCATCGGCATTGAGGGTGACAATACAGCGTGTGGCAAAGCCAGCCTGCGCTTCGTCCACGGCATTATCAATAATTTCAAATGCCATGTGGTGCAGGCCTGAGCCATCGTCCGTGTCGCCGATGTACATGCCCGGCCGCTTGCGGACAGCATCAAGCCCCTTCAGCACAGAGATCGACGCGGCGTCATACTCGTCAACGACCGCTGATGGCGTGGGCTGAGAGACTTCAGTCATTAGGATGCTGTACTCCACGAAAGGAAGAACCAAAAACCAAGGAGATATTATATCCTGCTCTCGTCAGTGCGACCAGCGCGCAGGCTCTCTTATTTACACTCCTCAGGGCATAAAAGCGCCTTGCCGCACGCTAATGAACTTGGCCACGCCAGCAAGAGGAGCAAAAGGAGCTGAGTCAGTGCCTGTCAGCATGACAGTGCTGTCAAAGGCTTGCAGGCTTTGAAGGAGGGATGCCCTGCGGGTTGCGTCCAGATGAACCAGGGGTTCGTCAAGCAGCAGCACCGGTGGTGCCCCCCGATACGCTGTGACAACCCTGGCATGAGCCAGCACAAGCCCGACCAGCAGGGCTTTCTGCTGCCCGGTGCTGGCCATGGAGGCCGGATTGCCGGAGCGCAGGTCTGTCAGGGTGCAATCGGCGCGATGGATGCCCAGACTGGCGCGGCCTTTTTGCCTGTCCTGTGGGCGAAGTGCTTGTAACTGCTCACGCAGCCAGTCCTCCACAGCTAGGGCTGGCGTTGTATGCAGGCGGTTGCCAATAGCGCAGTCTATATCCAGCCGCATGGCGGAAAAAGCATCCAGCGCATGGCGGGTATGGCTGTTGAGGTGATCTACGGTTTCGTTGCGGGCAGCAGCCACGGCCACGGCATGGCGGGCCATGGAGTGTTCCAACCCTTCGATCCATGTTCGTTCGGAAAAACGGGTCTGAAGTAGCCGGTTGCGCTGGGTCATGGCTTTGTCATACGCAGCCAGTTCCGACGTATGCTGGGGGGAAACCGCCATGACAAGCCGGTCGAGAAAGCGGCGTCGGCCTGCTGCGCCATCACTGAAAAGGCGGTCCATTTGGGGGGTTATCCAGACCGCTGACAGAGCCTGGCTCCAGGCGGACTGCCCACGAAGGCGCTTGCCATTGCACAAGGAAACTCGGCGCGTCCCCTGCCCGTCCTGTTGGGTGCCGGTGCCTATTTCCAGTTGCTCATCAAGGCTTTCTATCCGGGCGGAAACGGCCCATTCCAGACTGCCGGACTGTCCAAGCTGCGGCAGCGGCGCAGCCCGCAGGCCGCGACCAGGGGCCAGCAGGGAAACGGCTTCCAGCAGGTTGGTTTTGCCGCATCCGTTTTCACCGGTTAGGACCAGTAACGGAGCATCCGGTTTCCATGAGAGCTGAGTGTAGTTGCGAAACCGCGACAGACTCAGCTTTAGCAAGCGTGACATAGCCCCTAGGGTGCAGCGTTAATGCTGCCCCATAGGGGAAAGCCTGTCAGAGTGAGGATTTTTTTCCTCACACGCGCATGGGCATCAGCACATAGAGTGCTGAGGGGGTGCTGACATCACGCACAATGGTGGGGGATGCGCTGTCAGCAAAAATAAACTCGGCTTCGTTCTCAACCTGATCGGTAATGTCGTTCAGGTAACGAGCCTGAAAGCCGATTTCCAGCGCTTCGGAATCATAAGATACCGTGCTGTCATCCAGCTCTTCTTTCGCAACACCCTGCTCAGCACTGCTGGCGGACAGTGTCAGCAGGCCGGGCTCAAGAGCCAGTTTGACCGGGCGTGAGCGTTCCTGACTGATGGCGGCAACGCGGGCGACGGCGTTGGAAAACTCTTTTTTGCCAACCCGTAGCACCCGTGTGTTGCCACGCGGGATAACGCGTTCATACTCAGGGAAAGTCCCGTCAATCAGTTTGGATGTCAGGGTAATGGGGCCTGCGGTAAACTGGATACGGGTTTCAGACAGGGCCACGGCCACTTCTTCCGGAGCCTCATCAACCAGCTTGCGCAGTTCGTTGATGGTTTTGCGCGGAATAATAACGCCGGGCATCTGGGCAGCCCCTTCGGGCATGTCCGTTTCCATCCGGGCCAGTCTGTGGCCATCGGTGGCAACAGCACGCAGCTTGGCTTCACCGTCTACGTCTGTAACGTGCAGGTAGATGCCGTTCAGGTAGTAGCGTGTTTCTTCGGTGGAAATAGCAAAGCGGGTCCTGTCAATGAGGGCACGCAGTACGGAGGACTGAACCTGGAACGTATGAGGGAATTCCCCTGTGCCCATGGACGGAAAGTCGTCAACCGGCAGCACGTTCAGCCGTGTGGTGTAGCGGCCAGCCCGCAGGTGGAGGGGGCCGTCGCTATCGGCCTGATCCAGCTCCACAGCAACACCATCGGGTAGCTTGCGCACGATTTCATACAGCACTGCTGCCGGGGCTGTGCTGGAGCCTTCACGCATGATGGTGGCGGGCACCTGCTCCACCACCTCAATTTCCATATCCGTGGCTTTAAGGCTGAGCTGCTGGCCATTGGCCTGAATAAGCACATTGGCGAGAATGGGGATGGTATTGCGCTTTTCTGCGACACTCTGGATATGAGCCAACGCCTTGAGCAACGTCGCACGCTCGGCCGAAAACTTCATTTAATCCTCATTCCCTGCACGCAGGCCATGCCAGTTGGGTGGCCTGGTCTTCTCTAATGTCAAAAGTAACAGGTGACGCTTATCCGTCAATCCTGCACGCGGGTCAGCTTTCCAGCATGCGGCGCAGCAGTTCCACATCTTCCGCAAAAGCGGCATCGCGCTCCATCAGCTCACTGACACGACTGACAGCATGCATGACGGTGGTATGGTCGCGGTTGCCGAACTTGCGGCCAATTTCAGGAAGTGAACGGCTGGTCAGCTGCTTGGCAAGATACATGGCAACCTGCCGTGGTCGCGCAACATTGCGGGCCCGGCGGGCGGAGGACATATCCGTCAGGCGGATATTCCAGTGCTCTGCCACTTTTTTCTGGATTTCCTCAATGGTGACGCGTCTATCGTGAGCCTTCAGGATGTCGTGCAGGACTTCCTGCGTGGCTTCCAGCGTGACCGGGCGGCCAAAGAGGTTGGCATGGGCGATCAGGCGGTTCAGCGCGCCTTCCAGTTCTCGGACGTTTGAGGTGATCTTATGCGCTAGAAATTCCATCACCTTTGTCGGCACGACAACGCCCGAGGCCTGGGCCTTGGCTTCAAGGATGGAAATGCGCAGTTCAAACGTGGTGGCATGGATGTCTGCCACCATACCGCAGCCAAGCCTGGTCCGTAGGCGATCTTCCAGCCCTGACAGGTCCGATGGGGATTTGTCGGCCGATACAATGATCTGGCGACCCGCGTCCACCAGCGCATTGAATGTGTGGAAGAACTCTTCCTGCGTGTTGTCTTTGCCGATCAGGAACTGGAGGTCATCAATCATCAGCACATCGACGGAGCGCAGTTGCTCCTTGAACTCGATGGTGGACTGGGACCGAATGGCCGCGATGAAGCGGTACATGAACTTCTCGGCCGACATATAGGCGACAGAGACCTGCCCCGTTTTGATCAGTTCGGCACCGATGGCATGCATCAGATGCGTTTTACCCAGCCCGACCCCACCATAAAGAAACAGCGGGTTAAAGCCTGCGCTGGATGGCTTTTCAGCCACGCGGCGGGCGCAGGCGTAGGCGAATTCATTAGGTTTACCCACGACGAAGGTGTCGAAGGTAAAGCGGGTATCCAGCGCAGTGACCAGATCGCTCCGGCTGTCTGGTATGGACGGCGTTGGCCGGGGGGGAGGCGTATCGTCCTGAAAGGGTGTGGCTGCGGCACGTGCGGGCCCATCCTCGCGCAAAGGCACGGGGGCCGGGTCGCCGGGGCGGGCAACCTGGAGTTCAACACGCCGTAGGGTCTGGTTTTCCTGGTGCCAGAGTTCGCTCAGCCTGTCGCCGTACTGGCTACGCACCCAGTCACGCAGGAAGCGGGTGGGCAGCAGCAGGGTAATTTCATCCCCATCAATGGGGCCGAGCGCTATTTTGGTCAGCCATGTGCGGTATTCAACCTCACCCACCTCGTCCTTCAGGCGGGCACAGATCCGCAGCCACGATTTCTCAAGCTCCCTGTCGTTTTCCAGCCCGGAAAAGGCGCTTTCGTCATCGTCCACCCCGATTGTCATTTTTGCTCCCGAGCGGTCAAACTGGCACATGGCATGCGCGCAAATCTAAGAAAATCAGTCAATTGGTCCATGCAACATGGTACGCAACTGGGAATGGTGAGTGGGGGTTCTTTCCTGTCCTTGGGTCTGCATATTGCGAGCAGGCCAACAGGGGGCTTGGAAAGAGTCACTCTTGCCAGAGTAGAGGAGCGGACGCCTGCGGGGCAATGGGAAAATTGCCTCAGCTCCAATGCGTGACGCTGGTGTTGGTCTGGCAGAAAAAGCAAAGCCGAATCATCGCAAGATGATCCGGCTTTGCTTTGGGCATGTCGTGAGGTTACCCGGTAAGGGATAACCCCGCGCCGTAATCAGGCTGCAGCCAGCGCCTTGATGCGGGCGGACAGGCGGGAAATCTTACGGGCCACGGTGTTGTGGTGCACAACGCCCTTGGTGGCTGCACGCTGGATTTCCGGCTGCGCAACGCGCAGGGCTTCACGGGCGCCGTCGTGGTCGCCAGCAGCAATGGCAGTCTCGACCTTCTTGATGAAGGTACGCATGCGGGATTTACGGGCCGTGTTACGGGCAGTCCGCTTCGCGGTCTGCCGGATGCGCTTACGCGCCGAAGCGATATTCGCCATGGGTTTTTGTTCTGTCCAGCACTAGGATAAAAAGATGAGGTTGATGAATCACAACCCCAAAAGAGTAAGCGGTGCTGTAATGCAGGCACGCATATCCCGTCAAGCATGTTCGGGAGAATGGGGGCTTTTTCGTCGCTTTTTCTGCCATTTCGGGCAGAAAAAAGTTGAGCGTCCGGCCTGGGTTATCTGTTCGACACCATCACAGTCGGGCGGGCCGGGGCATTTTGGGCAGGGTTGCCCCTTGCGACCGTAGACCTGCCATGCGTGCTGGAAATACCCCAACTCCCCTTCAGGTTGCACATAATCACGCAGGCTGGAGCCCCCGGCTGCAATGGCTTCTTCCAGCACGGCATGGATAGACCGGACCAGCGCTTTGCTTTGCGGTGTGGTGATGTCGGAGGCTGGCTGCCGGGGGTCAATGCCTGCCCGGTACAAGGCCTCGGAGACATAGATGTTGCCCAGCCCGGCGACCACTTTCTGGTCCAGAAGTGTGGTCTTGATGGGGGATCGGCGACCGTTGCAGGCTGCCAGCAGGGTATGTTGCGTAAAGGCGGAAGAAAGAGGTTCTGGGCCCATGCTGGCCAGGAATGGACTGCTCTCCTCGCTCTCAGTGGGGAGCAGAGACAGCATGCCAAAACGGCGGGGGTCCACGTAACCGTGGCGTCGCCCATCGTCCATGACAAAGAGGACATGCTCATGAGGATGATGTGTCACCGGAGAATCGAGAACGATCCGCCCCGACATGCCCAGATGCAGCAGAATGGACAGCCCATCGGACAGTTGGATGAGAATGTACTTTCCCCTGCGGCGAAAGCCTTCCACCCGGCGGCCACTGACCTGTTGGGAAAAATCGGCGGGAATCTGCCATCGCAGGTCATGTCTGCGGACAATGACATGCGTGATGGTGTGGTTTTGCAGGGCATTGCGCATGCCTTGCATCACGGTTTCTACTTCAGGGAGTTCCGGCATGGCTGCAAAGCAGGGTATAGGGGAAACCCATGACCGACAACAGCTTTGCGCCCTCGCCCGTTTCATCCGTGAACCCTGCGGACGAAACTGATTTTGGCTTCCGTTCCGTGCCGAAGGAAGACAAGAAAAATCTCGTCCGTGCTGTGTTTGACAGCGTGGCCTCCAAGTATGACGTGATGAATGATGTCATGTCCCTTGGTATTCACCGTGTCTGGAAGCGGATCTTCGTGACCGAACTGGGGCCGCAGCCTGGCCTTAGCCTGCTGGACCTCGCCGGTGGTACGGGGGATATTACTTTCGGTTGGCTCAAGGGCGGTGGTGGCCCTACGATTATGACCGACATCAACGCCAGCATGCTGAGTGTTGGCCGCGATAGGGCCATCAATCAGGGGCTTGTGTCTGATTTGTCCTTTTGCGTTGTGGACGCGGAGGCAATTCCCCTGCGGGATATGTCGGTGGACCGTGTGTCCATCGCTTTTGGCCTGCGGAACTGCACTGACAAACTGGCTGTCATTCGGGAGGCACGGCGGGTGCTTCGGCCGGGTGGGCGTTTTCTGTGCCTTGAGTTCTCCAAGGTGCAGGTGGCAGCACTGGCACCGATTTATGATACCTGGTCCTTCAAGGTGCTGCCGACCATGGGCGGCCTGATCGCCAAGGACCGGGAAAGCTATCAGTATCTGGCCGAAAGCATCCGTATGTTCCCGGACCAGGAAACTCTAGCCGACATGTTCCGGCAGGCCGGGCTTTCTCATGTCAAATACCAGTCTCTGTCTGGGGGCATTGCGGCCATTCACTCCGGCTGGCGCCTCTAAGGCGGCTATGGTGGCGTATTCTTCTTCCCGCACGGTGCTGCTCATTGTCAGTGGCAGTATCGCTGCTTACAAGGCACCGGAAGTTGTCCGGCAGCTTCAGACTGCGGGTATGAAGGTACGCTGCGTGCTGACCCAGGGCGGGGCCAGGTTTGTGACCCCGTTTACGTTGCAGGCTCTGACAGTCGCGCCGGTTGCAACGGATCTTTTCTCACTCACGGAAGAGCACGAGATGGGGCACATCGCCCTGTCCCGCTGGGCAGATCTGGTGCTGGTCTGCCCAGCCTCCGCCAACCTTCTGGCGCGCATGGCGCATGGGCTGGCGGAGGATCTGGCCAGTGCAATCCTGCTGGCGACGAGTGCCCCGGTTATGGTTGCGCCTGCCATGAATGTCCGCATGTGGGAGCACATGGCAACACGGCAGAATATGGACACGCTTGCGGCCAGAGGGGTGATGATTTTGCCGCCCGCATGTGGCCCCATGGCCTGCGGTGAATTTGGTCCAGGCCGCCTGCCCGAACCCACAGATGTATGTGGTGCCGTGCAGGCGTTTTTTCGTGCCCGGAGCCAGCAGGACGGTCCATTGGCAGGTATCAAGGTTCTGATCACAGCCGGTCCAACACATGAGCCGCTGGATCCGGTGCGTTATCTGGCCAATCGCTCATCCGGCAAGCAGGGCTATGCGATTGCAGATTCTTTTGCCGATATGGGAGCTGCCGTTACGCTTGTCAGCGGACCCGTGTCTCTTCCCGCTCCGGCTGGGGTGACAGTTGTCGGGTGTGAGACGGCCCAGCAGATGCATGAGGCCGTTTTGGCAGCCCTGCCCTGCGATGTTGCAGTATGCGCCGCAGCCGTGGCGGACTGGCGGCCAGAGACCCAGGTGACGCAAAAGATCAAAAAAACCGGACCGAATGATAGCCCTCCACCTTTAATGCTCGTCCCTAACCCGGATATTTTGGCGGAACTTTCGGCCCCTACAGCCTTGCGCCCCAAGCTTGTTATCGGGTTTGCAGCGGAAACACAGACCGTGCTGACCCATGCTCGGGACAAGTTCCACCGTAAGGGCTGTGACTGGCTTGTTGCCAATGATGTCAGCCCCGGTACGGGGGTAATGGGGGGCGCCGATAATAAGGTGTTTCTGCTCAGCCGTAATGGCACGGAAGAATGGCCCCTGATGGGCAAGGACGAGGTGGCCCGTCGTCTGGTCCAACGTGTGGTGGATTGGCGTGCCGGTGGTGTTGAAGAACGATATGATTCCGAGGATGGAAGCTCCTGATGCCTAATGCCGATACAAAACCTCGTACGACAGTTGTGCAGGTGCAGCGCCTGCCGCGTGCCGAGGGGCTTCCCCTGCCCTCCTATGCCACAGCAGGCGCTGCCGGTATGGACCTGCTGGCCGCTGTAGAAGAGACACTGGTGCTGGAGCCAGGGTGCCGTGTGCTGGTACCAACCGGCCTGCGGATTGCCCTGTCAGCAGGATATGAGCTTCAGATACGCCCGCGCTCCGGGCTTGCCCTCAAGCATGGCATTATCCTGCCCAATGCCCCAGGGACCATTGATGAGGACTATCGGGGCGAGCTTGGCGTGATTGTTATGAATGCGGGTCAAGAGAAGTTTGTGATTGAACGCGGCATGCGGATCGCCCAGGCTGTGGTTGCGCCTGTTTTCAAGGTGGTGTGGGAGGAGTGTGATGAACTCGACCAGACCGAGCGGGGAACAGGAGGCTTTGGCAGCACGGGAACGGGAATGTCATGAAATACCCTAAAAGGGCTTTTTCTTCACAATCCGAATTTTTTTCCTCGCCGACCTTACGCTACGTGAATGCTCTGGACCTGCTGCTGCTGGTCTGTGTAGCAGCGTTGGCGATTGCTGTTGGTAGTGCTGCACGCCACATCTGGGGGCCGCTGGCATCTGTCACGGCAACCCCTGTGCATCTGGAACTGGATTATCTGCCCGGATATGCGCTGCGCACGACGCTGCGTATGTTTGCTGCATTGGCAGTCTCTCTGGTTTTTACATTTGTCTATGCAACACTTGCGGCCCGTAGCAGGCGTGCGCGGCAAATTCTTGTGCCGTTGCTTGACGTTCTCCAGTCCGTGCCGATCCTCGGGTTTCTGACATTTACAGTCACCTTTTTCCAAGGGCTGTTCCCCGGGCGCGTGCTTGGGGGAGAATTGGCTGCGATTTTTACGATTTTTACCAGCCAGGCGTGGAACATGACATTGGGCATGTACCACAGCCTGCGTTCGGTGCCCTCTGAGCTTGAGGAAACAGCCCGCTGTTTCGGTCTGACATCATGGCAGAAGTTCTGGCGGCTGGATGTGCCCTGCGCCATTCCATCGCTTGTGTGGAATGCGATGATGTCCATGGCTGGCGGCTGGTTCATGGTCGTTTATTCAGAGAGCATTACGGTCGGTAATACAGAGATCGTACTGCCAGGCATTGGGTCCTACGTTGGCGAGGCAATTAACCAGCGGAGTATTTCTGCCGTTCTGGCCGCTATTGTGGCCATGATGGTGGTCATTCTTGTGTATGACCAGATTTTGTTCCGGCCACTGGCTGCGTGGGCGACCCGCTTTCGCTTAGGGTCGGGCACTGGTGCCCATGTGCCAGAACCCTGGTTTTTACGCCTCGTGCGTCGGACCCGCTTGTTAAGCGTTATTGGGGCCATGATTGTCCAAGGGGCTCGCCGGGTAGGGTCGCTCCCTCTGGGACGGGTGGGCACAACGCCTGACCAGCCTGCTGCTGAAGCAGGTAAACGCGCTGATTGGTTGTGGTGGTGTGTGGTGGGCTGTGTGGGGCTTGTGGCTGCCCGGCGTGTCTGGGTCTACGCGCACGTTACCTACAGCCTGCCCGAAATCGGGAGCGTGTTCCTGATGGGCGGCGTCACCCTGCTGCGCGTTTTCAGCATGGTGTTGCTGGCATCGTTGATCTGGGTGCCTCTTGGGGTGTGGCTTGGTCTGCACCCTGCCCGTGCGCGGGCAGCCCAGTTGGCGGCTCAGTATTGTGCGGCGTTTCCGGCAAACCTGTTCTTCCCGGTTTTTGTGGTCGGGATTGTACACTTCCATCTGACTCCCGACATCTGGCTGACACCGCTGATGATCCTCGGGGCGCAGTGGTACATTCTGTTCAATGTCATCGCCGGGACATCATCCTTCCCCACCGAGTTGCTTGAAGTCTGCCGGAACCTGAATGTGCGTGGTCTCTTCTGGTGGCGTAAGGTTCTGCTGCCCGGCATTATGCCGTACTACCTTGTAGGGGCCATTGCAGCGGCTGGTGGGGCCTGGAATGCCGCCATTGCGTCTGAGGTGGCGGAATGGGGCAATACCACTCTGACAGCGTACGGACTTGGTGCGTATATCGCCCAGGCGACTGTGCGGGGCGATATTGCGGCTGTTGGTCTTGGCACGGCAGTTATGTGTGTGTTTGTCATGGTGCTGAATGCACTCTTCTGGCGTCCACTGTCGGATTACGCCGCCCGACGACTGAAACAGAACTGAAGGGGCCAGCCACCCATGGTGTTTTCGTCTTCTGACAACCCGACCATTACGGATGGGACAGTGCTGGCCGAGGCCCGGCAAATCAGGCAATTTTACCACAAGGACAGTGCAGCGGATGTGCAGGTTCTTGATGGTGTGGACCTGACCCTGCGATCTGGAGAGATCGTGGGCCTATTGGGCCGTTCTGGCTCTGGCAAGTCCACATTGCTGCGTATTCTGGCAGGGTTGTTGCGCCCGACATCGGGGGAAATGCTTTGGAAAGGGCAACCGCTGACAGGTCCGATTGAGGACATTGCCGTTGTCTTCCAGTCCTTCGCCCTGTTTCCATGGATGACGGTGGAAGACAATGTTGCGCTTGGGCTGGATGCCAGAGGAACGCCTAGGCAGGAGCGAGATACCTTGGTGCAGGATGCCATCAACCTGATCGGGTTGGGTGGTTATGAAAACGCCTGGCCGAAAGAGCTTTCTGGCGGCATGCAGCAGCGTGTGGGGTTGGCACGGGCGCTGGTCGTCAAGCCTGCCCTGCTGCTGATGGATGAGCCGTTTTCTGCTTTGGATGTGCTGACCGCCGAGAATTTGCGTACGGATCTGATTGAATTGTGGTCCGAAAAGAAACTGCCGGTTCAGAGCATGCTTATCGTCACGCATAATATTGAGGAAGCCGTCCTCATGTGTGACCGGATTATTATTGCCTCCTCCAACCCTGGCCGTATTGCCCATGTTCTGACCGTTCCGTTCTCTCACCCCAGAAACCGGGTGGATGCGGAGTTCAGGACACTGGTTGACCACATCTATTCACTCATGACCCAGCGCGCGCCCATTGTCTCTGAAGCTGATCTGGGCGACGGTGCTGCCCAGGCAGTAGCACCTATGGCTCCAGCGTTCCGGGCCCTGGCTCCAGTCTCGATCACCATGATGATCGGGATGATGGAGGCTCTGGCGGCGCCGCCGCTCAATGGGCGGGCGGATCTACCCGTGCTTGCAGAAAAACTGCAACTGGAACTGGATGATCTCTTCCCCTTGGGAGAATCTCTGGAACTTCTGGCTCTGGCAGAACTGGAGGATGGAGACATCCTTCTGCTGAATGAGGGCGTGCATTTTGTTCTGAGTGATCTGGAAGAGCGCAAGGCCATTATGAGCCATGCGCTGCTGCATCAGGTGCCCTTGGTCAAGATGATCTGTCTGGCACTGGATGAGCGTTCCAGTCATAGCGTCAAGGCTGAGCGCTTCCGCGATGAACTGGAAACATCCATGTCGGCGGATTATGCCCGCCAGACACTCCAGACCATTATTGGCTGGGCCCGTTTTGCCGAACTGTTTGACTATGATGAGGAAGGCGACCGCTTCTTCCTGGAGGAAGAAGAGGTCGAATAGTCCCCTACCCTTACGGGTTGAAATATTTTCCAAACACTGCGCGGGCTTTGGCGAGTTTGGGTGAGATAACAGCCTGACAATACCCGGCCATAGGATTACGTGCGTAATAGGCGTGATGGGCAGCCTCAGCAGGCCAGAAAGTGCTTAACGGCTCAACACTGGTCACAACAGGGTTTGTCCACAGTCCGTCACGCTCAATGTCGCATATGACAGTGTGTGCGGTCTGTTCCTGCTGCTCTGACGTGTAAAAAATAACAGAGCGATATTGTGTACCAATATCGTTGCCCTGCCTGTTGAGCGTCGTGGGGTCGTGGAGTGTAAAAAAGATCAGCAAAAGCTCGGTATAGCTGATCTGAGCCGGGTCCCATTGCAGTTGAATAACCTCGGCATGGCCTGTAGTGCCGGAACACACCTGCTCATACGTTGGCTTATCGACTGTGCCGCCAGCATAGCCGGGTGTGATGCTGTGGACACCTCGGATACCCTGAAAAAATGCTTCAAGGCACCAGAAGCACCCTCCCCCTAAAACTGCGGTTTCCATGATTAGGCTCCTCAACAGGCCAGGGTTGTTCTGGCTCCAGCTCTTTGCAGAGCAGGAGCCAGATACTGGTTTTAAAGAAGGCGGGACAGAGCCGCTTTCAGGCGTTCACATTCGCCGCGCTGGCTTTCAAGGCGATCACGCATTTCCTGCACGATCTCGGGTTTGGCCCGGCTGACAAAGTTTTCGTTGCCTAGCTTCTTTTCGGTTTTTTCAACCTCATCTGAGGCCTTTGCCAGCTCTTTCTGCAAGCGGTTTTTCTCGGCGTCGAGGTCCACCAGCCCTTCCAGAGGCAGGATGAGCGTTGTTTCGTCCACAATAATCTGGACTGCACCACGCGGCACATCCCCTGCCAGGGACGCAATTTCAGAGACACGCGCCATGCGGGCAACAGACTCGCTCCAGCGCTCTATCCGGGCCTGAGTGAGCGGGCTTGCATCACGCAGAAGAACCGGGGCTGTTCTGGACGGCGGAATGTTCATTTCCGAGCGGACGGTACGAATGGCCGTAATGATACGGATAATCTGTTCGCACTCGTCACACGCGTCTTGTGCGTTTTCTGGTGCCACGGGGTCTGGCCACGGGGCGTTGATCAGGCTGCCTTCTGCGCCGAACCCGAACTCCTGCCACAGTGTATCCGTTACAAACGGGATAACGGGTTGTAGCAGGCGCAGGATCGTGCCCAGCACGTGGGCAGCAACCGCGCGGATTTCCGCAGCCTGTGCCGCATCGTCAGACGTAAAGACCGGCTTGGCAAACTCCAGGAACCAGTCGCAGAACTTGTTCCAGACAAAGCGGTAGCAGGTCAGTGCGTATTCATCGAAGCGGTAGTTTTCGAGCGCTTTTGTGGCTTCTGCCGTTGTCGCGGCGACTTCCGCCAAAATCCAGCGGCCGAGGGCAGACTGGACTGTCGTCGGGTCAAAGTCAGGCTGTGGGGCAACACCGTTCATTTCGCAAAAGCGAGCGGCGTTCCATAGTTTGGTGATGAAGGCCCGGTAGTCTTCAACGCGCTTGCGGCCGAGTTTGACATCGCGGCCAATGCCTGTGAGCGCACAGATGGTAAAGCGCATGGCATCGGCACCGTAGTCCTCGATCAGCTCCAGCGGGTCAATGCCGTTGCCTTTGCTCTTGGACATTTTCTGCCCATGCTCGTCCCGTACAAGCCCGTGGATGAAAACATGGCGGAAGGGCACGTCACCCATGAAATGCTGGCCCATCATCATCATTCTGGCGACCCAGAAGAAGATAATGTCAAAGCCAGTCACCAGCACATCGGTCGGGTAATACCGGTCCAGCTCAGCCGTCTTGTCGGGCCAGCCCAGAGTGGAGAAAGGCCACAAGGCGGAGGAGAACCACGTGTCCAGCACGTCCTCATCACGGTCCAGCGGTGTCGCCTGCCCGTAGTGCTGTGCAGCCTGTGCCAGAGCATCGTCTTCATCATGAGCGACAAACACATGGCCGTCCGGGCCGTACCAGGCAGGGATGCGGTGCCCCCACCAAAGCTGGCGGGAAATGCACCAGGGCTGGATATCGCGCATCCAGGCGAAAAAGGTATTTTCCCACTGCTTGGGCACAAAGTTGGTGCGGCCCGATGTAACGGCCTCCATGGCTGCGGGGGCCAGCTTGCCAGCGTCACAGTACCACTGCGTGGTCAGTCGGGGTTCAATAACCGCCCCGCCCCGCTCCGCGTGAGGGACCTGGTGGCGGTGAGGTTCAATTTTTTCCAGCCAGCCGGTTTCTTCCAGCTGCGCGACAATCGCTTTTCTGGCCGCCTCGCGCGAAAGACCGCTGAGGGATTGCACGAAGGCGGGGTCGGAAAGACCGTCCTGCGCGCAAAGCTCGTCCGAGATTTCATCAAGCATCACGCATGCCTGATCATCCAGAACAGAGAGCATGGGCAGGTTGTGGCGGCGGCCGACCTCGAAGTCGTTGAAGTCATGCGCAGGCGTGATCTTGACCGCGCCTGTCCCTTTCTCAGGGTCCGAATATGTGTCGGCGACGATCGGGATCAGACGCCCGGTAAGAGGCAGGCGGACAAACTTGCCGATCAACCCAGCATAGCGTTCATCATCCGGATGAACGGCTACGGCCGTATCACCCAGCATGGTTTCGGGGCGTGTTGTGGCAACGGTAATGGAAAGGTCGGCTGCACCGTCCACAGGGTAGCGAATATACCACAGGTTACCCGCGACGTCCTTGCTTTCCACTTCCAGGTCGGAAATGGCGGAGCGGAACACGGGGTCCCAGTTGACCAGTCGCCTGTCACGGTAGATCAGACCGTCACGGTACAGGCTGACAAACACTTCACGCACTGCGCGTGAAAGCCCTTCGTCCATGGTAAAGCGTTCACGCGGCCAGTCCAGCGATGCGCCAAGCCTGCGGAGCTGGCGGGTAATGCCACCGCCGGACTCCTCTTTCCACTGCCACACGCGCTCTACAAAGGCATCACGACCCAAGGCCTGGCGTGTTTTGCCTTCGGCCGCTAGCGTGCGCTCTACCACCATCTGTGTGGCAATGCCTGCGTGGTCCGTGCCGGGCTGCCATAGGGTATCGAAGCCTTGCATGCGCTTCCAGCGGACAAGCGTGTCCTGCAAGGTCATGGTCAACGCGTGGCCCATATGCAGGGTGCCGGTCACGTTGGGGGGCGGAATCATGATGGTAAACGGTTTTTTCCCGCTTTCTGGCCGTGCGGAGAAAGCCCGCTGGCTTTCCCACAGCGTGTACAGATGTTGTTCTGTCTGTGCGGGATCAAAAGTCTTGTTCAGCATCCTGTTCCAACCATACCACGTAAAAAAGGCGGCAGGCACATATGCTGCCACCGCCTTGCAGAGCCATCGTAACCGAAAACACCGCCCGCCCGACGGGCGGGCAGAGCGGTGTGTACCTGGGGCTTACAGCCCGCTTTGCGTCAGGCGTTCAACTTCCTTGCGGACAGACGCCTGGACAATGCTTGCCAGGTGGGCATCAAGCCATTTTTTGAGGAACACGCGCACTTCCTGGCGCACAATGTCTTCAACAGTCAGGGACCCTTCGTGCGAGATGGCCACTTTTCTCTCCTCATGCTCTCTCAGGTATTTGTCCTGCAGTGTCTTCTGGAGGACAGAAAGGGAATTGGCGGTATCGGAAACCGTTTCATCGTTCAGCGGGATCGGCAGCGGGCCAGACATTGTGCTTTCAGCCTTTTTGTTAAGATCAATCTGTCTCAAATCGGTCACGGACAGTATTTCGCCATCATGATCGGCATGCCTGGGTTGTGCAAGCGGTTCTCCCCCGTGCTGTGCGGTGGAGGCGTGGTCATCACCGACGGGCGCGCTGTCATCACGCATGGCAGGGGAAAGGAGCAGAATGTCGTCATCATCCTGCGTGGCAGTGGCTGTTGCATCAGTATGCGGCTGATCGGCATCGGCGGGCGGTGACGCCTGCGTTTCCTGCCTGTCAGCCGTTTCCGAAGGCTCCTGGGACGACATCATGAACAAACACCCCTGCCAGTTCTGGCTCAGTACTACCGACCGGGCTGGTTAAGCGCGTAGTCGCTTACCCCCCACAAGCGGTTCTTTACCGCGTTATAGTATGCCTTGTCATCATAAAGCGGCACGGCAAGTTTGAGATCCGCCGCAGTCAGGCGGCCAATGGCCGCAGCCACATTGTAGGAAGACAGGACCATGCTGCCAAGGCTTTGCACCAGTGCTACCTGCGCTTGCAGCAACGTGGCCTGCTGCTGCAGAACCTCCAGCGTTGTACTGGTGCCGACAATGGCCTGCCGCTCTACCCCGTCCAGGGCAATGGTGCCTGCTTTTATGGCGGCCCGGTTGCTGGCAATTGCCGCCTGATATGCGACAAAATTCTGCCAGTTCGAAACGGCGTCCTGCGCAGCGGCTCTGCGCTGCACATCCACCCCCCTGTGGGCAACCTGCATTTGCTGCTTGGCCTGCCGGACGGCTGCGTATTCTCCCCCACCCTGATAAACCGGCACGTCAAAGGTAATGGCTGCGTATTTGTTTTCGTTGACCTGGCTGTTCAGAGCCTGATTGACCATGCGCTGATACGCCACTGTGGCGGAAACCTTGGGCATGATGGCGGCCATGGCAACACCGACGGAATCCTTGCGGGCCGATTCGGTAAACAGGGCTTCGATTACATCCGGGTTGTTCTGCACGGCTAATGCGGCCGCAGCCTTCTCGTTTTTGACAGGCAAGGCCAGTGGTTGGGGTGGAATAAGGTTGGGGGGCGGAGCCATGCCCACAACCTGCATATAGGTGGCTTGTGCGGTTTGCAGCGTACCTTCGGACTGATGTCGCGTTGCGGTGGCCGAGGCATAGGCGGCTTCTGCCTGTGCTACGTCTGTGCGTGTAATTTCGCCGACATGAAAGCGCTCGCTGGTCGCGCGGAGTTGCTGCTCCAGAACGCGTTCGTTGTTGATGTTGAGCTGGAGGAGTTGCTCGTCGGTAATGACATTGACGTAAGCATCCACCACCTGAAGGAAAACCTGCTGCTCGACCGAGATCAGGTGTGCTCTTGCCGCCATGACCTGATTGACGGCCTGGTGCGTGGCGGACGTGGTTTTGCCACCCGTATAGAGCGGCTGGGTGACGGATACCCCGGCGGCATAGCCCGGAGTACTGAAGTGTCGTGACAAGGTGCCCTGATAGTCGTTGACGCCCTTGTAGTAGGACAGGTTTGTGGTGCCCGTTATTGTGGGTCTCCACCCGGAAAGGGCGGTTGGCACGTCCTCATCCGTGGCGCGCAATGTCGCACGGGCCTGTTGCAGGGTGGGGTTGGTCAGGTAGGCCGTTGCCAGAGCCTCCTGCAACGTATGGGGCACAAAGGTGGGGGAGCCCCCACCATCGTATTTCTGCCCCCAGGCGGAGGAGCCGCACAGAAGGACAGCAAGGCTGACCCCCGGCCCATAAAAATAGCGCATGGCCTGTTCCTGCCGCCTTTTGTCATGCCGTGGGAAGGGAACCATCATGGCATGACATCTCCTGCAAATCAGCAATGCCGCCATGCTCACCATGGCGGCTGGGTGTGTGAATGGTCAGAAAGTGAACTGACGCTCTGCTTCCAGGCCTGGCAGAACGGGCACACGTGCTTCGGCAAGGAACGTGAACATCAGGCTGTTTGTTTCATCAGATACTTCCCGTGCCCGGAAAATTTCTGGCAGCTTACCTGCTTTCTGTAGCAGTCCGACAATGCGGCCCTTGGGTGCCAGATCGCGCGTGCAGAACTCAGGCAGGGCACAGAGCGCACCATCAAAATAAATCAGGTCATAAGGGGCGTTGTCTGGCACACCATGGTCCAGCGGACCAATATTCCAGGTGACATTCAGGCCAAGCTGCTGACAGAAGCTTTGCCCCTGGGCCGCCAAGGCAGAATCAGATTCCAAGGCAGTCACGGACAGACCCAGAGACGCAAGCAGTCCCGCAGCGTAACCCGTCCCTGCCCCGACGACCAATGCCCGCTCGCCTTTCTGCGGGTCTGCGGCCTGTAGCAGGCGGGCAGTCAGCAGAGGCTGCGCCAGAACCCGGCCAGCAGAAAGGGGCAGGCTGGTGTCTGCATAAGCGGCGGCCTGCTGCTGGGGTAGAACGCATAGTTCCCGCGGAAGGGAGCGCATGGCTTTAAGAATCAGCGGGTTGGTAATTTCCGTTGGGCGTAGCTGGTCATCGACCATCAGGCTCCGTGCTTCCACCCACATCTCTGCTTCTGTTTCTTTCTTTTCCGCCAGCGTGGCGGTGCCTGCCTGTAGGATCATGTCGTCTGTCCTTCTGCCTTGGCGTGTCCCCGCCCGGCCAGCGTGACCGGATGAACCACGACTGTGTGCCATATTGATTTAAAAATCGTTCAAGACAACATCTTGACCAAATGCGTGGAACAGGAGATAACCCACCCACACACCCGATGAGGGTCCGGTGGCAGAATGGTGATGTAGCGGACTGCAAATCCGCGTATGTGGGTTCGATTCCCGCCCGGACCTCCATTTCTTTATGAAATGGACGGTGTCATGATCCAGAAAATTAAAAACTATGTTTTCCTGAATGTTATTTCAGGCGGCAGAAGTGATGTCAGGGATATTGCCTGCAATGCAGGAGTATCAATGCTGATAGGCGTAGGAACGTGTGAATCTATGCAGCAAGAGCCGCTGCCATAAGACTCCCGACTCTACGTTAGTGTTGATTGCAGCAAAGTCTGCTGCGTTAAATCTGCCAAATTTCCCTTATTTGGCCCCCGATGGTTCAGGTCAGAAAAATGCAGATCACGGGGAATTGTGGGATGCTTTAAGCCCCATACCTCCTCTGAAGCTTAGAGAGGGGGAACTGGCGCTTCTTAAGGCGCATAGCTGTGTTCACGTTTTTGTTAAGATAGACCCCCTGCCCTTTTGATGTTCGGTGCCGCCTCTGCGTCCTGCGACACGCCAACAGCTTTGACATCCTGTGCGGGTGGGCGGCCGAACATTCTTTTGTATTCGCGACTGAATTGTGATGGGCTTTCATAGCCGACAGAAAATGCGGCCTGTGCTGCGTCGATGTGTTCACTGACCATACGGCGCCGCGCTTCTTGGAGGCGCAGGTGGGTACGGTACTGCATGGGACTCATGTTGGTTGCGGCCCGAAAATGGCGGTGGAAGGTGGACAGACTCATCCCCGCAATCCCTGCGACGTCAGCGATGTCAAAAGCATGCATGAAATGGCGGGCAATCCAGTGAATAGCGCGGTTGATCTGGGACAGGCTGCTGCCTGCTGTTGCGATCTGTTTCAGGGCGCATCCTTGGTCCCCCTGTAGCAGGCGGTAAAGCAGTTCCTTGATAATCAAGGGTTTCAGGATGGAAATGTCCTCGGGTTGATCCAGCAGACTCATCAGGCGCAGCAAGGGGCCGGTAATGTGGGTGTTGAGCGGACTTAGCCCCATGCCCATGATGCATGCCTGATAGGGGTCAACCTGCCTGTCATTCACAGCCAGTAACAGCTCCGCAATTTGTGCGGGGTCCAGTGTCAGGCACAGTGCAAGATAAGGATGGTCGTGCGATGCTTGGGTGATGCACCCGGCTACAGGGAGGTCCACTGCAGTGACCAGATAGTGGCTGGCATCGTAATCAAACACCTTGTCGCGCAGCATGATCTGCTGGCGACCCTGCACAATAACGTAAACCTTGGGTTCAGAAACAAATGGCAGTGGCTCGCTCAAAGCCTCTGCCCGGTAGAGTGTTAATTCTGGTATGGCTGTTATAACACTCGATTTCCGGCAATGATGCAGCGTCATACGTTGCAGTTCAGCCAAATGACTGCTCACATCTGTCATGCTCTGAAACCCGACGGAAAGAAGTGCCTATCCGATAATTTCAAGGAAAATAGGATAAGGCAAGAATTATGGCAAAAATAGCATAGGTCAAAAGACAGCAACATTCACGACTGAGCGGATAAGGCAAGAAGTGGGCAGAATTGCTCTACCGCATCACGGGTAGCTATCGCATGCTGCCAACAGCCTTATGTTAAAGGAGATTTAAGTCATGGCATACGCCACAACCAACCCGTACACTGGTGAAACCCTTAAGGTTTTCCCTGACGCAACTGACCAGGAAGTTCAGGCGGCTCTTGATGGCGCTTATAATGCCTATCTGGCATGGCGTCAGACATCTTTTGCCGAACGCGCTAAGGTTATGACCGCAGCAGCAACCATCCTGCGTGATAATCTGGACGAATACGCCCGTGTTCTGACCCTGGAAATGGGCAAGCTGCTGGCGGAAGCCAAGGCAGAAGTGATCCTGTCTGCCGAAATTTTTGAATACTACGCTGAACATGCCGAGCGACTGCTGGAAGCAGAGGCGCTGCCGGTTAAAAAACCGGAAGAAGGCAATGCCATTCTGGTGCATGAGCCGCAGGGTATCGTGCTGGCGATCGAGCCCTGGAACTTCCCGTACTACCAGATTGCTCGCATCATCGCGCCGCAGTTGTCGGCTGGTAATACGGTTCTGCTCAAGCATGCTTCCAATGTGCCGCAGTGTGCCGCAGCCTTTGACACGCTGATGGAAAAGGCTGGTCTGCCTGCTGGGGCCTTCCGCAACCTGTATATGGCCCGCCATCATACCGAGGTGGTGCTGAACGACCCGCGCGTGTGTGGTGTTGCTCTTACAGGGTCTGAAGGGGCTGGTGCCGTTGTGGCTTCCATCGCCGGTAAGGCGCTGAAGAAAGCTACCATGGAACTGGGTGGGGCTGATGCCTTTATTGTTCTGGAAGATGCCGACCTTGAAAAGGCCGTGCGTTGGGCAGTCTTTGGCCGCCACTGGAACGCAGGTCAGGTTTGCGTTTCTGCCAAGCGCCTGATTGTTGTGGATGCGATCTATGACCGCTTCCTTGAGCTGTACAAAAAAGGTGTGGCCGAACTGCGTGCGGGTGACCCGCTGGATGCCGCAACAACGCTGGCTCCCCTGTCTTCTCAGAAAGCTGCGGATGATCTGCTCAAGCAGGTTGAAGAAGCCCGTAAGCTGGGTGCTGTTGTCGAGGTTATCGGTTCGGCCGTGCCCGAGAAGGGCGCGTTTGTGCAGCCGCTGCTGATGACGGGCCTGGAAAACAACAATCCGGCCCGGCACTGGGAGTTCTTTGGCCCTGTGACGCAGCTTTACCGCGCCAAGGATGAAGATGATGCGGTGCGTATTGCCAATGACTCACCCTACGGGCTTGGTGGGTCGGTGTTCACGCGTGATACGAAGCGTGGTGTGGCTGTTGCGCGGCGCATTTACACCGGCATGGTGTTTGTAAACCACCCGACAATGGTTAAAGCCGACCTGCCCTTCGGCGGTGTGGCACGTTCGGGCTATGGCCGTGAACTGATTGGTCTGGGGATCAAGGAATTCGTCAATCACAAGCTGATTGATGTTGTGGACATCGACGCACCGTTCTGAGACTCAGGGATTTCTATTCTTCCTTGATGTCTGACTGATAAAGCCTGCTCGACTTTGGTGTATTCTGTTTTGAATACGCCTTGGTTGGGCAGGTTTTTTATTGCGGCGGCACAGACAACCAGAGATTGCCTCACTCCCGGTCATTCATTCCCTGTTTGAAGTTTTCGGTAATGGGTGGGTGACATACCGAACAACTGCGTAAATGCCTTGGCAAAGGCACTAAGGGATGCATAGCCGACCTCAGCCGCCACATCGGTGACGCGTAGCCCCTCTGCCAGCATGGTTGCCGCACGGAAAAGGCGCGCCTGTGTTGCCCATTCCTGCCATGTCATGCCTGTTTCATCATGAAAGTGGCGGCGAAAACTCCGCTCAGACATGCCCGCTTGTTTCAGGGCGAGTGCAAGGTTGGCAGATCCCGGATCTGCTAGCGTCGTATCCATTGCGCGTATGAGAGATGGGTTTGTGGCGCGTGGGAGCCTGAAAACACCTTCATGTTTTGCCAGCATGTGCTCCAGACACAGCAGGCTCAGAGTATGGAAAAAACTCTGTGCAACAGGGTGCTGCTCTGTGGCCCCGGCAGGCCAGCGTAGAGTATAAAACAGCATTTCCTTGAGCATGGCGGTCACGGGGAAAGTCAGGATCTGCGCGGGATGGTCCGCAGGGAAGTGTGTGGGGTCAAAGTAGACGGATACTCCATCCAGATTGCGGATCATGGTCCGGTGGCGGGTTTCCGCAGGAATCCAGATGGCATGTGCGGTGGGGAGAAGGTGCCAGCCATCTGGCCCCTCAATTTGAGTAACCCCACGTTTGGCGTAGGTGATCTGGTGGCAAGGGTGGTCATGCCAGTCATAGAAGATGGGTGCGGAAGGGTTGCGGAATGCAAAACCGGGGTTGCCGCGACCATCAAGCTGATTTCCAACGATAACGGTGTGTGTCTCGCTGGATGTCAGGTTTTTCATTGGCCGATATCCGCTCATTTTTGGCCGCCAGGCGTTAGTCGGTCAACGCTACCATCTTTATTCTGACCCCATAAGGGAAAGGAAAGAAGATGTCAGATATTGCTCCATCTCATGATGCACGCATCGTCGCGCAGTTTACACGCTGGGCAAAGCCTTTTGCCGATCTGCCTATTCATGCTGAGGCGGAAAGCATGGCACAGACACTAGCTGCCTGTTCAGTAAATGCAGGTATGAACGTGCTGGATGTTGCCTGTGGGCCGGGAATTGTTGCTTGTGAACTGGCACAGGCCGGGGTGCAGGTGACCGCCATTGACCTGACGCCTGCCATGATCGAACAGGCGCAACTGCGTGCAGCCAGCATGAATGTGGCTGTGGACTACTATATTAGTGATGCGCAGGCTCTGCCATTCCGGACAGCAAGCTTTGACCGCGTTATAACGCGGTACAGCTTCCACCACATGCAGGTGCCTGGAAACGTTTTGTCGGAAATGGTGCGTGTCTGTCGCCCCGGTGGGCGGATTATTGTGATTGATGCAATGCCAGCCCCAAAGTGCCAGACGGGCTATGATCAGGCGGAAACCTTACGGGACCCGTCACATACCAGCGCACTGACGTTGCCACAATTATTGTCATTGGGCGCCGACGCAGGTTTGCAGCTTTTGCTGACACAACAATACCGCCTGGAATCACGGTTACAGGATCAGGTGGCGCCAGAAGACTGGTCGGCTCTGAATGATCTGTTTGCAGAAGATATAGCAGGCGGGCAGAATCGCTTGGGAATGGGGGCCTGGAAAGCGGAGGATGGGATCCACTTCTACTTTCCGATTTCAATAGTGGCATGGCTGAAGCCTGAGGCTTAACCTGCTCTTGGAACTGCCGGAGCGTTATGTGTGTTCTGCAACCTTCTTCATAGTGTGCAGCTTTTTGTAGCGCGCCATAAGGCGGTTCCGGCGCAGGCTGGAGAGCTTCTGTGTCCAGAATAGACCGTTTAACTGATCTATTTCATGCTGATGGCAAATGGCACGTAGGCCATCAGCATGCTCAAGCTGCTCATTCCCGTTAATATCCTGATAGCGGACTGTTACTCTGCAAGATCTTGTGACCAATTCAGTCACGCCGGGCATGGAAACACTGCCTTCCTCATTCTGGGCGGTTTCGTCCGAAAGCCAGGTAATTTCCGGGTTAACATAGGTTTGTGGCTGCACGTCCTCAGGCAGTTCAAGAACATAAACACGCTGGGCTACACCGATATGCGATGCAGTCATCCCGATCCCCGGCGCCAAGCGCATGGTTTCGGTAATGTCAGCGGCTAAGAGGCGTAGCTGACCATCAAAAACTGTAACCGTGTGGGCGACCTGCCGTAACCTTGGGTCTGGAAAGGGGACGATGCTGCGTACTGTCATTGTGACTCTTTGATCCTAGGGCACTCAGTCGGTGCAGGTTGGCTATGGCGGTTGCGTGCCAACACCCCCTTCCCTTTCTTACCAGCACGCGTACCAAAGGGATATGTAGCCTTTTTTGCAGGAGAGGTCAGAGACCCCTCCCCTTATGAGGTCTAAGGATTAGGCTGCGGCTGTATCCCTGCGGTTATCGAGGTGCTGTTTGATATCCTGCACAAAGCGCGAATGTCTGACGGCCCACAGGAATGTTTTCAACACAATACGGGCCAAGCCCCGGCACGGTCGCTGGACCTGAATGAGGAGAACATAACGGTCTTCCGTTGTGTTGTTCCAGACTTCATGATTGTAGGTATCATCAAACAGCAAGGACTGTCCTTCCGCCCATGGGTGGACCTTCAACCCGTCTTTATCCTCAATCTGAATCCAGCAATGCTCCCTATCCTTCGGAACTTTCAACGGGAGGTGATAGGTCAGCATCCCCTTGGTCATGCCGTAGTGGCGGGGAATATGGCATCCCGCTTCCAGCACCGAGAACACGGCTGTAACCAACCCTGGAATCTGTTCAATTAGGGTCGAGGTCAAAGGCACGCGCGCACAGTTTTCAGCCCGTTTATAGCCATAGCCGGTTAGAAAAAACGAACGCCAGCGCCGGTCAGCGGCAATACGGCCATGGTCGGGTGAGATTTCCCCCAATGAGGGAATCTCGGCGGTATTGATGCGTGTTGCTTCATCACGGATCTGCTGCCAGTTCTGTTCCAGCAGGCCAATCCACTTGAATGTATTGCGATCAAACACAGCCTGATCAGAGAGTAGAGAGTCTTTCATAATCAGGCGATCCAGCCGTGGCCGCAGATCTTTGCCGATCTGAAAGAGAGATTTGCGCCCGAGAAGCCGTTTTTGGGTGGGTTCTTTTATGACACTCATCTTGTGTAGTCTTTGTTCTGTGCATCTTTCTCAAAAAGATCATGATGCTTTCTGTTCATCATGCATCATGAATACATACATTGATGAACAGAAAGATAAAATACTAGGTGCGCTGTTAGCGTTTACTCTCCTTCTGGCCAACGGCAAGACGTAGGAGAATACGTTCCCGCAGGCTTTGTGGCACCAGGCGCACGAGTACGTTCAGCACCCTGAATGGCCATGGGAAGATATACTCAGCCTGCTGACGGGCAACGGCGCGGGCAATAACACGGGCCGCATGCCGGGGGGACACCAGGAAAGGCCGTGGGCCTTCAAGCCTCTGGCTCATGGCTGTGTTGACAAAACCGGGGGCGATGAGCGTCAGGGATACCCCATGCTGCCGCCAGGCCAGTCGAGCGGCCTTGGCAAAAAAAGCCAGACCAGCCTTGGAGCTGCTGTAGGAGGCTGCGAAGGGGAGTTCGTACATCCCGGCTACGGAGCCGATCAGGGCAATACGCCCACCTTTGCGGGCCATCATGGCGCGTGCTGCGGCCGTGGCCAGGCTGACTGGTGTGGCATAGTTGACCAACGCGAGCTGGAGCACTTTTTCAGGCTCTTCCGTCTTGCTGTCCATGCTCTGAATATCAGACAGACCTGCCCCCAGGATAACAAGGTCTAACTCGTGTGTGGCATCGTCCTGTGCGAAGGCCGTCAAGGCTGCATTGCCATCCTGTAGATCAACCTGCCGGGTAAAAACGCGTGCGCCATTGGCGCAGCAACGCGTTGCAATTTCGGCCAGGCGCTCGGCATTTCTGCCCCATAAAACCAGCGTGCGGCCTGGGGCTGCGTAATGGCGCGCCAACTCCATGCCAATGCCGCCACTGGCCCCTGTTATAAGGATGGAGCGTGAAACTCCTGGTGCGACTGTAACGGAGGTCACATTTTTTCCTTTCCCATTCAAGCGGAATGAGGCATCACCCCTGATGTTTTTCAGGTCCAGAGGATGAAGCGGCAATGCCTTCCCCGAATCAGATTATCGTCTCTCCTGTTTCGGGCTTCCGCCAGCAATCCCTCTTTATAAAGCTTCCACGCCTTCTTTACGATGGCCTGTCCGGTTATGTTCCACCTTTGGATATGGAATCCCGCGGGCTGCTTTCACCCAGCAAGGCACCTTTTTTTGAACATGGCTTTGCCTGCTACTTTCTGGCCTGGCGTGATGGCAAGCCTGTTGGCCGGATTTCGGCGCATATTGATGCGTTTGCCCTTAAGCAGGAAGGTCCCCGCACAGGCTTTTTTGGTGCTCTGGATACGGCCGAGCCGGAGTGTGTCGGTCCCCTGATTGAAGCCGCCGAACACTGGCTGAAGCTGCGCGGTATAGAGCGTGTGCGTGGTCCATGGACGTTGAACAGTAATGGCCAGTCCGGGGTCATGATCGAGGGGCAGAATGAAATCCCCATGATCGGAACGCCGTGGCACCCGGTCTCCCTCGGGCATGCTGTGGAGCAGGCAGGTTACACAAAGGCCATGGACCTGCTGTCCTACCGTATGGAAACAGGATCAGCAGCCGAACGCGCCAATATCCTGCCTTTCAACGTGCGTGAGCGCATGGGCAATATTACCATGCGTGGGTTACGTATGGATCATGTTGCGGAAGACGCGGAAATCCTGCGTGAAATTTATAACGACGCATGGGACGGGACATGGGGCAATATCCCTCTGACCGCAAAAGAAGTGCAGAGCCTGCTCAAGGAACTGAAGCCCGTCCTGCGGCCGGAACAATATGTACTGGCGGAAGTGGATGGTGAGCCCGCGGCCATTGCCCTCGTGGTGCCTAACATGTTTGACGTCTGTGGTGATCTGGGTGGTGGCCCGTCACCGCTTGGGTGGTTGAAGCTTGGCAGCCGTGTTCTCAATCATGAGTTTCATTCTGCCAGGGTGGTCTTGCTCGGGGTTCGTAAAAAATATCTCGCGACAGCCCTGCGGGCCATGCTGCCAGCGCTGATTATTGATGAACTGATGCGCCGAGGGCATGTTCTGCCCTATCGCACGATTGAACTGGGTTGGGTGTTGGAAGTCCATGAAGGCCTTCGGAACCTGATCGAGCGGATTGTCCCCGAGCCATACAAGCGCCACCGGATGTACGAAAAAACTCTGCCCTGAATGGTACCCCTACAGGTGGCTCCAGCCGCCTGTAGGAAAAGTCAGGGGGATTCCATCGTCATCAAGCACAGTGACGGTGTGGGGGCCATTGGTGAAAGTGCCAATGCGGGTAACCGGTACGGCCCCATGCGGCGTGTCGAGCATAGCTGATGCAGCGAGTTTGGCCTCATGCTCAGGCGGGACTGCCATCAGTATCTCGTAATCATCCCCGCCTGTCAGGCAGGTAGGGAGCCACTGACTGCCCGCCGTCTGTACCGCGGGTGAAAGTGGGACCGTACTGGCATACAGCACGGCATGCAGCCCATTTTCCCGTGCCAGGTGCCCGCAATCCTGCACAAGCCCGTCAGACACATCCATGGCGGCAGAGGCTAATCCAAACAGAGGCAGGCCAACCCGAGGGCGTGGCAGGCGATACTGCTCAGCCAGCCACCCTGTTGGGTCTTCCAGCGTGCCTTGCAAGGCTTGTAGGCCCAGTGCGCCATCTCCAATTGTGCCTGTGACCCATATTCCATCCCCAGCCTTGGCGCCTTGGCGTCGGATGGCTTGCCCGTGCGCAACGGAACCCAGAATAGTCAGGGACAGTACCAGTGGGCCAGAGGTGGAGGTTGTATCCCCCCCCATCAGGCTCAGGCCAAATGTTTCCTGATCTTTGTGGAGCCCTTCAGAGAAGCGTTTGGTCCAGTCGTTTGTAATGTGTGCAGGGCGGGAAAAAGCCAGTAACCAGCCTTCAGGCTTGCTGCCCATGGCTGCAAGATCCGACAGGTTGCACCTTAGTAACTTGCGGCCAATAGTCTCTGGCGGGTCGTCTGGCAGAAAATGAACATTTTCCACCAAGGTATCGACTGCGACAACAAGGTCGCGCCCCTCTGCGGGGGTAAAGACGGCAGCATCATCACGCAACCCAAGGGCAGCGGGCCCGCCGAGGGGCCCGAAGTGGTCGCGGATGAAGGAAAACTCCCTTGGGAGGTTAGTCGATTGGCTGGTCGGAGGGGAGTTCACCATCGTTATCTGCCGATTTCATTTTCCGGAACAGCGCATCCAGCACACCATTAACCAGGCGGGGTTCATCGCCTGAGAAAAAGCTGTGTGCCACATCCATATATTCATTGATCAGGATGGGGGTGGGGATAGAATCATCCTTGCCCTCTCCTCCAGCTGCGAGAAAAAGCGCACGCAGGACTGGGTCCAGACGCTCAAGCGGCCAAGTGGCGGGCAAGACTTGCCGTATGCTGTCGGTCAGAACTGTTTTGGAGGCGATGGCATCGCGGACAATGCTCCGGAACAGAACGGTGTCGGCCTCGGGGATGCAGCCATCTTCGTAAGACGCACCATCCAGCGTGGTGCCAAAACGGTGGACGAGAAACTGCTCAATGACGGTGTCTGTCTGGTCCCCATTCTGCTCGATCTGAAACAGTGCCTGGACAGCCGCTACGCGCGCAGCCGTGCGCGGGCGCTGTGCACCATTCAGTTTTGTGGGGTCCTGTAATTCCGGCATCCGTCTCTCCTGCCCGCATAAATACGCAGCCGCGTTTCATGACGGTTTTATGGCTCTAGGTCTAGTGTTTATTCTGTCGGGTGGGCTGCGCTGTTTTCCATCAGGGTCAGGATTTCAGAAAAATCTCTGGCTTCCCTGAAGTCACGGTACACGCTGGCAAAGCGGACATAACCGACGCTATCAACTTCCTTCAGCGCATCCATGGTCAGTTCACCAATGCGGGTGGTTGCCACTTCCGTTTCACCGGATGCTTCAAGCTGGCGTACAATGCCCGTTACAATCTGTTCAATCCGCTCTTCCGAAACGGGGCGCTTGCGCAGGGCGATACGGATGGAGCGGGTTATTTTTTCACGCTCAAAAACAGCGCGGCGACCATCCTGCTTGACAACAACCAGTTCGCGCAGTTGCACTCTTTCCACGGTTGTAAAGCGCTGCCCACAGGACAGGCATGCCCGCCGCCGCCGGATGGCGGAGCCTTCTTCATTCGGGCGGCTGTCCTTGACCTGGCTGTCCGGGTTACCGCAAAAAGGGCAACGCATGGTGCACTCTGTTCCTTTTATCAGCGCGGGTGTGGAGGCGTTGGGGGCGCCAGCAACATTCTACCTCGATCAGATATGTCTTTTACGACGGTTCGTCCATACCACAGTCTGCCTTCTGTTTTTAAGGAATTACGCATGAAACGCTGCCGTCTGACTGTCGCGCTCCTCTCGGGCCTGTTTGTCACTCATGTCTCAACCAGTATTGTGCAGGCAGCCGCCAGTCCTCCCGTTGCTGTATCTCAGGGGAAGGATGACGAGCAGAAGGATATTACCGTAGAGGCTGTGCAACTGGTGCTTGACCCAGACAAAGGCCCCCCTGCCTTGTATTTTACCATTCGCAACCACGGTAGTGCGGTCCACTTGCTCTCAGACGTTTCTACGCCCGGTTGTGCAAGCCTTGTTGGGCAGCATGTTGATCAGGAAAATACACCCGAGACGCGGGACCTGTTCAAACATCTGGCCTTACCTGCCGCGACAACACTGGTTTTTGCTCCCGGTGGCTACAGCCTTGCGTGCTTTGGGCAGAGCCCAGATATTCAGGTGGGCCGTAGTATCCCAGTAACATTCCGGTTTTATGGGGGGGCGACTAAAGTCGTGCAGGCAGACGTGATTACTGCACAGGATAACAAGGCTCATTAGGGTATTTTCAAACACAGTTACAGTGCCAGCCTGTAGCTGTGTCTGATTTTTAGCGGGGGGATGAGAGCGGCCTGGAGCAGTCAGGCGATAATCCCTGTTGTGCTGTTTTCTTCAATGACGGCCAAAACAGCATCCCCGTATCGTTCAAGTTTGGAGCGGCCAACCCCACGGATGTCCCCCAATTTGTCTATGGTGTCGGGCTGTTCCTCGGCAATGTCTTTGAGGACTGCGTCGTGAAAAATCAGGTATGGGGGAATTTCCTGCTCCCTTGCCTCGTCCCGCCGCCATTGTCTCAGGGCTTCAAACAACAGAAGTGCATCACCAGAGAGGTCATCCATTGCTCTTGGTGCGCTGCTGCGTGGGGTGCTGTCGCTATTGGAATGGGTCACAGGGTCAGCCCGAAGGTGCACCTCCATGTCGCCACGTAAAATGGGTCTGGCAATATCGTGGTTCAGTAGCAGGCCGCCATACTGCCCTTCTGTCTTGAGGGCACCGCGAGCGATAAGTTGACGGGTCACCCCGCGCCAGAAGGTTTCGCTCCGCTCCTTACCGATACCCCAGACAGAGAGCTTGTCGTGCCCGTTGCGTTCCACAACGGGGGTCATCTTACCGCGTAATACAGCGATGACATGCAGGGCGCCGAAACATTCGCCTGTGCGGTAGATGGCTGAGAGCAGCTTGCGGGCTGCTTGTGTGCCATCAAACGTCAGAGCCGGGGTTCGGCAGTTGTCACAGTGGCCACAGGGTTCTTCCAGCACCTCGCCAAAGCATTGCAACAGAGCCTGTGTGCGGCAGCCAGTCGTTTCTGTCAGGGCAATCATGGCTTCCAGGCGGTTACGCATGACCCGCTTTTCCTGCTCTGGTGCCGCAGACTGGTCCAGCCAGTATCGGGCGCGGGCCATATCCTCGCCGCCGTACAGCATGACCGTTTCCGAAGGTAGGCCATCACGCCCTGCGCGCCCGATCTGCTGGTAATAGGCCTCAGGGGAAGCAGGCATATCCAGATGCACGACAGAGCGTACGTCAGGCCGATCTATACCCATGCCAAAAGCAATGGTGGCGACGATAATAAGCGGCTCACCAGAACGAAAGCGGAGCAAGGCCGCTTTTTTTTCCTGAGGCGAAAGACCTGCATGATAAGGCAGGGCAGGAAGGCCCCTGCTCTTCAGGGACTCAGCAATGCGTTCGGTTCGTGCACGGCTACCGCAGTAGACAATGCAGGCGGCATCCTTGTGCTGCTGGGTGACGGCCAGAAGCTGTTTGATTTCCGAGCCTTTGGCCTGCACCGTAATATTCAGGTTGGGCCTGTGGAAGCTGGATACAAGGATATCGGCATGCGGCATATCCAACGCCCGCAGAATATCCTCCCGCGTGCGTTCATCCGCAGTGGCAGTTAGGGCAATGCGCGGCACACCGGGGAAATGCCTGGGCAGTGCGGTCAGAGCCCGGTATTCGGGCCTGAACTCATGGCCCCAGGCCGAGATGCAGTGTGCCTCGTCAATAGCGATAACGGATAGCGGGATGCGCACCAGCCGATCGAGCGTGCCCGAAGACAGTAGCCGTTCAGGGGAAATATAGAGAAGGTCCACCCGCCCACCAGCCAGGTCTGATCGGATTTTGGCTGACTCTTCCTCATCCAGTTCGGAGTGCAGAGCCGCGGCATTAATGCCGAGCTGGCGCAGGCCCGCAACCTGATCATCCATCAAGGCAATCAGGGGGGAGATAACCAGACCCATCCCCGGTCTGCAAAGGGCGGGCACCTGATAACAGACGCTTTTCCCCCCGCCTGTTGGCATAAGGACAAGCGTATCCTGCCCATCCATGACATTGCCTACCGCTTTGGCTTGCAGGCTGCGAAAGCCATGAAAGCCAAAGACGGTCTGCAGAACATCTTCAGGGGTGCGGCCTACAAACCTGTCGCGACGTATGCCGGGAGAAGAAGCGGTTGAAGGACTATCGTTGTCAGAAATTTCCACGTGACGTCAGGGGCTGACCAATTCGATTTCAACACGCCTGGAGCCGACCGCCATCCCTTCCAGAGTGCTGGGTGCACGAGGTGTCTGGACGATATGGTCTGCCGGGACCCCATCAGCTTGCAGTTTTTCAGTCACGACTTTGGCGCGCTGTATGGCCAGCAGGGCATCCGCCGACAGATCACCCCCGGCGGCGGCGTACCCCTCAACCTGCACAATGCGGGAGGGATGGTGGGCAGCTTTTTCCGCGACCTGAGCGACGACGGTGCTTGCGGCCTCATCAAGCTCGGCCGATCGGTTGGAGAAAAACACCACATACTTACGCGGTGCCTGATCGGCGCAGGCGCTCAGGAGCAAAATCCCAGCAAGCGGGGCCAGGGCTCGGGTGATGATCTTGGCAGAATTTCGCACCATAAAACGGCCTCGCTCTTGGATGGTCGTGGAAGACATCCTGACTGTCAGGGGTATTGATACTTTGCAATCATGCCACGGCAGCTTTGGCGACACCACCAGAAAGCCGCCAGATACGATCGAGTTTTTCCACACCCGTCAGGCGGTGTGCGATCAGGATGACAGTGCGGCCAGTGCTGACGGTGTTCAGGGTTTTCAGAAACTCCTGCTCTGTCTGGGCATCCAATCCGGTTGCAGGCTCATCCAGAATCAGGATTGGGGCCTGCGTCAACAGGGTCCGGGCCAGTGCTATACGCCTGCCCTGCCCGCCAGAAAGCCGCACACCGCCTTCTCCCAGCCATGTATCCAGCCCATCCGGCAAGGTGCGTACAACATCGGAGACTGCGGCATCATCCAGGGCCTGCCACAGGTCAGCCTCAGTCGCATCCGGGCGACCAAGCAGCAGGTTTGCGCGGATAGTGTCATCAAACAGATGCGTAGCTTGGGACAGCCAGGCAATCTGCCGTCGCAGTACATCTGGAGCAACGCAGCTAATATCGACCTGGCCCATGCAGATCTGCCCTTCCTGAGGGGCGGCAGCCCGGAGCAGCATGGCGGCAAGGCTTGATTTGCCGGTGCCTGACGGGCCGAGAATGGCAATACGGGCCCCCGCAGGGATATCCAGGGTAAGACCATCAAACACCCAGGGCCTACTGTCGGACCAGCGGAATTTGACATTCCGAATGTGAATATCGGTGCTGATGGGGGTTTGTGTTTGCGGATTGGCCGCGGTCACTGCGGAGGGGGCGGTTGCAATTTCCACTACGCGCACGGCCGCAGCCCCCATGGTGCCTGCCTGAAGCCCCGCACGTGTCAGGGCGGTCGCACTCTCAAAAGCGGCGACACAGAGGAACAGGAGCCCGATCCCTTGCAGGGCTGGCAGGTGTAAGCTCCCTGCCCCCACGAGCCCGATCAGCAGGGCAAAAATGGCGGCCTGCCCAGCCAGATACGCGCCGGCGCCAGCCAGTGCAGCCCGGCGTGAAAGCGCCATCTGGCTTTTCAGGAGTTTGGAGTCCGCCGCCTGCACATGGGCGAGCATCCGACCTTCTGCTCCAAAAGCACGGATTTCGCGGAGTCCTCCCACCAGATCGAGAATGGAAATACGTAAATGGGCCAGTTCCTGCGCCATCTGGCTGGCAGCCTGATTACCGGACCGGGCAATGCGCCACGGGATAACAAAGGCAGTGCATGCAAATAGTGCGCCGATGATCAGTCCGAGAAGCAGGTTTTGGCGAGCGATGAGAATGACGAGAGCGGGAAACGTGACAAGAGCACAGATCAGCGGGAGGATAATGCGCAGGTACAACCCGTCCAGAGCGCCAATGTCCGACACCAGTCGGGATAGCATGTCACCGGCATGGCGGAAGCCCAGCCCCGCAGCGCCGCCTCGTGCGAGGGAGCGGAAGAACCATACCCGCAGATCTGCCAGGGCGCGGAACATGGCATCATGGGCAAAAAGCCGCTCCGCATAGCGGAGGGCTATGCGGCTGCCGCCTATCCATTTCAGGGTCGCTGTAGCGATGATGACCTCGCCCATCACACACCCTGCCAGCCTGAGGCCAGAGGTTTGCATAAGAGCCAAAGAGCAAACAAGAGCACCCAAAGCCAGTATGATTCCACCAGCCAAACGCATGCCCTGCTTGCGCCAGAGGTGGAAAATAGTGCGGATGGCGTGCCATTCCCGGTTGGTTTTTGGGCCAAGGGGGGCGCTCTGGAGGCTGGCCGGGGCCGGGTTGCTCTTGCTCTGCATGATCACGCTGCTCCCTGCCGGCTCATGATACGTCCGTGCTGTAAGTCGATGCGCCGCCCTTTGAACATGTGCACCGCAGTAGAATGGGTTGCCAGAACAACAGTGCGCCCTACAGCCAAGCGTTGCAGGCTTTCAAACACGGCTTTTTCTGTCGCCGGGTCTAGGTGAGCGGTAGGTTCGTCCAGTAAAAGCACGGGGGCATTTTTCAGGTACGCACGGGCTATGGCGATACGCTGCGCCTGCCCACCGGAGAGACCAAAGCCACCTTCCCCAATCATGGTATCCAGGCCATCAGGCAGGTCGGGCAAAAACTGGTCTACGGCTGCGGCGCGTAAGGCTGCGGCCAACTCTTTTTCATCGGCATCGGGTTTTGCGAACAGAATATTATAGCGCAGGCTGCCCGCAAACAGGACAGGCTTTTGCCCGATCCAGGATACCATGCGTGACAGGGCATCGGGCACAATGCTCTCAACTGGGGCGCCATTAAACAGGACACGCCCGGTCTCGGGCTGAATGAAGCCGAGGAGCAGCTCCATAATGGTTGATTTGCCTGAGCCAGAAGCCCCGGCAAGGATCAAGGTTTCCCCGGCAGGCACTATAAAGCTGATGTCGTGCAAAACCGGCCCACGTGCTGGGTTCCATGTAAAGCTGACAGAATCGAACGACAGCATGACACCATTGGCGTTGACGGTACGGGCACCTTCGGGCGCAGTCAGGTCTGGTTTGTCGGGCAGTTCCAAAATCGCCGTTGCAGCCCCTTGGGCATGGGCCCGGTCTTGATAAGCCAGAGCCATGGACCGTAGGGGGGCAAAAAATTCAGGCACAACCAGCAGGGCAAACAGTCCATTTCTGATCGTGCTTTCCAGCAAGGGAGCGTTGCCTGACGCTTGCAGGCTTAGGGCCTGTCGGCCATCCAGAATGGCCAGCGTGATCAGAGCCACCACCATGGCGCAATCAATGGTGGCGGACGACAGGAAGGCAACCCGCAGGACTTTCATGGTGCGCTGGCGTAGTTCTTCCGCGGCCTCTCCCAGCTTGCGGGCTTCGTCGTCTGCGCGTCCTGCCAGTACAATCGTTGCAATGCCTTTGACCCGATCCAGAAAGCGGGCCTGAAGGCGTGTCATGGCCAGAAACTGATTGCGTGAGGCAACGGCGGCCCCAATTCCAAAAACGGCCTGTCCGACAGGCACACACAAACCGCATAAGCCGAGAATCAGGGCTGCGCGGGGTTGTACAATGCCAACTGGCACAAGGATGACCAGCGGGGCGGCAATCCAGAGGGTCGAGGCAGGAATCCATCGGCTGAAAAAACCATCCAGCGCTTCAACCCTGTCCACGGCAGTTGTTGCCAAGGCTCCGCTGTGCATCCGGCGGAGCAAGGCTGGGCCACCTGCCAAGATGGAGGACAGCACTTCCGCCCGTAAACGACGGCGGGCAGCAATGCCAGCTTTGGCTGCCGTAATGTCAGCACTGGCCATTATTATGGCGCGGAACGCAGCCAGAATGGCAAACAGGAGGAATGGCCATATGGTAGGGTGGCCATGCCCTGTCTGCCAGGCAAGCAAGGCTTGCCCCAGAATAACAGCGACACACCACGCCTGCCCAACACCGGCCAGGCTGGACAGCAGGCCGGTTGCTATTACTGATCGTGCGGCCTTACGCCCCAGACGAGACTGAGTTTGGGTCCAGCCGCGGATTGCTGCTTTGTCGTTGCTCATACACAGGCGTTTATACTGCTCTACGCATGACGCAAACAACTTAGACCGACATGAACCGCTGCATTGTTCGCATGGCATGCATTACAGGCTGTCGGTACTCGCCTCTTTCTCCTCTGGTAGACGCATACTGAGCGTAAATTTTACCCCAGCGTCGCTAGAGAATGTGACCGTAGCTTTAAGCTGACGGGCAAAGCCGTTGATAAGCTTCAGCCCGATCCCTTGAGCGGCGGTGCTGCTGTCAAACGCACAGCCAATGCCGTCATCACCAACCTGGAGGGTGACCTGCTGCTGAGTGCGCCGCAGATCAACAAGAATGACGCCACGCCGTTGGTCGGGGAAGGCATATTTGATTGAGTTTGTAATGAGTTCAGTGACGATCAGGGCCAGAGGCACGGCATGATCCGGGTCCATCCAGAAGCTGTCGGAATGGACGTTAATGCTAATACGGCCGCTTTCATGCTCACCGGATATCAGCAGGGTTTGTTCACACAGGTCTTTTAGAAAAACAGCCATGTTCAGACTGTTCAGACTATCCTCGGCATACAGTGTGCGGTGCAGAGTTGCCAGGGCGCGGATTCTATCTCGGGCAAGGGCAAACTCAGCTTTGACCTCAGGGTGAGTGATCTGGCTTGCCTGAAGATTGAGAAGAGACGCTACAATCTGTAAATTATTTTTTACGCGGTGGTGGATCTCCTTCATCAGCAGTCGCTGGTGGGCCATAGCTTTGTTCAGGCGCGCCTCGTGTCGGGCAAGACGGCGGGTGGCACGGGTGAATGCCTGCCCAAACTGTTGCAGCTCTCTGGGCATGGAGCGGGTGATCCGAGCATCAAAAATGCCTTCGAGCTGCCATTTCTGCACAGACAGAATCAGGCGTCGTAAAGGCCATACCAGCACGATATTGGATGCCAGTGTCATGGCCAGCAGACCTGCAACCAGCAGGAACAACAAGGCTGCAAGCTGGAAAATCATGTTCCGCAGTGCTTCGGCCTCAAGCTGTGTGCGCTGGGTCGAAACAAAAATGTCAGCCCCGCCGGCAATGGCACCCAAGGCATAACCACCATCGGATGACGGAAGGGACACAATGGATAAGGCGCTGTTTTCCAATTTGTCTTTGAGGGTTTTGACCAAAGCGGCGGGGGGTGGGTGCCAGCCGCAGTTGGTGCAGACGGGTAAAAGCTGGTCGTTATGCATAACCAGCCATGCTTGGACCGGGTTACTGTCGTCGGAAAATGCCTCCCAGCCAGACGCGCCACCAAGATAAAAATTGGTGCGGGAGATCTGGAGGATCCCCATCAGGTAACCATGTGTTTCCGGGAGGGATAAAAACGAGGCCGGGACGGTAATACGGAGAAAAGCACCGTTGTCTTCAGTACCGCCGCTTTGTTGCACGGCTTCCAGCAAAGTGTCCTTGATTGCGCCCGGCGGAGCCAGTCGCCCGACTTCCGCGCAGGAGCGTCCAGGTGGTGAGACTGATGCCACTGTATGTCCGGCATCATCCAGCACGGACATAAAGCAGTAGCGCTGGCCGCTGATGGTTTCAGCCAATGTCAGGGCATGCACGATCTGCCCTGGAGTCAGGTCCATGTTGCCAATAGTTTCGAGCGCGCTACGTAGCCTGTCTGTATCGTGGCGGAACTGCAGGTCCAGCCGCATGATGGCGGATGCAGCCCTTTGGGCGCTACCTGTCCTGACGTCCTGATAGTTGTTGAAGGCCAGGACCGAGCCAATGGCCATGACAGGAATAGCCGAAAGGCCAATAAGAACCCGCAGGCGGGCACTGGTGGTTGCAAACACCCGGCCCAGAATGGCAAGGAGCGCCAGAGCGATATGCCGGGTGCCTGCAAGCAGCCATAAGAGAAAGTTCAAACAGATTCAGCCCTGTTTTTCCCTGTCATCCTGAATGAGTTTAAGAAGCTCTTCGGGCACGGGTTCGTTGACGACATCATTAAACATCTGACGCAATCCTCGTTCCAGCCAGATATCAAAAGCCTGCCGCTGCTGTGGTTTTGTTGGCCTCTGGCGGGGAGATTCTTCCCTGCTTTTTCCCACCCTGCTCTCCGGTTCGTCTCCCTCGGCCCAAGGCAGGAGGGAGGACTTAATACTCGGCCGCTCGATCTGCGAAGGCGGCCACTCTTCTAAACTCGAACGTGCCACGGCGACTAACCAAGCAAAGGGCCAATGCCCGAAGGCGTCTTGCTCGTGCCGGAGGGGCGTCTGCCACTCCGCGACGGGGTCTTCTGGGATTTTTTGCCAGAACTCTCTCCGTCTTCCACGTAGTCCTCGCCTGTCAGCCAGAGGGCAAGCTGCCTCCGCGCGCGGAACACGCGGCTTTTGGCCGTACCAACGGCACAGCCAGAAATTTCCGCCAGTTCTTGATAGCTCATTCCTTCAAGAACGCCTAACAGCAGAGCTTCACGCTGGTCGGTTGGCAGGCATGCAAGGGCTGCATCCAGTTCCATCAGGGCAAGCCTGTCATCGTGGCGTGCGCCGACCGCCAGAAAGGACTGGGGAGTGTCGTCGATATTTGTGGTCTCACGTTTTTTGCGCAGGTCGGAGATAAACCGGTTTCGCAGTATGCGGTGCATCCAGGCACCAAAATTGGTGCCGGGCATGAAGCTGGTGCGGGCGGACAGGGCATTGCAGACGGCATCCTGCACCAAATCTTCCGCCATGGCCCGGTTACGGGTCAGCGCCATGGCCTGCACCCGTAGCTTGGGGAGAATGGCTATCAGCTGGTCGTGAAATGTGTCCACCATGTCCGAAATCTCCATAAATGATTCCTGTTTTGCGGTATCAATGGATGGGGCGTTTCAAAGGTTACATGGCGATAGAAAAAATGTTCGCTCAGGAAGCTGGGGCGTTCTGTTCATCCATGATCTTGCGGAGGGCTGAGCGGGCTCTGGAAACACGTACTTTCATGGTGCTGACCTCCACGCCGCAGATTTTCGAGGCTTCCGCATACGTCATTTCCTGTGCGCCGATGAGTACCAGGGCCTCTCGCAGGAGTGGAGAAAGACGCCACAGAAATTTCTCCAGATCGTGTGGATTATCTGTCACAGTCTCTGTCTGTTCTTGTCGGGGCTGCTGTTCGCTGTAGTGGTGCAACACTTCGCTTTCCCGTTTCTTTTTACGGGCTTGCTCCAGAAAAAAATTACGCAGGATTGTGAAGCACCAGGCCCGCATACTGCTGCCGGGCTGGAAACTGTCCGCCGCAGACAGTGCCCGCAGGACGGTCTCCTGCACCAGATCGTCGGCCAGAGCCCAGTCCCGTGTCCAGCAGCGGGCAAAGACCCGAAGCGATGGAACAACCGCCAGCAACTCCGCCCGAAAAGGCTTGTGTTGAGGCTGCAGTATGGCCTGTTTGGCAGAAGTCAGAGTGGATACCCCTTTCGGTCGGCGGCGTGCCATGCCATCATTGCGGCATCGTATGCTTTTATCATAGCCATTTCATGAAGGAGATTTGTCGTGTCAGAATCGCTGCGTGACGGTCTGATCAGGACTCTCCCTTATGCCAGACGTTATGCACGTGCGCTGACAGGTAGCCAGCCAGACGGGGACCTCCTTGTTGCGGAAGGGTTGCGTAATCTTTCCTCTCAAAGGTCGGAGGATGGTTTTACGCCCCTGCAACAGCTGTACAAGGTCATCTCCCGTTTGTATGTGCCTGCCGAGGGGCAAAACGCATCACCAGTCCGTGATGTAACAACCCGGCAGCGCCAGTTGCTGTTGCTGACGTCATTGGAAGATGTCGGACTGGAGACGGCAGGTCGGATTGTCGGCCTTTCTGAAAAACAGGCTCAGGCGGAACTGACGGCCGCTCAGGAACTGATACGTAAAGGTGTCCAGACTTCGGTTCTGATTATCGAAGATGAACCGATTATTGCCATGGATATTGAGCAGCTTGTCCTGCAATGCGGGCACAGCGTTGCGGGTGTTGCCCATACGCAGGAAGATGCCATCCAAATGGCGGTACAGACGCGGCCGGGCCTGGTTCTGGCTGACATCAACCTGGGGTATGGCGGGGACGGTATGGCGGCTGTTGCCGAAATTATCACGTCGTTCCATGTACCGGTTATTTACGTCACAGCCTATCCAGAGCGGCTTTTGACGGGGCAGACTTTGGAGCCAAGCTACGTTATTACGAAGCCGTTTGACCCCATGGCCCTTGCCGTGGCTACCTATCAGGCCGTAAGCAGCGCAGGCATGGCGCAGGTCTAACGGCAACAGGGCGTTGCCCAGCCTGTTCCCTTTGACCACTTGCGACGAACAGGCAGTATCTTCATGGCTCCCCCTCCCCTTCTGCATGTACAGGACATTTCTCTCACGCTGGGTGGCAAACCGTTGCTGGCCGGGGCAGATTTTGCTGTGGGAAAAGGAGAGCGCCTCTGTCTGGTCGGGCGCAATGGGTCTGGAAAATCTACGCTTCTGAAAATTGCTGCGGGGGTTATTCAGCCCGATTCAGGCCGCGTATTTCTTCAGCCTGGTGCGTCCTTATGCTACCTGCCGCAGGAACCTGATTTAAGCGCCTATGCCACAACGGCTGATTATGTTGCCGCACAGATTGCTGACCCTGCCATGGCATGGCGGGCCGCTGCCATGCTGGAAGCGTTGGGTTTGAAAGGGCACGAAAACACAAGCCATCTCTCCGGTGGTGAGGTACGCCGTTGTGCGATAGCCGGGGCTCTGGCTGCGGCACCTGATATTCTTCTGCTGGATGAGCCAACCAACCACCTCGATATGCCGACGATTGAGTGGTTGGAGCGTGAATTGCTGAGTCTGGGGACGGCTCTTGTCATTATCAGCCATGACCGGCGTTTGCTGTCCACATTGTCCCGGTCTGTTGTCTGGCTGGATCGGGGTGTAACCCGCCGACTGGATGAAGGCTTTGAGCGCTTTGAGGCCTGGCGGGAAGAGGTGCTGGAGCAGGAAGAGCGCGACGCCCACAAGCTGGACCGGCAGATCGCGCGTGAAGAAGACTGGATGCGTTATGGCGTGACCGCACGCCGTAAGCGTAATGTCAGGCGGGTAAGGGAACTGGCGGCCCTGCGCACAGCCCGCAAGGAAGCTGTGCGGGCTGTAGGCAGCGTGACCATGAATGCTCAGACGGCCAACACGTCCAGCCGTCTTGTTTCAGTGGCTGAGAATATCAGTAAGGCATGGGGTGAGCGCGTTATCGTCCATAACCTTGACCTGCGTTTGCTGCGAGGTGACAGGCTGGGGATTGTGGGTGCCAATGGTGCAGGCAAAACAACCTTGCTGCGCCTGCTGACAGGCCTGGACCAGCCAGATAGTGGCACGGTGACATTAGGGCCATCGTTGAGCATGGTCACACTTGACCAGCAACGCCGCGCTCTCGACCCGGAAAAAACTCTGGCTGACACTTTGACAGAAGGCGGTGACATGGTGCTGGTGGGCACCGAGAAGCGCCATGTCATTGGTTATATGAAAGACTTTCTGTTCCGGCCTGAGCAGGCTCGTACACCTGTAGGTGCTTTGTCCGGGGGGGAGCGTGGTCGGCTTATGCTTGCCTGTGCACTGGCTAAACCATCCAACCTGCTTGTGCTGGACGAACCGACGAACGATCTGGACTTGGAGACGCTGGATATCCTTCAGGACATGCTGTCCACCTATGAAGGCACAGTTCTGCTTGTCAGCCATGATCGTGATTTTCTGGACCGGGTTGCAACCTCAACACTTGCGACTGAGGCCGATGGGAACTGGGTCGAATATGCCGGTGGGTATTCCGACATGCTGGCCCAGCGCAATCAGGTGCCGTTGAACGAGGCACCTCTCGTTGTGGTCGCGGCAGGGAAAGGCAAGCAGGAGGCCACGTCTAAAGCCCCGGCCCGCAAGCTGAGTTACAAAGACCAGTACGCTCTGGACAAGTTGCCTACTGAAATGGCGAAAATTGAAGCAGATATAACGGTCCTGCGGGAAAAACTTCTGGATGCCGATTTATACGCTCGAAGCCCTGCTGAGTTTGAGCGACTGACTGCGACGCTGCAAAAAGCAGAGGAACAACTGGCTGAATGTGAAGAACGTTGGCTGGAGCTGGAAATGAAGCGTGAAGCTTTGCTGGCAGAGTAGCAGCCTTGCCTGCGCTGCTCCGTTATGATGATCCGTAGCGATGTGGAAAAACAGGGCGCAAGGTTCTCTTGTGCTCTGGTGCTTCTGTCGCGCGGTGGGATAGGTTGTTGCCTTACAGAGCGTTAAAGTTTCCGACGATATAAAATTTTATAGAACCCATATTGTAATTGACGATTAAATTGAGACTCTTTTCAGTTTTGAAACAATATTTAAATGCGGAAGGTGAAGGTGATTTCTTTTTATTTTGGCTTCGAAAATCACCAGAAATGCTTTAGTATTATTTAAAATATTTATTAAAACATTCATGAATGAGTGTTTTTCATGTTGATCTTAGGATTCACACTTTTTCGTGATCATCGAATACATGGGGTCGCATCGCCTCTGGGTATCGCCTAGGCTGTGACAGACAGCAGCTTTCATCCGGCAGACATTCTCCCATTCAGGGGGATTGCAAGCCGGGCGAGCACCATAGGAGATCGGTATCGATGAGCATGTATCGCACAATCAATCCGGCGACCGGGAAAACTGAAAAGACATTTGACCTCCACATGGATGGAGAGATGTTTGGCAAGCTGGAAACAGCCCATACGTTCTGGAAAAATGACTGGAGCAAACGCTCTATTGCCGAGCGGCGGAAGCTGGTCCTCAAGGCTGCGGAGATTCTCCGTAGGGATAAGGAAAAGCATGCTCGCCTGATTTCCGTGGAAATGGGTAAGGTGCTGTCAGAAGCTCTGGGCGAGATTGAACTCTCTGCTGATATTCTTGCCTATTATGCCGAAAAAGCCGAGACATTCCTCGCCCCCAAGGAATTGCCCGTGGCGTCGGGTCGGGCAACAGTGCTTAGTCAGTCTCTGGGCGTGATCTACTGTGTGGAACCATGGAACTTCCCATACTATCAGTTGGCGCGTGTTGCTGGCCCCAATCTGATGTCGGGCAACGTGGTGCTGGTCAAGCATGCTCCTGGCGTGCCGCAGTGTGCCGTTGCGTTTGAAGCTTTGTTCCGCGAGGCAGGGCTGCCTGAAGGTGCCTACACCAACCTGTTCCTGACGAATGAGCAGTCCGAAAAGCTGATCAGCCGGCCTGAAGTCCGTGGTGTTGCTCTGACTGGGAGCGAGCGGGCGGGTAGCGCCGTTGCCTCGCAGGCTGGCCGTGCCCTGAAAAAGAGCACCATGGAGCTTGGTGGCTCCGATGCATTTATCGTGCTTGACGATGCTGACCTCGACGCCGTTATCCCGCATGCTGTTGCGGGCCGTATGAGCAACAATGGTCAGGTGTGTACGGCTGCAAAGCGCATGATCGTTCATCATTCTCTGGCGGATGAATTTACCGACAGGCTGGCTTCTGCACTGTCCGAGTTCCGATATGGTGACCCGTTGGAACAGGGTGTGACGCATGGCCCGATGAGCAGCGAAGATGCCATGAAACGGGCGTTGGAGCAGGTTGAGCGTGCTGTTGCCAATGGTGCTAAATTGGTCACCGGGGGTAAGCAGATTGCGCGGGATGGTTTCTTCCTTCAGGCCGCAGTTCTGACAGGGGTAACCAAAGACAACCCTATTTTCTATGAAGAAATTTTTGGCCCGGTTGCCATTATTTACTCCGTAAAAAATGAGGATGAAGCTGTCGATCTGGCCAATGACTCTCCCTACGGGCTTGGTGGCTCTATCCATACAACCAATGTTGCCCGCGGTCGGGATGTAGCAGCCCGCATTGAAACAGGCATGGTCTTTATTAACGATGTTACGGGGACAGCCCCGGACCTTCCATTCGGTGGGGTAAAGAATTCAGGCTACGGGCGTGAGTTGTCTGAATTCGGGATTGAAGAGTTCCTGAACCATAAGCTGATTCACTCCCCCTGATCAGTAGGGAGCAACACGTTTTGCCGCGTGTGGATGGCCAGAGTCTTTGACTCTGGCCATTGTCGTTTTTTGTTTGGTGGGGGCACTCCTGCAATCTGTGCCCGTGGCTCGCTCTTTTCTGCCATAATGCCATGCTGTTGTGACAGGCAACGCGTTGCTGTTACAAGGTGATGTCGGCTGCAACTTATGGTTTACAATGCTCATGGCACACCCCTCTGTTCATGCTTTGTCAGAACCAATGGCAAAGCCAGATCTGTGTGAGGCAGAACTGGTGGCAGTGCTGGTCGGCATGGGTCTTGGTGTGCCGACTGTTTTAACGCTTTGTAATGGCGAAATATTTCCAGCGGGCCCACTGACTATGGAACACAGCTCGCTCCAGAAAGGCATGCGTGGTTGGGTGGAGCGCCAGACAGGTATGGCACTAGGGCATACCGAGCAGCTTTATACGTTTGCGTCTGCGGCCGATGGCAAAACGCCTCGGCAGGTTCGTATTTCCTACCTTGCGTTTATTCGTCAGAATTATGAGGCAGAAGAAACAGCAACTTCTTTATATGAGTATTTCCCGTGGGAGGATCGCAGGCATCCAGCCTGCCATAATTTGCTGCTGGAAATAAAAGAACAGTTAAAATCATGGGCAGGCGCTAAGAGTAGCCACTGGCAACGGTGCTGTCGTATTTTTGGTTTTGACGGTGCCGTTTGGAATGACGAACTCGCACTCAGCCGTTACGAGCTGTTGTGGGAGGCCGGTTTGGTGCCTGAAGCCAGCGGCCACAGGGCAAGCCTCATTCCGGGTAAAACCATGCGGCATGATTACCGCCGTGTACTGGCGACGGCGCTGTCGCGGATCCGGGCAAAAATTCGCTACACACCGGTCGTATTCGATCTGTTGCCGCCTTCTTTTCCTTTGTTACAATTGCAGAATACCATGGAGGCTTTGGCAGGTCGGTTAATGCATAAGCAAAATTTCCGTCGGCTCGTGCAGCAGCAGGGGCTGGTGGCAGAAACTGCCCATTACATCGCATATGGTAAAGGGCGGCCAGCCCGTTTGTATTCTTTCCAATCGGAAACAGCGCCAAGCTGTTTTCTGGCAGGAGCAATGCTCCCCCTACCCTCTTTATGAGAGTAGACTATTTATTTTTTATTACTTCTTTTGTTTTTATACCACGTCTTTCCAATGCTCTGTTTGCCTCTAGGTTACAAAGCACAAAAGCGGGTGTAAAAGCCTTGGAACAGTGATGAACGAAGGCATTAAAATGACTGAGAGTGCGCGGATGAAAGGTATCATTCTGGCAGGGGGATCTGGAACCAGGCTGCACCCCATGACTCTGGCAACATCCAAGCAGTTGCTGCCGGTTTATGACAAGCCAATGATCTATTATCCTCTGGCGACCCTGATGCTGGCTGGCATACAGGATATCATGATTATTACGACCCCGCATGACATGCCGCAATTCCAGCGGCTTCTGGGAACGGGGGAGCAGTTTGGTGTTCGGTTTGAATACCGTATCCAGCCTTCGCCAGATGGTCTGGCACAAGCCTTTCTGATCGCGGAAGACTGGATTGATGGGGCATCCTGCGCCTTGGCGCTGGGCGATAATCTGATTTTTGCCGATCATCTGGGTGAGCTTCTGCGGCAGGCCTACGGTCGGGCCAAAGGGGCGACGGTTTTTGCCTATCAGGTTCGTGACCCGGAACGTTATGGCGTTGTCTCTTTTGATGAGCAAGGTCAGGCTTTGATGGTGGAAGAAAAGCCGAAGGTGCCCAAATCCAACTGGGCTGTGACTGGGCTGTATTTCTATGACAATCGGGTCGTAGATTTTGCCAAAAAAGTTAAGCCCAGTGCGCGCGGCGAGTTGGAAATTACCGACCTGAACCGCATGTATTTGGAAGAAGGCACCCTGCAGGTTGAACGCCTTGGCCGTGGTTGCGCCTGGCTGGATGCCGGGGTGCCTGACAGCTTGATGCAGGCTGGCAATTTTGTGCAGACCATTCAGTCCCGTCAAGGCATGTTGGTTGGCTCACCTGCAGAAGTGGCTTTTCGTAATAAATACATCAATGCAGATCAGCTGCGTGAGCACGCTAATAAAATGGGCAAAACAGAACTGGGCCGCCTGCTTCTGGAACTGGCGGACAGCGGTTACTGACTGCTGTCCCCTTTTGCCCAGCTTCTTATAACAGGAAAGATCATCGTTGATGCACGCTGAACGACTTGCCATTCCAGATGTGATTCTTGTCACTCCAGCCCGTTTTGAAGACAGTCGCGGTTTTTTCTCAGAGACTTACAATCAGGACCAGCTGTCAAAAGTTGGTATTACGCTACCTTTCGTACAGGACAATCAAAGCCTGTCACGCCAGAAAGGCGTGGTCCGAGGGCTGCATTGTCAGTTGGCTCCTTATGAGCAAGGTAAGCTTGTCCGTGTGACACGTGGTGCTATCTGGGATGTGGCGGTGGATGCCCGTACAGGGTCGCCGACATATGGGCAGTGGGTTGCGGCAGAACTGTCTGCAGAAAACTGGTCTCAGCTATGGATCCCGCCAGGCTTCCTGCACGGTTTTGTCACGCTGGAAGAGAATACGGAGGTGCAGTACAAGTGCACATCCCTTTACAGCAAGCCATCTGAACGTGCGGTGATCTGGAACTGCCCGGAACTCAACATCACATGGCCAATTTCAGAAGCTGATGCTGTTCTGTCTGATAAAGATAAAATTGCCAGCCATTTCTCGAAGGCCGACATCTCGTTTTCTTACAACGGGTAACATGATGAAAAGAGGATGGGTTTGTACTCATCCTCTTTTCGTTTTTTTAGGCAATTTCAACATCAAGGCCAATATCAAGCGCTTTGACGCTATGTGTTAGCCACCCCATGGATAAAACATCAACGCCTGTTTCGGCAATTTCTTGTGCAGTATCAGGGGTTATGCCGCCGGAAGCCTCGACAACGGCTCGGCCTGAAACCATGGCCACAGCTTGTCGTAATTCTGGGATAGACATATTGTCTAACAAATAGGTATTGGCCACACTGCAGGAGAGAGCTTCTTCCAGTTGTGCTAAAGTATCAACTTCAAGTTCTATACAAACAAGATGGCCTGCATAGGCACGGGCTTTTTGCAAAGCCTCTGTAATACTGCCGTTGCACAGGGCGAGATGGTTGTCTTTGATCAGAATGGCATCATCCAGCCTGTATCTATGGTTATGGCCACCACCAGCTTTGACGGCATATTTTTGGAAAGCTCTGAGGCCTGGAAGCGTTTTGCGTGTGCAGCAGACGCGGGCTTTTGTATGGGAGACCTTGTCAACAATCTGTCGGGTGACAGATGCAATTCCACTTAAGTGCGATAAAATGTTTAAAGCTGTACGTTCCCCACCCAACACGACGGCAGCTTTGCCTTCCACGTAGGCAAGAGTATCACCCGCGCAGACGATAGTGCCATCTGTTGTGGAATATGAGACCGTGGTGTTTGGGTCCAGCAGAGTGAATGCAAGCCGCATGCCCTCCAACCCAGCGACGACACCATCCTGACGGGCCCTAAAGGCAGCACGCATCGTGCAGTCAGGGCTGGCAAGGGCCTGTGTTGTCAGGTCACCTCCAATTCCCAGATCTTCCAATAGGGCATTGCGGATAGTGTTTTCCCACATGATGGACGGCAAAAACGGCTGTGCAGGCATCGTGAACACTCCACTCTGGTCGTATTAGATGGCAAGATCATTGATGGTGAAAAAATGGCGGCTGGTTGTGTCGGCTGGTCGTGGAAAATCCGTTCGCCAATGGCTGCCACGACTTTCACGACGTTGCAGCGCTGCCCAGGCCATACTGGCGGCGATCAGGGCACGATTGCTGGTTTTTAAAAACGGGAGGGTCGCGTTTAAGATGTTCTCCAGTTTCTCTGAGCTCCGCAAAATGCCAAGGTTTTCAGTCAGATGACTGAAATCAAGATCGTCTTCCCTTTTACCTTGATGTGTCGGAGGCTGGCTGAGGGGGTATTGTTGTTTTTCAATGCTGGAAAGATCGCGGGCAACATTGCGACCCATGATAAAGGCTTCAAGCAGGGAATTGCTGGCTAGTCTGTTGGCACCATGCATGCCGGTACAGGCGGCCTCCCCGCATGCCCACAGGCCGGGAATACTACTACGCCCTGAGAGATCAACATGGATACCCCCCATGAGATAATGCATGCCAGGACGTACTGGAATGAGGTCTGTGTCGGGATCAATGTTGAATGTCTTGCAGGAATTAAAAATTGTAGGAAATATTTGGCTAAACCGACCTGTGTGTAGCCTGCGTGCATCGAGAAAAACTTTTTGGCCACACAGTATTTTCTGAGCAACAGCACGGCTGACACAATCACGGGGCTGTAGTTCATCAACAAAGCGTTGGCCGCTCTCATCGACCAATATGGCCCCTGCCCCTCTGACCGCTTCGCTTACCAGCAAGCCTCGACCATCGGGAGCACGGCAATCAATTACTGTTGGATGGAACTGTGTGAACTCCATATCAGCTAGGAGCGCCCCAGCCCTTGCAGCGACAGCAATACCAGAGCCATCACATTGGCTTGGAGACGTGGCACCCTGAAAGAGTGCCCCTGCCCCGCCGGTGGCGATAACACAGCATGTGGTGGGAATATAACCAGCAGAGGTCCAGACGCCGCTTACCTGTCCGTCATGCAGCACCACGTCAGACAACTGTGTTTGGTTTAAGACCGTAATTCTGTCCGTTTCATGCACACGCTGGACGAGTGTTTTTATAATTGCGGCACCCGTTGCGTCCCCTCCTGCGTAAACAATTCTTGCAACGGAATGGGCAGCCTCATGATGCAATAGAAAACGACCGTGTTTTTGGGCGAAGGGGACTCCCCATTGGCGCAATGTTTCTACACAATGCGCTCCTTCGGCAGTGATAGCCTGCACCACACTGGGGTCACATAGTCCTGCCCCTGCAGCTAATGTATCCTGACTATGGCATTCAGGACTATCATCGGCTCCCACACTGGCAGCAATCCCCCCTTGTGCCAGCCCAGAGGCTGTTTGCTTTCCCAATGGTGCGGGGGAGAGCACAACGCATGATGTCTTCAACTGGAGTGCAACAGCCAGACCGGCAAGGCCTGCGCCAGCAATAACTGGTTGTCCAGCTAAATGAGAAAGAATGTGGGGCATGGCGTTATTCAGATAGCCAGCATCCGCTCGACCGACTGCCGCGCTTTTTGCTGCAAATTGGCTGGGATGGTGACGGCCGTTTGTCCGGTTTCAAGCGCGCTACGGATATTGGCAAGTGTAATGCGCTTCATATGGGGGCAAAGGTTGCACGGCCGCACGAACTCGGTTTGCGGGTAGAGGACAGACAGGTTGTCACTCATGGAACACTCTGTCACGAGCAGCACTTTTTCGGGTCTGGCTGCATCAATATAATCAATCATATGGGCTGTAGAGCCTGAAAAATCAGCGGCTTCTACCACCTCGGGCGGGCATTCGGGGTGGGTGATCACCGTCACTCCCGGGTGGATGCGCCGATACTGCCGTATTTCCTGCGGGGTAAAGCGCTCATGGACCTCGCAATGGGCGGGCCATGTGATCATTTCCACTCCGGTTTCTTGCTCGATATTACGTGCCAGAAACTCATCCGGGATCATGATGACACGAGGTACCCCCAGGCTTTGCACAACCTTGCGGGCATTGCCTGAAGTGCAGCAAATGTCAGTTACCGCTTTGACTGCTGCGGAACTGTTCACATAGGTCACAACCGGCACACCCGGATTATCCCGTTTCAGAGCCAGAATGTTCTCAACCGTTATGCCCTCCGCTAAGGAGCACCCAGCGAGTGGGTCGGGAATAAGCACGGTTTTGTCGGGATTAAGCAGTTTAACTGTTTCTGCCATGAAGTGGACACCCGCCATGACAATAATGTCAGCATCCACGCCTTGCGCGGCACGGGCCAGAGCAAGACTGTCGCCCTTGACATCAGCAACACCGTGAAAAATTTCGGGCGTCTGGTAATTATGGGCCAGAATGATGGCATTCCGCTCTTTCTTGAGGCGTAGAATAGCCTCTACATCCGCAGCGTATGACTGCTCCCAGATATCACGCCGCATGATGTGAGAGAGAGGCTGATAAAGCGTATCTCTGTCGGGTGCTGTTGCCAGAGTTGTCATGGGCGAACCTCATTGGGTCATATATGTACTCGATCTGAGTATATATAGCGGATCGCATTCAATGCAATGTCCGTTTGACCTGCATTCCAAAACGTGACGGTCTTCAGTCAGCTGTATGCTGTGCAATAGCCCCATAAAAAAGGGGAGAGAAATCTCTCCCCTCCGACTGGTAGCGTGTATGTAGAGTTGGCCGTAGAGCCATTAATGCAGGGCAAAAACGGCTTTAATGCCCGATGTGACCATACCCACAGAAATTGCCAGAAGGATCATGCCCATCAGCCGTGTGGTGATGACGCGCATGGTATCGCTCAGCACTTTGCCAAATTCTGACGCAAAAAACAGCACTCCGAACAGGAGGAGTAAAATTGCACCAACAATTCCCGCAACAGCCAGCTTTTCGCTCTGCTGGGTATGGCTGGTATAGATGATCAGTGTTGCAATGGTGCCTGGTCCGACAACCAGCGGAAATGTCATGGGGTAGAATGCCAGCCCAGACAGCGCCTGTACTTGGTCCTGTTCCTGCGTACTGCCTTGGTGGGAGGCAATTTCCTTACCACTCAGCATGGACCATGCAATATGGGCTAGTACAATCCCGCCTGCGATGCGGAACTGGTCAATCGTAATGCCAAAAAATGAGATGATCTGCGTCCCCGCAAGTAGAATGGCGGCACACATGATGGCGGAAAAGAACGTTATCTTGGTGGCAAGCTTTCTTTGTTCCGATACGCTAAAGCCCGTTGTCATGGCCAGAAACACCGGCAAGCTTAGGAACGGGTTCATAATCGCCAGAAATGTTCCAATCGCTTTGACAAACTCTGTCTGGTCCAAAGTGTAGTCCCTTATTTGTAAAATGCTATGCAGGCCATGGCGTGCTGAATGCAACGAACCATAGACGTACTAGCTGGGCGAGTGAAATTTCAGATGGGCTGCCCCTTGCTGCGTTCTGGTATGTCCATGACACATAAGCACAGCACATCATGGTGAGCCTGAATAATCTGTTCTTGTGGTGCCTGTTTTGCTCCGGCCCTTACAAGGCAGGTTTAAAGTGATATGCGTTGTGTATGCTGGCTTTTCCTTTGACAACATTGATCGCGGCTGTGGTGGAGGGTGTTTTTGGGTACCCTGAACGCGCTTATCGTCTTATCAAGCATCCCGTTGTCTGGCAGGGCAACTTCATTACAGCGTTGGACCGAGGCCTTAACAGGCAGACGGCATCACGTTCGGTAAGAGTAGCCAGTGGTGGCGTTGCGACTGTGGCCTTAAGTGTGGTTCCAAGCGTATGCGCTATGCTTGTGGCCCGTCTGTGTCGTAGCAATCCGGTGATATGTGGCGTTTTGGCCAGTTCCTGCGTGGCACAACGGTCCTTGTATGAACACGTAGAGGCCGTGGCTTTGGCGCTCGAAAGTGACGGGCTGGAAGCCGGTCGCTACGCTGTGTCGATGATCGTCGGGCGTGATCCAAGCGCTTTGGATGAGGCTGCTATCTGCCGTGCGGCGATTGAAAGCCTGGCCGAAAATTTTTCTGATGGTGTTGTCGCCCCCTTGGTTTGGTGCTTTGCCTTTGGCTTGCCGGGGGGTGTTTTTTACAAGGCCATCAATACAGCCGATAGCATGATCGGCCACAGAAACACCCGCTACGAGGCCTTTGGGAAATGTGCGGCGCGGGTGGATGATCTCATTAACATTCCTGCATCACGCCTTGCAGCCCTCTGGTTGGTTCTGGCTGCGTGGTGTGGCGGGCTGGATTGGCGGGAGGCATTACGCACAGTCTGGAAGGATGCATCCCATCATCGCTCTCCTAACGCAGGGTGGCCGGAGGGGGCTTTGGCGGGAGCGCTTGGCCTCTCCATCGGTGGTCCACGAGTGTATGATGGCGAGTTGAATGCGGTGCATTGGGTGGGGCGTGGCCGCCGAGACCTGACATCTGCTGACATTCGTGCCGCGTTGCAGCTTTATCGGCGGGCGTGTTTTTTACAAGGCGCTGTGTTGGGTGGTCTCTCTCTGGCAAGTTTCATCCAGAAGCAAAAAAGGCATGTTCGCTGAACAGTCTGTGGTTTTGTCCACCGCCGCCCAGGAGAACAGAGCATGTTCGAGCCGGGTCCAGTCATCGACATGGGCAGGCAGGCCAAAGCGGATGTCGGTTGGTTGGTCGTGGAAAATCCGGGTGATAATGCCGTGCTGGCAGAGCCAGTGCCATAAAGCAGGTGCTTGTGCTGTGCGGACCAGAACAAACAGCTTGGTTTGTCCGACAACAGGGAGGTCTGCCTTCTGCAAGATATGCAAAAGTTGTCGTATGTCTTGTTCCAGCCTGTCAGATTGTTGCTTCAGCCATAGTGGGTCAGACAGTGCGGCGCGCCCGGCATGGATGGCAGGAATACTGACAGGCCAATCTCCCAGCATGTGAGACATACGCTCGACAAGAGGAGCGGAGGCTAGGAAGAACCCAAGTCGTATTCCTGGCAGGCCATAACTTTTGCCAAACGACCGTAAAATGCAGAGCCCCGGATGTGGCAGTGCGGATGCCAAGCTGAGAGATGGCTCAAAATCTACATAGGCTTCATCAATAACCAGATATCCGCCATGATTGGCACAGCGGTCAGCCAGAGGACGCAGAACATCGGGAGAGTAGTGGCGGCCGTCCGGGTTGTTGGGATTGCAAACAATCATGACATGACCGGGGCGAGGTGCCAGAGCCATCATGCTTTCCATGTCCGAGACGACTTGCAGGCTTACCCCTGCATGTTGCCATGCAGTGGCATGCCCATTGTAGGTTGGGCCGAGAATGGTCGCATGGTCACCCTTGAGGACGTAGGGCAGCAGCGAGATTAAAAGCTGTGTTCCCGCCCCTGCGGCGAGTAGTGCGGTGGAGGTAAGCCCGTAAGCTCTTGCCGCATCAGCTAGCAGAGCCTGTTCCTCAGCCTGTTCTGGCAGGCGCGTTAGAATAGAGGGGTCTGGCAGGCTAAAGGGATAAGGATAGGGGCTGATGCCGGTGGATAAATCTACAAAGGGTTCTGGTGCGCCGGAGAAATTTCGCATGATGGCCTGAACCTGCCCACCATGGGTTGGCAACTGCATCTGGGGGGTATTCATAAGGATACAGGGCGCGCCAGTTTGAGTAGCGCTGGGATATCAATATGGTGTTCCAAATGGTCTGCCCAGGTGTTCAGGGCGGTTTCCACGATGTTTTCATGGTTCTGATAACGGGGCGCTTGCATACCCAAACGGGCAAGCAAGGCCTGACGTATGGCACCGCTGGCCATGATCCCGTGAAGATATGTCCCCCATATCTGCCCATCGGGGGAACAGGCTCCCTCCGGCTGCTGGTCGATAAAAGCAAAAGGCCGGGCCTGATCGTTCCCGGTTGTGCGGCCCATATGCATCTCATACCCGTGCACAGCCACTTGTTCCGGTTCCAGCCTGCCCTTTACCGCAAGCAGGCGCTTACCATGCGTCAATTCGGTCGTGACATCCAAAAGGCCAAGGCCGGGAGAGTGACCTACAACTCCCTCAATACCTTCAGGGTCACTGATGGTATGTCCGAGCATCTGGTACCCACCGCAGATACCCAGCACTCGCCCTCCACGTCTCACATGAGTTTTGATATCCACATCCCAGCCTTGTTGGCGGAGGAAGTCCAGGTCAGAGCAGGTGCTTTTTGACCCGGGTAGAATAATCAGATCACACACAGGGAGTGCCTGCCCGGGCTCTACAAAAAGCACGTCCACGTCTGGCGTATTGAACAACGGGTCCAGGTCATCAAAATTGGCGATCATGGGCATATGGGGTACGGCAATTTTGATGTGCCCAGAGTGTGCAGAGTGATGATGAGCACACAGGTCCTGAGCATCCTCAGCCGGCAGGCTTTGCAGAATGCCGAGGTTGGGAACAAGCCCTAAAGGTGCCCAGCCTGTGTGTTCTGCGATAAGACTCATGCCGGATGAGAACAAAGAGGGATCACCCCTCATACGATTGACGATAAAGCCCCGGATACGGCGGGCATCGGCGTCTGCCAACACAGCCTGTGTTCCCACCAGACTGGCGATAACTCCACCGCGGTCAATATCGCCAATCAGCACAACATCAACGTCGGCGGCCTGGGCAAAGCCCATATTGGCAATATCGTGGTCCCGTAGATTAACTTCTGAGGCCGAGCCCGCTCCTTCGACCAGAACAATATCGGCACCCTGCGCTAGGGATTGGAATGAATCAAGAACATGCGGCATTAAGTCCCGTTTGATGTGCTGATAATCCCTGGCTTTAAAGGTTCCCCTCAAATGACCACGCACCACAAGCTGTGCGCCAATATCACTTTGTGGCTTCAACAAAATCGGGTTCATGTCCACGGTTGGGGCAATGCCACAGGCTTGGGCCTGTAGCGCCTGAGCCCGCCCGATTTCCCCTCCGTCAGCGGTAACAGCAGCGTTGTTGGACATATTCTGGGGTTTGAAGGGGTGCACACGTAGGCCCCGGCGGGTCAGGACCCTCGCCAGTCCCGCGACCAGTACGGATTTACCAACACTCGAACCCGTCCCTTGGAACATGAGGGCACGCGGCGAAGGCATTAGAACTCAATCCCTTCCTGTGCTTTGACCCCGTTTTTAAAATGGTGTGTTACCAGCGTCATTTCTGTGACCAGGTCAGCCGCAGTAATGAGGTCAGCCGGAGCGTTACGGCCTGTTATAACGACATGTTGCCTCTGTGGCCGCCCTTCCAGATCAGCCAGCACAGTGGACAGGGGCAGATAGTCATAGCGCAGGGCTATGTTCAATTCATCCAGTACCACCAAGTCTACATCTGTCCGGCGCAGGGCCTCACGGGCGATGTCCCACGCATGGGCACAGGCGGCAATATCCCGTGCTTTGTCCTGTGTTTCCCATGTAAACCCCTCCCCGGCAGTATGCCATTCCAGAAGGTCATCAAACCGTGTCAGGGCCGTGCGCTCCCCTGTAGACCAGGCACCTTTGATAAACTGCACAACTACGACGCGCCGGTTGCGCCCCAGCATGCGCAATGCCAGCCCGAATGCAGCGGTTGATTTGCCTTTGCCAGCCCCTGTGTGCACCATCAGGAGGCCTTTTTCGATTGTTTTCGAGGCGACTTCCTGGTCCTGTACAGCCTTGCGGCGCTGCATTTTTTCTTTGTGCCTGTCGGCATCGTGGCTGTCAGATGTCATTAGAATGTTCCTGTTGCGCCATGACATGAAAATAGGACCCGGACACCCGGCCCCTCTGCCCTCCGGCTGGACCAAGGCTGTTGCCGGCCCCATCAAACAGATCCACCAGAGGGGCATCCTGCCCAGGTTCTATGACTTGTGCGTAATGGAATTCATGCCCACGCAGGCGGGTACCTACTTCCCCCAGAATACAGGGGCTACGGACTATGGTCTCTCTATAACCCAGAGTCATTTTACGCTTGGCAAAGCTTGTTACGTGGTTGAGAAGGCCTGCCATGGCATGGATTTTTCCTTGGGAATCCTCCAGCGCGCGCCCAAGAACCATAAAGCCCCCACATTCTCCATGGACCGGGCTGTGATGCGCGAACTGTGACAACTGATCCTGAAAGGTCGATGCTGCTGATAGAGTGCCCGCATATAGCTCCGGGTATCCTCCGGGTAACCAACAGGCATCGCAGGATTGGTCTGGTCCTTCATCTGCTAAGGGAGAGAAAGGAACCAGCTCAGCACCGGCATCCCGCCAGCCCTGCCCAAGATGGCCGTAGAAGAAAGAAAAAGCCGCATCATCCGCAACCGCAATTCTTTGTCCTGGTGGCGGCAAAGCAAAATGCTGTTGCTGAGTATGGGGGGGTAGAGGTGCCGCAGTTGCGTATAGATCGTCCAGATTGAGGGCGGCTTGAGTACGGGTGGCGAGGTGACCCAGTAAGGCAGCAAGGTCATGGTGTTCGCGTGCTTGAACAAGCCCTAGGTGCCGCTCTGGCAGGACAAGTGTTGGGTCGCGCATAAACGCGCCCAGCACTTTAAGGCCGGCTGAAGTGACCGCACTTTCGGCCATAGCCAAGTGACGGGCAGAGGCAACCTGGTTGAGAATAACCCCAGCAACCTTCAGGCCGGGGCGGAACGTGGCAAAACCATGGGCGACCGCACCGGCTGACTGGCCCTGCCCGGAAACGTCGAGCACAAGCACAACCGGAATACCAAACTGTTCAGCAATATCAGCAGGTGCGCCACGGGCTTTGTCTGGTGCCATCAAACCGTCAAACAGCCCCATTGCGGATTCAATAATAACAAAGTCTGTTTCGTGCGCGCTGTGATCCAGCAGAGAGTTCAGCAACGGCTGCGGCATAGCCCAGCTATCGAGATTGAAGCTACTGCGGCCTGTGGCGGCTTCATGGAACGCCGGGTCGATGTAGTCGGGGCCAGTTTTTGCGCCTCTGACCCGCACTCTCATAGCTTTAAAGGCGGCGAGGAGGCCGAGGGTAACTGTTGTTTTGCCTCCGCCAGAACGTGGGGCGGCAATCATGATGGCGCGTGCTGTCATGGAAAGGAGTTTCCTGCTCTACTGAACAGTCGCGCTTTGGAAGATAAACGCTGTTGGCAGCCGATGAACCAAGCGAGTGCGGAAAAAACGTGAGTTTTTACCTGCCTGCTCACACCTGAAATGTTCGGCATGTTTTTGCGCCTTATGCAAAAACAGGGTGCGAGAGGGAGAGGCCTCCGACGGAGGGGCACACGGTTTGTGGCCTCATGGCCTACGGCACCCCGCCATAGCCCATGACACTCAGATAGGTCGGATGGCAGGTTTCCTGACTTGCGGCTGGGACAGTAACGTCCCAAGGGGTCTTTCACCTTCCCGGGGGGAGCCCAGTGGTGGCTTTGCCAGCTACAGGGCAAAGCATAAAAGACCTTTTTTAACCGCTTACAGTTGCGGGGGCAGTGCCGGACTAAGCATGCTTGCTATACCGGCTTCCCTTTTAAATCCCGTGAGGGACACCATCGTATTGTGTGTAACTAGAGGCTTGGAAACTGTCAAAGCCTGACAGATGTCAGGGTGTCTGGTTAAGGGCTGCGTCGATCTCCAATGCACGGCGTGCCATCTCAAGTGCGCCTTCCCGGCTGGCGGCCCCACAGATAAACCGGGCCGGATGTGCGAATTTGGCATCAGCCACGCCGGATACCTGTGCCAGGGCCTGGCCTTCCAGCCCTGCCCAGGCATCAGGCAAAGACACACGTTGGCCAAAATCTCCCCGCACGGGGGGAATAGCTTTGACATTCCACTGGGCTGACCCTGCGGGGGAGACGACGTAAACAACAGGCAGGTTATGCTCAAAAATAACCTTCTCGGTCGGCATGCCGGTATCCATTAGCAGGATACGCTTGTCCTCTGCCTGCTTGTGAGCAGAAAGGACGCGGTCTGTTGCCTTCAGGCTGGCGCGTGTTCTGTCGATACTGTTGCGCAGATGGCTAGCAACGGCCTGAGCAGCATTGGCAAAGCCCTCCGTTTCCTTCTGCTGGGCCATGTCGGCTCCATACAGTTCAGCAGTGTCCCAGGGGGGGCTGCAGGCTGACACAATATCTGCCAGGGAAAGGCGGCCCATTTTCACCACGCCGTTGTCGTCCTGATCAACAGGGATAATCAGGGATTTATCAACGGCCTGCCAGATGGCGGCCAATGTGGCCTCATCTAGGTCGTTCGGCAGAATGTTTCTGATGGCGGCCAGCCCGTAATCTTTCCACAAAAGGCCTGCCGCACTGAATGGAATACCATCATCCCGGAGGGGTTTATCCCGCATGTGGTGGTCATAGCGGCCTTTTGGCGGTGCGTGGATACCGCCAACATCAAACACAATGTCAGCCTCCTGTATCTGCGCAGGAACGCGTGAACGGCTGAATATCAGACGATCCTGCGGGGCAGTGCCAAGCACCCGGCCTCGCAGGTCTCCTGCCGGGGCAAGGGCGTAATGGAGGATGACGTAACCCAGAGTTTCATCGACGTGGAAATTACCCGAATGGGTCAGCGCCTTGACAGGCTGGTTTCCGTTATCAAGACCAATGGGTGTATATTCTGACATGTAAAAGCCCTAACTGCCATCGCGAGGAGGATGCGATGTCCCCCTCATGCCGCACCAACGGGCTCCGTTCAACTGGTGTTTCCAAAAGAAATGGCAGGTTCAGCCGTCAAGGGGGATGTAGCCCGGCAAAGCCTCCACTCTGCGGAGCCATGCCTGGAGCGCAGGATACTCATCCAGACTGATCTCGCCTTCAGGTGCTAGGGCAAGGTATGGGTAAGCGGCACATTCGGCCAGAGTTGGCCCTTCATCTCCAGCCAGCCATTTATGGGTTGTCAGGTGGTGTTCAATAACACCCAGTGTGCGCTGGCTGGCAACGACAGCGGCTGCATGGGAGAGAGGGTAGCCAAATTTCTGAACCAGTCGCGCATCGGCAGGTCCATGCTGAATCTCATTAACGCTGACTGACAGCCACTCTACAACCTTGGCACGTCGCACAGGGTCTTGTGGCCACCAGGCGTTTTGCCCATGCAATTCGGCCAGATAGACCAAAATGGCCTGAGAGTCCCAGATAACAGTGGAGCCGCTTTTGAGCACGGGTACCTGCTGCCAGGGGTTGAGGGCGGTAAACCATGCTTCCTTGTGTTCGGCCCCGGCGAGGTCAACGTCTATAACGTTGAGAGGGACATTGATCAAAGCTGCAAACAGCCTGACTTTGTAACAGTTGCCAGAAAGAGGGCTGCTATAAAGAATGGGTGAAGCCATGGTTGATTGTCCCTCCTACGGGCCTTGCCGATCAAGGATGCTAGCCAGCCATATTCCAAGGGGCAAGGCAATCAAACACTTGATTAAGGAGTGGCACGCTCGAACAGGTAGACAGTCTGGCCAAGGCTTTCAAAGCCCTCCACGGCAGGCCATGGGCCCGGTGCGTAGCGGGAGACATGGGCTAGTCGATACCCATACTCTCCAGCAAACAGCTTTTGGAAAAAGGCACGATTGTCCGTGTCGTGTAAGGTCGTCTCGGCCACGCGTGGTGTTTTTCTGCCGTTCAGGCTTTCAGGGGGAACAGCGCGTAGATAATCCGCTACCCAGAAGTCAGGAATAATCAGGAAACGGGGGTCGCGGGCCTCAACCTGGTCAAATGGAGCCAGTTTTTCCGTAACACCGGGCAGTGGGTTGCGGCGTTTGAGCGGATTGATATCCAACCGGGCAACATTGCCTGTGTCAGGTAGGCGCGGCAGAAAAGCATTGCGCCCATAAGCTTCAATATAATCATTGGGCTGCATGTGTGCCGCGACCCAGCGCTCCATATCGTATCGTGGGTCATTGATCAGGGCGGCATCAATGCCGAGGCATTGATACACGGCAAGACAGGCTATGGTAGCCAGACCTGCCCCTGCTGCGTAGCGTACTTTCCAAGAGTGGCGTGTTGTCAGCCATGCCGCAGCCATGCCGATATAGGGTGCGACAAAAACTGACTGTGGCAGCAGAAAGCGGTTGTCAGAGCGTAATGCCAGCAGATTGAAGCACACTGTGAAGGAAAGAGCGGCCAGTGCGGGCACCAGAGCCGCAACCTGCTTGGCAGGATCATTGCGGAACTGTCGCCAGATGAGAGCGACCCCCATGACAATCAACAAGCCAGTCACCGCAGGGTAAAACCGTGGAAATTGCAGAACCATGTCTGCAAGAAGGCGAAAGCGTCCTTCCAGGTTGGCCGTGTAGCTTGTGTAGTCCTGACTTGCAGGGCCAAGCAGAAAAGCCAGTCGTTTGGAAAAGCCTGATGGGTTGGTTATTGCACCATCAATCAGCAACAGCCCTCCGCCTGCAAGGGTAGCCCATAGGGTCAGAGAGCGGGCAATGGGTGCCCAACTCTGCCGCGCCTTCCTGTCCACGCTGAACCAGAGAACGAGCGATATCGGGAGTGCCAGTAAGAAAACGGCATAAGCCTGATCTTTGGTGGTGATGGCCGCCACTGAGGCAAGAGCGACCCAGCGCAGATGGCGCGGCTGACGTTCGACAAGAAATTTGACCCATCCCCACAGGGCAAGAGAGGCCCAGAAAAGATATGGGCCATCCAGATTGGTGACCTGGCCATAATAAACAAGCGGGGCATCAAGAGCGCAGGCAGCGGCTGCGTAAAGGCCCGCTTTTCGACCCGCAAAGGTTTCTGTCAGTTGCCCGATGAACAGGAGGGTGCCCACCGACATGACGATACTGAGTATGCGCGCCGTGATCGCAAAAAACGTCATATACGGCACGTGTATGAATTGCCCGATCACGTCATGCTGGTTGAGCGTTGGCGCATGCAGGAGTGCCAGCACAACCCCTGGGGCACTGAGCAGAGCAAGCCAGAGCATATGCAGGGGAGGATAGGTAAAATAAGAACCCGGAATATAGGTCTGTGCCAGCCCCACCAAAAAATTGCGCGGGGCAACTCCGTCATCGTCCCACCCGTCAGAGGCGGGTAGCCCCCAGGTGAGGCCCGGTAGGCGGAGTGCAACCGAGACCAATATAATCCAGAACAGAGGCGTACGAACCGCCTTGAAAAGCCGTCCTTTCACAGGGCAAACCCTTTCCATACAGTGCGTCGCCATGTCTCCAGCATCCTGATGTTTCAGGATCTGGCAGGCCCGTGCAGGTGGCATCCAAGCCAGGCGAGAGACATCCCTCTGGCTTCCCTCCATAAGGTTGCGCACGTTTGGGTAGAGCGCGCCTGTCCTGACAAGGGCTGTTTTCTATACGTACGATCATCGTGCCAGCCAAGGGGCTTTTCAGCCCAGTTAGCTGGCAGGCTGGTACGTGGTGCCGCATCAGACCTGCTCAAACTGTCGCAGCTTTGCGACAGATCGGCCGCTTTCTCACACACTGTGGTGAGTGTGTTTATTCCATATTTGAAGGGTCATGATTTTTTTCTGAATAAATTCCGCAGAGAGCCTGCAATGCCACCATTGTAGAAACCGGCTTTTGCGGGTGTCTGCATGGGGGCGTTCTGGGCAATTCAAGGACGATTGAATATGCAGAATAATCATGCACGACTTTGGGCCATAGTGACTGCGCTGTTCCTTGGCGTGGCTGGTCTTTTCCTTTTTCTTGGTGGTGCCCAACTGCTCTTTCTGGGTGGCTCCTGGTTTTATATCGTGGCTGGTGCAATCATGCTTGCCGCTGCCGGTGTTGGCTTTCGTAAGCCGGTTTTGGCAACGCAGTTATATGCAGGGCTGCTGGTCCTTGCCACACTATGGTCTCTCGCGGAGGTCGGGCTGAACATATGGGGGCTGGAGGTCAGGTTGCTCACGCTTGCAGGCCTCGGTTTGTGGCTGCTGCTGCCTGGGGTCTGGCGTAGCCAGAATACATGGTTGCAGGACAAGCGGGTGCTTGCGGGCTCTCTCGCCTTCTCTGGCGTTGTTCTGCTGGCAAGCTGTTTTTCGTCTTATTCCATTACGGGGACGGTGCCTGCCAACCGTATGGCGGCAAGCCTGCCGGAACTGAAAGACATGATGCCCGCCGGTGATTGGCGGTATTATGGGCGCACCGCCCAAGGTGACCGCTATAGCCCGTTGGATCAGATAACCCCAGCCAACATCGGGCGGCTCAAGCGGGCCTGGATCACGGAAACCGGTGATACACAAAAAGCCGGGGAAGCTGTTGTCGCCGGCCCGGACGCCGGGCATGAGTTCAACCTGGAACTGACCCCGATCAAGGTTGATAACACGCTCTATATGTGCACGCCCCATAGCTGGGTGATGGCCATGGATGCCACAACGGGCAAAATAAAATGGAAATATGACCCACAGCCCGCCAAGGCAGACTTGAATGCTAACGTCTATCTGGCCTGCCGGGGGGTCTCTTATTACCGCGTGCCTGACGAAATTCAAACCTCCTGCCGGGAGCGTATATACTCCCCTGTAGCAGATGCCCGTATTGTTGCGGTGAATGCAGAAACCGGTAAGCCCTGTGAAGACTTTGGGGATCACGGCTTTATTTCCATGCGCGACTACATGGGGAATGTGCCGCTTGGCTTCCACTTCATTACCTCCCCACCCCTGGTTATGAAGAACAGGCTGATCACAGGTGGGTGGATTTTTGATAATCAGGCCAATTTTGAGCCATCCGGCGCAGTGCGTGCCTTTGATGCAACCACAGGGAAAATTGCCTGGGTGTGGGATGCTGGGCATGACCCGGAAACATTCACCCCTGCCCCAACCGATATTCTAACGCGTGATACCCCCAATGCCTGGGGTGTTTATACGGCTGATCCAGAACTTGGTTTGGTGTACCTCGGCACCGGCAACGCCCCGCCTGATAACTGGGGTGGATCGCGCCGTGCGTTTGATGATGCGACATCCAGCGCGACAGTTGCCCTGGATATTGTTTCTGGCCAGAGGCGCTGGATTTTCCAGACTGTCCACCATGACCTGTGGGATATGGACATTCCGTCTGGTCCGTCCATGGTTGATTTGCCTGGACCGGATGGCACATCTGTGCCTGCCCTTGTGCAGAGCACAAAACGAGGTGAGTTCTTTGTGCTTGATCGGCGCACAGGTCAGCCAGTGCCGGGTTACGAAGTGGAAGAGCGCCCTGTGCCGACGCAAGGGCATGCCGTTGATGATCGGGTTTCTGCCACACAGCCATTCCCTGCAACCATGCCCTCTCTCACACCGCCGGACCTGAAGGAGGCCGATATGTGGGGGGCAACATTGCTGGACCAGATGATCTGCCGCATCCAGTATCGGCAGTCGGCTTATGACGGGCAGTTTACCCCTCCTCATGTTGGTAAGACAACCATTGTCTACCCGGCCTTTTATGGTGTGATTGACTGGCAGGGCGTTACTGTTGATCCCGCCCGCAAGCTCCTGTTTGCCAATGCCAGCTATCTGCCCTTCCGTATCAAGCTGGACCATCGCACCAAGCTTGAACAGGATGGTGTGCTGCCCAAATGGAACGGAGACGGGAATGAGCCTTCGCCCAAGGGGAATGCCCTGGCAATTTCGCCTGACTACGGCACACCTTATGTCGCCTATACCGACCCCTGGCTGAACCCCTTGCAGATTCCGTGCAAAGGCCCTGTGTGGGGCACGCTGACAGCCATTGACCTTGTGACCAAGAAAATTGTCTGGCAGCACCCTGTTGGTACAACACGCGATACCGGGCCTTTTAGAACCCACACCAATATCCCGCTTCCAACAGGGATGTATAATATTGGCGGTAATATTGTAACTCGCGGTGGTGTTCTGTTCATGGGTGCCACAGCCGATGATTACCTGCGCGCCTTTGATGTGGCGACGGGGGATGTGCTCTGGCGGGACCGTCTGCCAGCCGGTGGGCAGGCCACGCCTATGTCTTATGAGAGCGGTGGCAAACAATACGTAGTGATTGCTGCTGGTGGGCATGGCGGGCTGGGTACCCGCAGTGGTGACTACATTGTCGCCTATACGCTGGATGGTGTGCAGGGAACACCTGCCAAACCGTAAACTATACTCCTGACCAGATGCGCTTTTCTGGTCAGGATACTTAAACCATCACTCAAAAACGTCACGGTGCTGTCTGTTTAGATTAGCACCGTGATGGAGAGGCGTATCATGTGTATGACCAGACGAGTGGTACGGCATGTTCCGTGCTTGGGGTTTTATGTTCTCATTATGTTCTTTTTTGTCGTCAGCCCAGTTAATGCTGCCGATATCACCCTGGGCATTATCGGCCCCCATGAATATGACCTGCCTGTCGATTACAAGCCCTTTAATGTGCTGGTCCAATATGGTGATGGCAACGCGGCAGGTATGGCCTATAATGGCTCTGGTCAGCGAGTAAAAAACCATGGTGGCAGCCATACATGGTCGGGCATGACAAAATATGTTCATTTCAGAACCTTTGACGCCCTGCCTCACGTTGGGTTTGCGTTTGAGATTATCCAATCGGAAAATTTCACCTTGGCGGGAGGGAAAAACTACGGGGGCTTGGGTGCGACAATTGTTGGTCCTGCTGTGTGGATGAAACCAAGCAAGAACAGTACGCTAGGTTTTCAGACATTCATGCAAACACCGTCAGGAACACGCGATACGCTGGCGACCCATTACTGGGCCAATATTTCGAGTATATTTTTTGATTATGAGTGGAAGCATTTCAGCTTTGATGGTGACATCGGGACAGTTGTAGGCTCTACAAAGCATATCAAAAAAGAACACAGCTTTTCGCCCGGTGTGGTTTTTTACAGCAACCTGCGTTTTAGCTGGAAAGCAACAAAGCTGATTGAACCCTTTTTTGCATTTGACTGGCAGAACGTTGGCGGCACATATGACCAGACACTTAACCGTTCCGTGCTCGATACCAGCAGTCGTGAGGTCGCTTCCGGGGTTGGTATTATGTTCAATATCAGCCGGACCATGAGTATCACTGCCCGTTACAGTCATTCTTTGGAAGGCCGGAATACTCCAGAGACTAATGCATATTATGTGAAGCTTCTTTATCTCTGGCCGTAATTTACATACTGAACGGTTTGGAAACTCTTTATACTGACTTATCTGTAAAGCCATCTCATGTGTCGGGATTGGAGTGGGGGCTTCCCTGTATGGTCCCGGACTGGTGTTTTTAGTGTGCTCCGCCCTGACTTTGAGAAGGTACAGACCTGTCCTGATAGCAGTAAACGTAGCTGCCTTAAGCGCTATTGCATTGATGCCACGCCGTCAGTCTGATGTGATCGTGCGCTCAGGATGAATGTTGAAGTAGATGACGTTGCCGCCAGATACACTTGTCGGCCCCTCACCCACCTAAAGCCAGATGCAGGTTCTGTCCGTTGTTTGAGCAGACTGGTGCATGAATCTTGTAGGGGGATCAAAAGCGGTTTCAAAAATATCACCCTATGCTCCGGACTGTTTTTGGAACTCTGACCATAGAGACGCGCTCAAATTCCACGCATCTGTTGTGGAATTAATGCCTTCTTGACATATATGATAATCATTCTCAATATCAAAAAGGTTTTATCAACTTTTCGAGACTTCGGAATACAAATGTCTGGCCATTCCCGCAGCAGATTCTGCTTGTACCTTTTTCTTGCTATCGAGGCTGCTTATTGTGTCGATAGTGGCCATGCCGAGGTCAGTCCGCATAAACAGGTGCATGACAGCAAAGAGGAGCATTCTCAAGGCGAACACAAACCCCTGAATGCAGAGAACGGGCAGCAAGAGAACATCCTCGTTACTTCTGGGCGGCATGGCCTTCTGCCTCGCACAGTCAGTGCAGCGACGAAAACGTCCGTTCCGGTCGACCTGACCCCTCAGGCCATTACAGTTATCACACAAGCCCGCATGAATATGTTGAATTCGCGGAGCCTTTCCGAGGCCGTACGCTATTCGGCGGGCGTGTCCGATTATGGCTCCAAGGATGATCCGCGCGGCTATTTTGGCACAATCAGAGGGTTTTCGCCTGATATCTATCTGGATGGAACCCGCACGCCAGATGCAGCTTCTTCCCAGTCATTCAGTATCGAGCCCTGGGGTTTGGAAGAAATGGATGTGCTGCGTGGAGCATCCTCAGCACTTTATGGTTCTGGGCAGCTCGGTGGCATTATTAACGCAGTCAGCAAGCGCCCTACTAGAGATCAGACAAACGAACTTGCTTTTCAGACTGGATCATACGGGCGTGTGCAAGGGGCAGCAGATGTCGGCGGTGCGTTTAATGGCAGCAAGACTCTTTTATGGCGTTTCAATGGATTAGTCCGCAAGTCTGACTCATACGCAATCAACATCAAGAACAACGAGATCTATGTTGCACCGTCCTTGCGTTGGCGCCCGGACGAGAAGACCGACTTCACTATCCTTGCCAGTTACGAGCAATTGGATGCGGGCTCTACTGCCCAGTTTCTTCCTGCTATCGGAACGGTATTTCCCTCACGGCGAGGCTATATTGCCCGTAATTTTCTTTCCAGCGATGCAGGTTTCGATGTTTATTCCAAAAGGCAGGCGGCGATTGGATATTCGTTTGTTCGCCACCTCTTACCGAACTGGACGATTACGCAGAACATGCGTTATGCGCATCTGGACTTGGATTATCGTTTTGTCACGACCACTGCGCTGTCAGCCAATGATGAGAGCATCACACGGCGGGCGCTCCGTCAGTCCGCAAACTACAACAACGTCACACTGGATACGCGCTCAGATGTCACCTTTCACACTGGGCCAGTCCATCACGACATCCTTTTTGGCGTAGATTTCCGCAGTGATTTTATAGCCACCCGACGTGGCCAAAGAAATGTATCGTCTCTCAATCTGTATAATCCTGTTTATACCACGATTGCATGGCCCACTTATGCCACGACGACAAATAGCAATGAGACTGAGACAGACACCGGTATCTATGCCCAGGAGCAGGCAACCTGGAGACATTTTTATTTAACCCTTTCGGGGCGTGGAGACTTTACCCAGAGCCTGACGGTTAACAACCTGACGAATGATAAAACACCGCAGCGAAACAATGCCTTTACAGGGCGCGTTGGGCTTTTGTACCAAACAGCGTTTGGGCTTAATCCATATGTCTCATACGCGACATCTTTCCAGCCGCAGGTCGGGCTGACGTATGATAACACGCCCTATCAGCCGACTTTTGGAAAGCAGATTGAAGTGGGGGTCAAGTATAAGCCGGGTAAAATCGGTAATCTTGTGCAGAATTTTATGTTGACGGCAGATGTGTTTAACCTTGTCGAGGACAACGTCCTGACGACAGACCCCAATCACACCTCCTTTGAGATTCAGACCGGACAGCAGAGAACGCGCGGATTTGAATTCGAGGGGATAGGACGTCTGCCATATAAAATCGACTTTATTGCATCGTACACATATCAAGACCCACGCATTACCAAAAGCACGATTGCCAGTGAGGTAGGTCAAAGACCAGTGACCATTCCATCGCACATGGCATCTCTTTTCCTGCAACGCGATGTTCATTTTGGGTCTGATTGGGTCGCAGGTTTGGGCAGTGGGCTGCGTTATACAGGCAATACGGCAGGGTCCCTGCCCGAGACTTTTAGCGTGCCGTCCCAACTGGTTTGGGATTTGGAAGCCCATCTCGACTATCGGCGTACCCGCATCCAGTTTAATGGTACGAACATGACAGACCGCAAATATGTTGCCATCTGTACTCGTTCAGTCGCCTGTGCATGGGCACCTGGACGCGCAGCCTTTGTGACACTTTCTACCCGTTGGTAAAAGATATTGAGAGGCTGCACTCCATATTACCCCGCGACTTATGGCGGGGTAATATGAATCAAACAGATTTGAGATCAAATAGTCCAAACATCAATGCAATGCTTTTGAAGTCTCTGTGCTTAGGTTCTGTTGACAAAAGGTCTTTGCAGGCTGGCCTGGACGTGATTCAACGCGGGTCTTTACGGAGACCTGTGGATGCGTGGCGACCTGACGGACGAGGAATGGGCGATCATTGGCGGCCTGCTGCCGCCTGAACGTGGCCGCTGGTCCCGACCAGCACAGGATAATCGTCTGTTTCTCAACGGAATGCTTTATGTCCTGCGTGTCGGTTGTCCGTGGCGGGACATGCATGAGCGCTACGGAAAATGGAACTCAGTGTATGTGCGGTTCCGTCGATGGGCAGAGCAAGGCGTCTGGGACGCTCTACTGGAAACGCTGGTTGAACTCGGCCTGACCGATGACTGGCAGCACATGATCGACAGCACGGTCATTCGGGGTCACAGCCAGGCGGCTGGCGCAAAAGGGGGACTCATAAGGAAGGCTTTGGTCGAAGCCGCGGCGGCTTTACGAGCAAGATCCACGCCCGCGTTGACGGTCAGGGACGCCCTCTTGGCTTTGAACTGACGGGCGGTGAAATTTCTGACTACTCTGGCGCTGATGCCCTGATGGACCTACCGGTCGTGACACCGCGCCGACTTCTGGCCGACAAAGGGTATGATAGTGACAGGATACGGCAGAACCTGCTTTTTCGAGGTATTCTTCCTGTTATCCCGCCGCGTTCAAACCGCACAGAGGATATCCCCTGCGACTTCCGTTGTTATCGGGATCGCAACCGTATCGAGCGGATGTTCAACAAGCTGAAGCAGTTCCGACGTATCGCCACACGCTATGACAAGACAAGAAAATCGTTTCTCGCCTTTCTTAACCTCGCAGCCGTAAAACTGTGGCTACCGTCTTTTGTCAACAGAACCTAGATTGGCGGCCTGTATTTCAGTCCGACGCGCAAGATCATTGGAGGCTATGGCGATCTCATGAGCGCCGTTTCCAACTGTTCCGACCGAATCTGAAATGGCAGCAACCGTAGTTTCAAGGTTTTCTATTGCGGTATTGAAATCGGTCCGTAATTTTTCGTAGGCCGGATCAATATTCTTGGTCACACGATAATGCAGCGTATTGTCGGCCAGGGTATTCAAGCCAGCAGCAATTTCATCAATGGCCTGCACACGACTGGTTACATCTGTCGCAAACTTGACGACTTTAATAACTCGCTCCTTGTGGTCAAAAATTGGATTATAGGATGCTTGAAGCCAAATGATCTTGCCGTTTTTTCCAACTCGTTTGAATTCGGCCGTGACGAACTCCCCTGCCTGAAGTTTTTTCCAGAACGCAGCGTAATCTGCACTCTGAACATAATCTGGTTCTACAAACATGCTGTGATGCTTGCCCTGAATCTCGCTCAGCTCATATGATATGACGCGCAGGAAGTTTTCATTGGCTGTCAAAATTTCACCGTTCGGTGAAAACTCTATTATCGCTTGTACACGCGAGACTGCATCCAATTTCCCTTTTGAATCTGCAGCTTGCAAGGCAGCTTCAGTGGTAATGGCTGCGACCTTCACGACCTTGTAAACACGGCCCATAACGTCCTGAACAGGCGTGTAGGATGCCCGCAAGGAAACCTCGACGCCGCTTTTCGCAACACGGATGTACTCTCGTGTATCGAACTCACCATGAGTCAGTTTATTCCAAAAAGCCGTATATTCTACGCTACGTGCATAGTCAGGCTCGACAAACATGGAGTGATGCTGACCACGAATTTCATGTAGTCGATATCCCATAGCAGAACAGAAGTTCTCGTTTGCAGTCAGGATTTTGCCGTTGGTATCAAACTCGATAATTGCAAACGACCTCTGAAGTGCCGCAAGTGTCGCTTTCGCATCTGCCCATCTGCCCGGCCAAGATTTCAGCATTTATAATCTTCTCCAAACACTCAGTTCGTGGGCCCTTAACTGAATTTCTCTTGTTTTTGTTACAACATTTTCATGCGAATTAAGAATTAATACATACAATTAACTATTTTTAAAATCAAGAAAAACAACATGAAAAGAAAATAAGGCATCGTTGGGAATAGTTATAACAAACAGTCCCTACACGTTTGATACGCGTGGAAGAGTTGTTGTGAGTGTTTGATTTCAAACGAAATGAACGGCTCAGAACTGCTCGGCTGACAGATTCAGGATCGTTTATAGGTTTGCGACCGAAGGGAGGTACGGTTTGGCTGGAACGGCTGAATGAAGAGCCGCTCCAGCCATCAGATTGGTCTGGTAGCGCTTTGATCGCTGTTCAATCCAGACATTTGCGCATCTCAATTGTGGGTCTTATTTGAGCCGTAGTTTCAACAATATTCTTGGACGCTTTTTAAGCAGATAATTCTACGCAACCACTTTCGCATTCAATGAGGTATGGTCCAGAATGAAGTATTTGTACAGATAAAACTACAGTATTATGTATATCTCTCTGTTTCAAAGATAGATATGCATTACCATTTGTCCAGCAGCAGGATGTGTTTTCTTTTGCATACCAACCATCTGGTGTCGATTTTTCGAGGTGCTGCTCTATCCAGTATGTTTTGCCCGCATCAAAAAGCATGATTTTTCCGACAAGCACGCCAAGATTGCGACGATCATCAACAAACGGACCTATCGTGTCTGATGGGCGAGACGTGCGCGACACTAACCTGACTGACTTTATCCCTGCTGGAATTGAAAATATAGTATAGCCTTTTGTTTCTCTGGCTTTGTAAAGTATCTGCCCAGTGTCAGCGACAAGATGGAAAGCTGGATCATTATCCCATTTTTTAGTGAGGGTTTTGTTTTCGAATTCAAGTATTTTAGAGCGCTCATGTATTTTGTGGAATATGGGCTCGACCACTTCTCGGGCGACAGTCAGTGGGGCGCAGCCATGTGTTGCCCATGTTTGCGTATAATTTCTTGCTGGTGTTATTTGATTTGAATGCAATCCAATGGGGCGATTGCCGGTATCGAGATAACTTTCAGACAATGCGCCATCAGACCAGATAACAGAGTGTTCCTCTGTTTCAATATGGAATATGTCATAGGACGTCATTGTATGATCATAAAAAATACTCGAGCCATTAACCAGCATGCGAGCTGGGATAAACATGCCCTCGAAAAACAGACTATGCTCTGCCGTAACCAGGAGGTCCTTATGGGGAATACCATCAGCAATGGCATTTTTGCAAATACGAACTGGATACCCAGAAAGATCGTCAGGTTGACCGTAACGGAATGTATTTTTCTTATGTCCAGCCCATATTAATTTTTGGATTTTCTGTTTTTTATTTTCCCAATCATAGGTAATGATTTCATCACCAGCAGTAAGTTTTTCAATGGGAACCTCCCCTGACGGGGTCAGAATAAGAGTGCCTGCAAGAAAGCAAATATCCAAAGCACCCCCGTTTACAACAAGATTGCCACCGGAGGTTACTGTTGGCGTGTCAATATTTCCGCCACTATTAACAGAGATATAGCCTCCTGAGGAAACATAAGGAGTTGTAAGTGTTGCGCCACTATAAACATACGTAATGTCAACGCCATACCCGCTATTATAATACGTATCATTAACGGAGCTTGCGCCAGAACTCAGATAAACTGGATCTGAATTAAAAATATTACCGCTAGTAATGCCGCCAGAGTTGACAGAAACATAACCGTTTTGAATATAAGAACTCGTTAATTCAGCGCCATTGTTGACGATAACAAGAGAGATTCCACCTGTTGTAGTGTTAATTCCAGATGCAGTGGCGCCTGACATAATATTTAATGTTGCACCATTGGCCAAGGTAACAGCACCACTAACGGTAGCCGTGCCACTTTGGTATACTGTGCCATTCGCGGTGCTAACTGCACTCCATGAGCCCTGAAGAGTTGTGGCATCAGAGGGTAATGTCAAGGTGGCCCCTGCCCCACTTCCATAAGGCCCATTGATATAAACCACCCCACCACTGTTGGCAGAAATATTAGAGGCTATCGCGTTGCTATTGGCGGAAAGGATACCGCCGGACGATACAATGGTTCCAACTACTGTTGCACCGCTGTCAGCGTATGTCAGATCATTATTAAAGCCACTGTTATAGACGATGTCATTAACAGAACTCCCCCCAGAACTGATATAAACTGGGTCTGAATTGAGCATATTACCGCTGGTGATACCACCTGATTTGACATATATATAACCATTCTCAATATAAGAATTAAGAAGTTCTCCCCCCCCACTTACCGTGACTGTGGCAGCACCGCCTGGAACTGTATTTAAGCCCGATGCCGTGGCTCCAGACATAATGTTCAAGGTAGCCCCATTGGCCAGGACAACGGGACTGCTGGCAACCGTGCTGCCGCTTTGATAGACAGTACCACTCGCAGTGCTAACTGCAGACCATGTTCCTGACAGAACCAGAGCCGTATTCTGGTCTGTATTGCCGCTTTGACCCGAGAGCACAACGCCTGAAAATACGGAAGATCCAGAAGCAATATAACCACCACTGCTGGCCACAAAGTCATTAGTGGTTCCGCTTGCCAGATTTGCTACGCCACTGGAATAAACTGTTAAATTATTGACCGCAGCACCACTGCTGACAACAAGGGAGCCACCAGAAGACACAATAGCGCCGGACAGTGTTGCGCCACTGGCAACATAAACAGTATCGACACCATAGCCGCTGTTATAATAAGTGTCGTTTAAAGAACTTGCGCCCGCACTTAAATATACAGGGTCAGAGTTGAAAATATTTCCACTCGTGACGCCTCCCGAACTGACATAGACGTAACCATTGTCAATATGGGAGTTCAGGAGTTCTCCCCCTCCCAAGACATTGACGGTTGCTATGCCCCCTACGGTGGTGCTGACATCTGAAGCAATAGCCCCTGATGTTATGGTGAGAGTTGTTCCATTTTGCAAAATAACAGAACCACTGACTGTAGTACTGCCACTTTGATAGACTGTCCCGTTGCCTGTGCTAACGGCAGACCATGTTCCGGCGAGTGTTGTTGCCATGTCAGTGCTCCTGGAGTTCCGTAAGGGAAGAGTGATTTACCTGTCAGATCGGAGGCAGGTCTTTCATCAGATCTTTGATGGTTTTGATAACCTGATCGCTTGAGATAAGGCGTGAGCATTCGAATTGCTGCTGTGTTCCTTCATGACGTGGGCACCAAAGAAAATTGTTATGATCAAATTGGTGCTTAGGGTCATTCCAGCAGGAATTACAGGCATGCCAATTGATAACACGCCAAGGTGTATGAAACTCATTCGTGGGGTGGGTAAATCCAGAAATCATGACAACTTTGCACTGCACAGCCCAAGCCAGCCAGGCAAGACCGGAACTGGTCCCGATGAAAAATTCAGCATGCCGGAGCCATTGTGCCCGTTCTGCAAGTGGTCGATTACCGGTTTCATCTTCAACACCAAAGGGGATATGATTCCAAACAAGGCCTGCACCATGTACTTTATCGCGATCTATACAAATAACACGGTAGCCACATTGTTTTAGGAAACTGATAACAGACGACCATCCATGCGGATTATTCCAATATTTGCATTGAGCTGAACTCTGTACAGCAATGCAGACATAAGGCTCTTTGATGGGTCTTTTGGTTTCATCAAATACCAACTTTGGCCGTTGCTCATCAGGATCAACGCCAAGAATATAGGCTGCTGTTTTATGCAACCCGACAAATCTAAAATCTGTAGGTTGTCGATCGCAATTTTCATCTTGAAAAAAAAGACCCAGATTATAAATAGAATATGCAGTTTCAGATAATTTTTCTTTTTCTGCGCGTAATTTTGTAATGAATTTTATTTTTGGATATGTTTTTTCAAAAAGTGGAATAAAATTTTCTGATAACACGCAATAAATCTGACAAGGATATTTTTCAGAAAATTTTGCGACATAGGGGAACCAAGCTAATACATCTCCTAATGTGCCAACAGGCAGTTGAATAAGAATAGTTTTTTCTTCTGACAAATCATGTTGATGGGAGTATATTTCCTTAGTGTTTCCGTTGGGAAGAACTTCTGAAATGGATAGCGAAAAAGGCACAAAATATTTTTTTACTGAGCATACCATGCCATGTTCAATAGTTGCGCTATAAACTATTGTTCCTGTTTTTTCATCTTTTATTGTTATTTTCCATTGTGTCCCATTTTTGCGAGGAACAGAGATGCGAATTCCATCGTTGTAATCAAAACGAATGCCGTCAACTGCTATTTGTGTAGGCACTGCACTTGGAGTTAGGTAAGGATATTCACCTGTTCTTTCAGCACTGCAATCCTCAGAGTTGTTATTAGAAAGAGGATTACTATGTTCGAGTGCAAATTCGGCCTCGTTAAGTAGGGTCATTTCATCCATATGCAGACACTCAGGAAAGAAAGGAAATTTCTCCTTTCAATAATCAAGAAGCATGCATAATTTGTTAAAAAATATTTTGGGAAATTTAATTTTTAGAGATTGAAAAAACTGGAGAGATCGAAGAACCGTTAGTTGATGCGCTGCGCTCATGATTTTTGGTTTTTGGCGTGCTGATTGACGGTTCTTGGAATGGTGTTTGCTCTGCGTTGTCCATCGTGCATGATGATCCTTGTGCGACAGCTTTGCGGTATTGTCCTGCCTGGAGATCCGCTTTCTCGGCGTTCGTATTGCGCTGCTTTGGAGCAGTCAACGGCGTCGCGTCCAAGATTTGGCCCGACATAGGCAGATAACCGGCGTTGCGCAGGGTCGTGTCAAACCGCTCAAACAGTCTCTCAATGGCACCCGCCTAGCTCAGGCGCCCACGAAACAGCTAGGCCGTTTTTGCATCCGACACACGGTCTGAAGTCCCAGACCAAGGAAGCACATGAACGACAGGCGGTCGTTAATCAGATACTCTGTCCGCTCATCAGATAAATTGTTCAGCGTCTGGATTACCAAGATCTTGAACATCAGCACCGGATCAAAAGGCGGTCGTCCGTCTTTGCTCCCGTCCGAATAGGCCAGTGCCAACTCCAAATAAGGGCGGAACACCTCAAAATCCACAGTTTGGGAAAATGCTTCGAGCTGATCACCAAGCTCATTCAGCCGAGCAAGCTGCTCTTCAACATCAAAGAAACCCGGCTGCTTCATCTTCCATACCCCCAATCAACGCACGGGAAATGGGATCTCACAGAACAGGTCAGAGCCAAGGGGTTTTTTGAACCCTCCACCTTCTTTTCAGCTATCTGTCTCGTTGTAACTGTTAACTTCTGATTATGAGTCCTGTGCCTTAGGCAGAGTAAGGAAAAAAACCATCAATGCTTGTCAGTTGAGTCCCTAATCAGGATATAACCGTTTCAATCAACGGCTTTTCGATCTGATCGTGTTACATATAGAATCAGAAATTTTCCATATTCCTCATGCATTCAGTAAGAGAAAACTGTAGTTCATCGATAGATGTTGGTTTTTGACATACTTTAGATTTTGGGTATCTTTTTTGTAAGTCGATGATATTGGCATGCCCTGAATGAAAAAAGATAGGTATATTTTTTTCGTATAATTTATCTGCGACGGGGAAAATATCGCCATCTGGAAGACGCACATCTAAAATAGCACATAAGGGCATTTTCACATTAATCGCGGCAGAAGCAGATTGCACTGTGTCGTAAGGACCATATACAGAAAATCCACAATCCATGATAAGATTTTCAATATCTAAAGCGATAAGAAATTCATCTTCGACAATTAAAATCATTGTTTATTTCTCTATATTTTCAAGTGGAATTTGAATTTTGAGAATATAAATATTTTCTTTTATTTCCTTTGATATTTTTGCCTTAATCTGGCGTGCTGAGGATATGATCAATGTAGTGCCAAATCCAATTTTTTCAGTTTTTTCAATTGGATGTGAGCACACTTCTCTCCAAGTGAGGTTTAAATTTTCACTATCATTCCTCCATGAAATAGTCAGCGTACCTTCCAGGCAGCTTAGCACTCCATATTTAGAAGAATTTGTTGTCCATTCATGCAAGATCATTGCTAAAGGAGATAAAACATTGGAATGTAAAAATACATCAGGGCCATTAATGAAAATTTTCCCATTTTCATGATTGTGGGAGTCGGTCATTGTTTTGACCAGTGTTTTTAATGATATAACATCGGACGTGTCAGATTGTACGCTTAGCGCATGAGCTCGCCCCAAAGCAACGATACGGTCTCGAAAGTTTTGAGCATAAACAGAAATATCAGAGTGAGAGCGAGCTGATATTGTGACCATGCTGGCGATAATTGCAAATAAATTCTTAACTCTATGATTCATTTCTTGAAGAAGAACAGAGCGGGCTTCTGCCAGTGTGTACTCTGGTGTAACGTCTATTGTCGCCCCAACAAGAACTTTGTTTTCACCTCTAAAAGAAATATTGGCATAGCTTTTGAAAATTTTTCGCTCACCATTCGGAAGTGATAGTTTGTAACAAATTTCTAATTTTTCATTATTATCAAAAGAAAAATCGATAGCATTTTCCCAATTCATGCGATCAGAAGTGTCAATGATTTCTAAAAAATTTTCAAATTTTATTGTATCTCTGTTAGTTAAATTTAAAATAGATTGATGTATGCGGTCAAATTTAAAATAATTCCCGATAGAAGAGTATTCCCATATTCCAATTTGACCCGCACTGACTGCGACTTTAAGTCGCTCTTGTTCAAAAAGCAAAGCATGTTCTAAAGTGAGGGCCTCAGTAATATCAGTCATTACAATTGTGGCGCCACTAATATCTCCCATATTATTTCTATATGGCAGTATACGCATGGAAAATGTTTTTTCTTTATCTTTTGTATGTAATCGTCTTTGTATTATTTTCCCATTATGTGCAACGTTTAGCGCGTCTTCCAAATAGTTATTGTCATTTAGTTTGCAAGATACATCAGATAAAAGTCGGCCTTTATCACTTCTCTTGAGTGGGAAAATAGCTGTGGTGGCGTCTGTAAAGCTGCGGATACGTAAGTCTTTATCAACAACCATGACAGCCAATTCTGTTGAATCAAAAAAGTTTTTAACATCAGAATTGGCGATAGTAAGTTGATCGACCTTGTTTTTTAGCTCATCATTGACAGTGGAAAGCTCTTCATTCGTTGATTGTAATTCCTCATTCATCGACATCATTTCTTCATTAGAGCTTTTTAGTTCTTCATTCGCGGTTTCCAATTCTTCAATAGTTGATCGTAATTTATGGCGGGTTATACGAAGTTCTTCCTCTAGTAGATCAACATGATCTGCAACAGGCTCAAATTCTTCATATTCTTTAATATCAATAGCTTGAAAGGGGCCACAATCTTTAAAAACCAAAAGGAAAGAATTGTTTGATAACGGATCACAGGTGATTTCTGTAGGTTGAGCACCATAGTCCCCTTCTATCTGTATATTGCGAGCTACTACAGCCCGTTGTTTTTGCCGTGTCTGGCGTAGAAGAGACCCCATAATATTACGGAGACCTGGCCGTGCTAGGGTAAAGGCACTAGAGCCACCCTCACGTGTTACAGGAAAATCAAAATATTTACTTAACTTCCCATATGCAGCCAGAATAGAGCCATCATCACTTACGACCATAGAAGGAGGTGCATAACGGTCTGCAAGTTTTTGGATTGCCACATCGTCTTTGTGCATATGACTATTGCTGTGCTCTTCTTGTCCTTGAGATAGATGCCGTGGGAAAGCTTGTGGTGCGCTTGGCATGTTTAATGGATAACGAGTTGTCAGACCGCTATGTTGAAAAATGCGAGCATGGTGATCGATAGATGAAAAATAACTCTCAGACTTTCCAATAGTTTCAGATGGCCCTAAAAAAAGAAATCCTTTAGGAGCCAAAGCATAATGTAAGAGAGGCATAACCTGTTGCTGCAAGACATCATCAAAATAAATGAGTAGGTTTCTGCAGGATATTAAATCAATTTTTGAAAATGGTGGGTCTCTGATTATACTATGATTTGAAAACCGAACATGCTCCCTAATCTTATTAGATATAGTAAAATAATTTCCGTTTATTGTTATAAAATTTTTTGCAATTTCATTAGGAATGTCTGTTAAAGATGATATAGGATAAATAGCTTCACGAGCAATTTGTAGCATCTGCTCATCAATATCAGTCGCAAAAATCTGTACGGTATTGTTCACACCAAGATTTTTTGCGACAGTCGCGAAAAGCATAGCAATAGTATAAGCTTCTTCACCACTTGAACAACCAGAGACCCAGACGCGGATATCAGGGGTGCTTCTTTTATCTTGTAAAAGCAGTTCGATAACTTTCGTGCGAAGTATATCAAACATGTCAATGTTTCTGAAAAACCGTGTAACGTTAATTAAAAGATCACGAAAGAGGGCATTACATTCATTTTGATCTTCTCTTACTTTGTCTAGGTAATCTTCAACTATATTTAAATCAAGAATATGCATGCGCCTTTCGATACGCCGAATAAAAGTCGAGCGTTTGTAATGAGAAAAATCATGGCCAATATTTTTCTTTATAATGCTACAAAAGGAATCAACATAATCAGAAATAAGAGAGGATTTGTTTTCATTAAAAACTGGGTTTCGTCGTTGGAAAAAAGTTTCTAGACAGCTGATAATGTCGCGGGGATGTTTGATGAAGTCAACAAGACCACTATTGATCGCAGATAATGGCATGCCATCATAACGAGCAGTTAAAGGATCTTGTACGATACAAACGCCGCCATACTCCTTAATAGTACGTAGGCCGACTGATCCATCTGCTCCTGTGCCAGATAAAATGACACACGCGGCATTTCCTTGGCAGTCATGAGCCAGCGATGCAAAAAAATCATCAATTGGCTTCCTCAGTCCGCGAGGCTGAGTAAAGTCGGTAAGTCTTAACCTGCCATTATCAATGGCAAGTCCTTTTCCCGGTGGAATAATATAAACGTGGTCAGTTCGAATATCTTCTCCACCTTCACATTGCAAAACGTCTAATGCAGTGGTGCGGTTGAGAAGCTGGGCGAGCATGCTTTCATGCGTTGGATCAAGGTGCTGTATTATAACGAAGGCAAGGTTGGTTGGGGGTTTGGCGACGGCTAGCATATCGCGAAGGGCTTCTAGCCCTCCAGCTGATGCACCTATGGCAACAATGTTAAAAGAGTCATTATGCATAATCACGTTATTGTTTTCATATTCCATTAAAATACAGGCCCAGAATTTTTCAATTCCTCAAGGGTTAGCTTTGCTTGAGCAATCATACTAGTTGAATTTGCAATTGCTCTTATTGAACCTTCTAATATTATGCCAGCTTGAGCGACAGCGGGGGTGATTTTTTGAACGGTGCTTTGAAGCTCTATGCCATAATGAGCAAACGTCTCTGGGTATGAATTGCTAATTTCGAATTGTGATGCCAAAATAAAACGCGTATTCCCTTTGCTGTCACATAAGCGAGACATATAAAGAAGATTAATAAAGGGAGTTCCATCAGATTTGAAATTTATAAGTGCCTTTCGGATGCTTAGATCACCTTTATTGTCAAGAAATTCACGAAGTTCTTTTCGGGCGATTGTATTGTCGGCATTTTTTTGTAAGAAGCGGCAATTCCGACCAATAATTTCGTTTTTTGTATAACCAGTAAGATTACAAAATGGGGTATTGATTGCGATTAGCGGCTTATCTTGCCCAGCATCAGCCAAAGATAGAGCTATTGATGAGTTATCAAATAGCTTTTGCAGAGTATCGGGGATAAGAGACACCGAATGATCACACATGATTGTTGGCCAAGTTATGTTTCAATAGAGAGAGCTTGAATTTTAATTAAATATAGTTAATTTTTTATGTCAATGTTTTTTGTAAAGTGGCAACATATCAGGCATGAGAGGCCTCTCAAGCTCCTGTGTTATGATTTCACTCCTCCTGACGATCAGGGTTTCATGAATGATTTCTTCCTAAGGTATTTCGAGGCTTGAGGCACAAAATTAGGTGATCGTTGATTGAACTTCTCCGCCTGTGTTCATCAGATAGATTGTGCTGCGTTTGACATCGGATCATATGACCTGCCGACGGTTTTTATCTGGATAGCTCTGAGTAGCTCAAAAATCAGAGGTTTGGAGAAATCTCTGGCTCGATCAGGCGGGCCAAGTGTTTCTCGATATTTGAGATACTAATGGACTTCAGACAGAAGCCCTAAATTGATATCAGGGGAAATGAAGTCATAGAGAGAGAAATAAAAGAGAGGGTTTAAAAAAACCCTCTCGATAGTTTTTTAACTTATTACATTCTATTTAATAAAAATATCAATAATGGATAACAGATCTAATGGATTTACCTTCATGCATAAGATCAAATGCGGTATTGATATCTTCGAGCGGCATGGTGTGTGTCACAAAAGGCTCGAGTTGTATATCTCCCTGCATCGCCTGTTCTACCATTGCGGGGAGTTGGCTGCGGCCTTTCACTCCTCCAAATGCAGAGCCTTTCCAGACACGTCCGGTCACGAGTTGAAATGGACGGGTTGAGATTTCCTGCCCTGCCCCAGCAACGCCGATAACAATAGACTGCCCCCATCCACGATGAGCACTTTCCAGCGCGGCACGCATGACATTGACGTTGCCAATACATTCAAAGGTATGATCAATGCCCCACCCAGTCATTTCCACCAAAACCTGTTGAATGGGTTTGTCATAATCTTTTGGGTTCAGAAAATCAGTTGCTCCAAAGACTTTCGCAAGCTCAAATTTTTCAGGATTAGTGTCGATCGCAAAAATGCGTCCTGCTTTTGCCTGGCGCGCGCCCTGAATAACGGCCAAACCAATTCCTCCAAGGCCGAATACTGCGACAGTATCGCCTGGTTGAACTTTTGCAGTATTGTGAACGGCTCCGATACCTGTCGTAACCCCGCATCCGAGCAGGCAAACATGGCCAGGGTTGGCTTGAGGATTTATTTTTGCCAGCGAGACTTCAGCTACGACCGTATATTCGCTGAACGTGGAGCATCCCATATAATGGAAGATAGGCTTGCCCTGGTATGAAAAGCGGCTCGTCCCATCTGGCATGACACCTTTGCCCTGCGTTGCACGAACGGAAACGCAAAGGTTGGTTTTTCCAGATTTGCAGAAAAGACACTCGCCACACTCTGCTGTGTAGAGTGGAATGACGCTGTCACCTGGCTTTACGCTCGTGACGCCCTCTCCCACCTCGACAACAATCCCGGCCCCTTCATGCCCAAGAATGGCAGGAAAAAGCCCTTCAGGATCTTCGCCTGACAAAGTGAAGGAGTCCGTATGGCACACACCCGTGTGTGTAATTTTGACAAGCACTTCCCCAGCGCGAGGAGGCGCAACATCGATTTCGACAATTTCGAGAGGTTTGTTTGCTTCAAAAGCAACGGCCGCACGTGATTTCATAGCTTGTTAGCCCTTTGTATAATCATGATTTTTTGTTGGATTTTGTTTCAACGAAAATAGGAGCGCATCAACGATATGATATCGTCGATATTTCTTTGCTCCGGTGCATCTGGATGAGGCGGCGAAGAAAACTCTTCGCGTAGATGACTTTCCAAGACACTCGACATCAGGCCGTTGACTGCCCCTCTTACCGCAGCAAGCTGCTGTAAAACAGGACCACACTCTACACCTTGCTCCAACGCACTTTCCAGAGCGTCCAGCTGCCCACGGATGCGTCGTACTCTGGCAAGAGCCCGTTTTTTTTCTGCTGGTGTGTGTGGCATTGGACTCGCCTCATTATACTGGTAGGGAGTATTTTATGCGTTCATTAATTTTAATCAAGCTCCCGGGTGCATTATATCGGATGTGTAACGGGCTAGTGTTCGTGAATGAGTGTTTTTCAGAGGGTTCCAAAACCCACTTTTTGTCTTATTTTACAATAATATCAAATAGATGTTCCTATATTTTTCTCCGAAATTTCAGGCTGCAATGTTTGCAAGTGACGGCGAAAACTTGACATGTGCAAAGCCTTGCCCCAACAGCAAGAGGTGTTGGTTCCGCTCTGTGAAGAGACTTTATGGAGAGGCTAAGAGGGAATGTGACAGGCCTGCTCGCAAGGCAGGCTCAGGCACAGCCGCCCCCGCGACCGTTACCGGAAAGATCACCTGGTGCCACTGACGTCATGTTGGGAAGGGCGGGTGATCATTGGGGAAACCCTGAATCCGGGAGCCGGGAGACCTGCCAGCAAACGGATGAAACGGGCAGCCGGGGTGTGCTGTAACCGGCTAAATACTCTGTGATTGCCTGATGGCGGCAGCAGGAGTTTGGCCGTACATACCCTGACTATGAACAGGGTTGAGCCATGAACGCGACGCTTTTTGTCTGTACAACCTGCCGTGCAGGTCAGCCCGTCGTGGATGGGCAGCCTGTGGCTGGTGCCCGCCTTTATACTGCATTGCTAGAAAGCCCACGGCCTCCAGGCCTTACCATTGCTCCTGTGGAGTGTTTGTCCGCGTGTAGCAATGGGTGTGTGGTAGCCCTGAGCGCTCCTGCGTGTTGGAGCTATGTGTACGGGCGGCTCAGTCAGGATGACGCCAACGATATTCTCGCAGGGGCTGCGGCCTATGCGGCTACGTCAGATGGGCTTGTGCCGTGGCGTGAGCGCCCTTTGATTTTCCGCAAGCAGAGCCTTGCTCGCCTTCCCCCGCAGGAGCGTTGAACATGATTGAAACAACTCTGTCCCGTCAGGCGGGAACCAGCCTTACAAAAATTCCCGTCACTGTTGTTACGGGCTTTCTCGGTGCAGGCAAGACGACCCTGATCCGCCATTTGATGAGCGCTCCACAAGGTCGCCGTCTGGCCGTGCTTGTTAATGAATTTGGTACATTGGGAGTGGATGGCGACATTCTTAAATCCTGTGCCGATGAAAATTGTCCGGCTGAAAACATTATCGAACTCGCCAACGGGTGTATCTGCTGTACGGTCGCGGATGATTTTATTCCGACAGTCGAGCGGTTGATGGCGCTGCCACAGCAACCTGACCATATTCTGATTGAAACGTCAGGTCTGGCTCTGCCCAAGCCTCTGCTCAAGGCATTTGACTGGCCGGGTATTCGCTCCCGCATTACCGTAGATGGTGTCATCACTCTAGCTGATGCAGAAGCCGTTGCCGCAGGGCGTTTTGCACCTGACATTGCGGCAGTAGATGCCCAGAGGCTGGCTGATGACAGCCTGGATCATGATACCCCTCTTGCTGAAGTTTTTGAGGACCAGCTTGCCTGTGCGGATATCGTGCTTCTGACCAAGGCTGATCTGGTGGATGCTGCATGTCTGGAGCGTGCGCGTGCAGTCATTGCAGAGCTTGCTCCCCGCCCCTTGCCTATCGTGGCTGTACGTGACGGGGCGATTGATCCGCAGATTGTTCTGGGGCTTGGAGCAGCGGTGGAAGACGACCTTGCTGCGCGGCCATCGCATCACGATGGTCATGATGATCATGAGCATGAAGACTTTGAAAGTGTTGTCATCGATCTGCCAGAAGTGACCGACCCGGATACATTGGTGCAGGCTGTACGTACTCTTGCGCGCGAGCAGCATATTCTGCGTGTAAAAGGCTATGTTGCTATTGCAGGAAAGCCTATGCGGATGCTGTTGCAAGCTGTGGGGGAGCGCGTGCGGACCCAGTATGATCGCCCTTGGGGGGAGTTGCCCCGCCAGACCCGTTTGGTTGTCATTGCTGAGCACGATCATGTGGATGAACGTGCCATCCGCTTCGTGTTGACAGGCCAGCCTGCCCCAAAGGAATAAGCTCTTATGCATGTGCTCTTCCGCGAAAGTCATGGTCTGGAAGAGACGGAAACCCCGATCGATCTAGGACAGAGCCCGGCCGATCTGGTTGTTCTGTCCTTTTCCGACAGTGATTTAGGGGCGTTTGCAGCAGCATGGCACGCCGCCGGGGGTGCATTGCCCAGCTTGCGGCTTGCTAACCTTGCAGCCTTACGCCACCCACTGTCGATCGACACTTATGTTGAAACAACCTTGGCCCAGGCAAAAGGCATTCTGATCCGGCTGATCGGCGGGACTGGTTACTGGTCTTATGGGCTTGCGCAGGTTGAGTGTCTGGCGCGGGAGAAAGGGCTGGCCTTGGCCGTGCTCCCAGCCGATGGGCAGCAGGACCCTCGGCTGGAAGCACTCTCCACCGTGCCACCGGCTACGCTCCAGAGCTTGTCAGTCTTGTGTGACAGTGGCGGGGTCGCGGCGGCACAGGTTGCTTTGGCTCAATTAGCTCAGGCATCAGGGGTGTCGGCACCCTCTGTTGCAGATGCTACTGTTCTGCCGGACTGCGGCTGGTACGATCCTGATATCGGGGTTGTTGCAACTGTGCCATCAGGTCATGGGCCGTTAGCCGTTGTTACTTTCTACCGCTCCTATCTGGCTGCGGCAGATACTGCACCGATTGACGCGTTGATCCATGCCATGCGTGCCCGAGGTTTTCGGGCTGTGGGCCTGTTCGTGCCCTCGCTCAAGGCCCCCAATGCGGTTTGCTGGGTCAGGCAGGAGCTATCGGGCGCTAATGTGGCTGCCATTATCAATGCCACGGCCTTTTCTGCCCGAGGGGATGATGGTCTCTCCCCTCTTGATATCACTGATTGTTCTGTGTTTCAGGTCGCTCTTTCCACAGCGTCAGAAACTACCTGGGCTGAGGCGGAACGAGGTTTGTCTCCGGCGGATCTGGCCATGCATGTTGTCTTGCCGGAAGTGGATGGGCGAGTTTTTGCGGGTGTTGTCAGTTTTAAAGCGGCGCAGATTTGGGACCCTCAGTTGCAGTTTGCACGCATGGTGCATTGTCCCCACCCTGAGCGTATTGCCGCTGTGGCCGACCGTGTGGCCGCATGGCATCGCCTGAGTGTTACTCCGCCCGCAGAGCGAAAGCTGGCCTTTATTCTCTCCAGCTATCCTGGTCGGCCTGATCAGATGGCTCATGCCGTGGGTCTGGATGCTCTTGGTTCGGCTGAGGCTATTCTGAGTGCTCTTGAGCAGGCGGGATATAAGAGCGCTCGGTCACAATCCTCCTTGGCCGAGGCATTGCTGACAACACGGCAAAGCTGGTCTCTGCCCGCCTATCAGACGGCCCTTGGCGCACTGCCGCCCGAATTACAGCAGACACTGCATGAAACATGGGGGGACCCAGCAAACGATCCCGCCGTGCAGCATGGCGCATTTCACTTCGCGGCCATCTGGCGGGGTCACATGCTGGTGGCCTTGCAGCCGGAACGAGGGGAAGCTCTTGCGCGTGAGGGGGATTACCATGACCTGACCCGCACCCCCTGCCATGGGTATGTTGCGTTTTACCTGTGGTTGAGAGAGCAGGCGATACAGGCACTGGTGCATGTAGGTGCCCACGGCACGTTGGAATGGCTGCCGGGCAAGTCCGTAGCGTTGTCCTCGACCTGCTGGCCAGAAGCATTGCTGGGTAGCCTGCCGGTTATCTACCCGTTTATTGTCAATGACCCAGGGGAAGCCGCACAGGCCAAGCGCAGGATTGGGGCAGTAACACTAGGTCATCTGCCTCCCCCACAGCGTGGGAGTGCTATACAGGACGAGATGCTGCGGCTGGAGCGCCTGCTGGATGAATATTCCACAGCAGATGGTCTTGATCCTGCCCGCCGTAACCGGCTGATAAATACGATCAGAGCAGAAGCGCAGGCCACTGGGGTTGAGCAGGATATGGGTATTCCGCCTGATGCCAGTGCTGCCGAGGCTATTGTACGGATTGATCGCTTTGTCTGCGATATCAAGGAAAGCCAGTTTGGTGATGGTCTGCATATTTATGGTGCAGGCGTAGGCGAGAGAGAAGGCCTGCTGCAAGCCCTATCCGGCCGCCGTGTTCCCCCCGGTCCTGCAGGCTCCCCATTGCGTGGCCGTGCTGATGTGCTGCCCACAGGGCGGAATCTCTATGCGGTTGATCCACGTATGGTGCCCAGCCGCGTCGCACATGGCCAGGGCGTGCGTCTGGCTGAGGAACTCTTGCGCCGCCATCTACAGGACCATGGCGACTGGCCGCGTGGTTTGGTGGTGGATTTATGGGGTTCAGCCACCATGCGCACGGCTGGGGAGGAGTTTGCCATGGCCCTGCATCTGGCTGGCCTTGCTCCGCAGTGGGATTGCGGAACAGAGCGGGTCTGTGGTTTTGAAATTCTGCCCCCAGCTCTTTTAGGGCGCCCCCGTATTGATGTGACATTGCGTGTATCGGGCCTGTTCCGTGATGTTTTCCCAGGGCTTGCGCAGATGTTTGAAGCCGCAGCCACGGCACTGGCTGACCGGCGTGAACCTGTGGAGGAAAACCCCTATACCGTGCGAGGGCCCCGTGTTTTTGGTCCCAAGCCTGGTTATTATGGAGTGGGCATGGGCACAGCGTTGGAAGATTATAGCGACCAGGGGCGTGATAAAGCCGGAGAGGCGTGGCTGAGTGCTTCCGAGTGGGTTATCAGTGCAAAGGGAGAAAGCAGGCAGGATCGTGCGGCGTTGGAAGCTCGCCTGCGGATGACAGACAGTGTCGTGCATGTGCAGGACCTTCCCGAGACCGACCTGCTTCTTGCGGCTGATTACGCGGCGCATGAGGCTGGTCCTGCTGCGGCCCTTGCGCGTATTGGCGGTGTGGCACCAACGCTCTACCACCTTGATGCAACCCGTCCGCAGGCGCCTCGTGCCCGTACTGTATCTGAAGAGATTGCCCGCGTGGTCCGCGCTCGTGCGGGCAATCCAGAATGGGCTAATGGTATGATGCGGCATGGTTTTCGTGGTGCAGCGGAAATCACCGCGACACTGGATAACCTGGCGGCATTTGCCCAGTTGACGCGGGATGTGCCCGCCCATTTGTTCGATATTTACTACAACGCCACCCTCGGTCGTGATGATCTGGTGGCATTTATGGAGCGTGAAAACCCTGCGGCTCTTGCCGCCTTGCGTGAGCGTTTTCGCGCATTGGACCGTGCAGGCTTGTGGGTAACACGCCGGAATGCCATTGCCGCCAGCTTGTGGGACACTCCATGACTGCGCCAGTGGTTAAGGGATGGTGCCCAGGGGCCCTGCGGCCAATGGCATCGGGTGATGGCATGTTGGTGCGGGTGCGCCCACCTGCGGGGCGGTTGACCCAAGCTCAGGCGGCTGGGGTTGCCCGTCTGGCTGGGCGATATGGCAACGGGCTGATAGACCTGTCCACCCGTGCCAACATTCAACTCCGTGGTGTTCAGGATCACACGTACGAGCCCCTGATGGCAGAGCTTTCAGAGTTAGGGCTTATTGACCCTACGCCAGAGGCTGAAGCCAAGCGGAATATTGTGACCACCCCATATTGGCTGGAGGGTGATGGCACGTTGGAACTGGCCCATAATCTGGCAAGAGCGTTACAGTGCTGGGAAGGTACCATGCCTTCCAAATTCGGCTTTGCCATTGACACAGGCCCTGCCCCCGTCCTGCGGAGTATATCTGCCGATATCAGAATTGAACGTACGAGCAATGGGCAGCTACTCTGCCGGGCTGATGGGGCCAGCCATGGCGCGCTGGTCACGCCGGAGACCATGGCCAGCACTGCACTTGATCTTGCCCGTTGGTTTCTGGCAGGCGGCAGGCAGGGCCGTATGGCAGCGCGCCTGTCAGAAGGGGCTGTTCCTCCCTCCGTTTTTAGCATGCAAAGTGCTGTAGCAGCAGATGCACTGCCCCCTCCCCGTCCCGGCCGGACGGTCGCAAGTATGATGGTGGGCTTTGCCTTTGGCCAGATGCAAGCCCACACACTTGCAGTTCTGGCAGGGATTGGGCCATTACGCGTTACGCCGTGGCGTATGCTCTTGGTTGAAGGACTGGCAGATATTCCTGCGATTGAACATGTATTGACCCAACCGGAAGACCCGCTCCTGCGTGTTGTGGCATGCCCCGGTGCGCCAGCCTGTGTGCAGGGTTTGCAGCCCACGCGTGCTCTTGCGCGCCATCTGGCTCCGCAGGTGCCGGTCAATGCGGTGCTGCATGTCAGCGGCTGCGCAAAAAGCTGCGCCCATCCGGGAGCAACACCACTGACACTGGTGGCGCAAGCAAGCGGCTTTGACCTGATCCACAATGGTCCTGCTACAGCGGCAAACAATCGCCATGTAACGGCTGAGCACCTTATGGCCACACCTGAAATACTCTTGGAGGGCCTTGATGCCTCATTGTTATGAAACTGACGGCAGCGCGATCTATCAGCGGTCCTTTGCGATTATTCGGGCAGAAGCCGATCTTGCGCGTTTTACCCCGGATGAGGAAAATGTGGCTGTCAGAATGATACATGCAGCCGGTATGGTGGGGCTTGAGCATCATATTGTCTTTACCTTCGGTATGGTGGCCGCCGCACGTACCGCGTTGGAAGCTGGAGCACCGATCCTGTGTGATGCCCGGATGGTGAGTGAAGGTATTACCCGGGCGCGTCTCCCGGCCGACAATGCTGTTATCTGTACGTTACATGCGCCAGAAGTGCCTGATCTGGCGCGCCAGGCGGGCAACACGCGCTCGGCAGTAGCGCTGGAGTTATGGCGACCCTATCTATCCGGTGCGGTGGTGGCTATTGGCAATGCTCCTACTGCTCTCTTTCATTTGCTCAACATGCTGGAAGACCCTGCATGCCCACGGCCTGCGGCGATTATTGGCTGCCCCGTTGGGTTTGTTGGAGCGGCTGAATCAAAGGATGCTTTGATGGCAGCCCCTCCGGCTCCTGCACTGAGTGTGAAAGGGCGGTTGGGTGGTTCTGCGATAACGGTTGCGGCTGTCAATGCCTTGGCAAGCAGGGTGGAATAGGAACGTGCTCCATTCCCCCTCCTCTGGCAGGATTATTTGCACTGGCCTGGGTCCTGGCGACCCTGATCTGTTGAGTGTGCGTGCAGACCGGCTGATCCGTAATGCCCGGCACGTAGCCTATTTCCGCAAGGCTGGTCGTACTGGGGAGGCTCGGCGCATTGTCTCGGGTCTGCTTGCGTCGGACGTGGTTGAGCACGCCATGGAATACCCGGTTACCACCGAACTGCCGGTGGATAGCCTAGCTTATCGCAATACGCTGGCAACATTTTACGACGACTGGACCAATCGGCTCGTGGAGCTGGCGCAAACACAGGATGTTGTCGTGTTGTGCGAGGGAGACCCATTTTTCTATGGCTCCTTTATGCATCTGCATATCCGCCTTCAGGGCCGGGTGGCTGTGGAGGTCGTTCCTGGTATTCCCGGCATGGTTGGCTGCTGGACTGCCACGGGGTTGCCTATCACCTGGGGGGATGATGTCTTGACAGTTCTGACCGGCACAATGTCAGAGGCAGAACTGGTAAGGCATATGCGCGTGGCTGATGCTCTTGTTGTCATGAAAACGGGTCGAAACCTGCCAAAAATACGTAGCGCCCTTGCTGCCGCAGGACGGCTGGAGGCAGCATGGCTGGTTGAGCGAGGGACCATGCCGGGTCAGCAGGTAAGTCGCCTGGTGGATACACAAGACGCTGAATGCCCATATTTTGCGATAGTACTCGTGCATGGGCATGGTCGCCGCCCTGAAGCTACTGTGGAGCCCTGCTTATGACGGGTACACTGGTAGTGGCAGGCTTGGGGCCAGGGAATGAGACCGTCATCACTCCCGAGGTCACCCAGGCTCTGGCGGTGGCAACTGATGTGGTCGGTTATATTCCCTACGTAGCGCGTATTCCTGCCCGTCCGGGGTTGACACTGCATGCGACGGACAATCGTGTGGAACTGGCCCGTGCAACTCATGCGTTGGAAATGGCAGCCGCAGGGCGCAGGGTCGTGGTGGTTTCCTCTGGTGACCCTGGGGTATTTGCCATGGCATCGGCTGTGTTCGAAGCTATGGAGAACACCCCGCACCTGACTGGTGTGGATGTCCGTGTGCTCCCCGGTATTACAGCCATGTTAGCGGCTGCTGCCCGTGTTGGTGCGCCACTGGGGCATGACTTTTGTGCTATTAACCTGTCCGATAATCTCAAACCCTGGGGTATTGTCGAACGACGCCTGCGTCTTGCCGCGCAGGCTGACTTTGCCATGGCGTTTTATAACCCCCGATCAGCCAGCCGGCCTCACCAGTTTGCGCGAGCACTGGACATCTTGCGAGAGGAGTGCGGTCCAGAACGGTTAATTATCTTCGCCCATGCTGTCACGACATCGGCCGAGCGGATTGTTGTGACAACACTGGGGGAAGCCCGCCCTGAAATGGCGGATATGCGTACTGTTGTCCTGCTCGGCAATGCCGCGACACGGCAGGTCGGTCGGTATGTTTACACGCCTCGGCGGGCTGTATGATAGCCCTGTCCTGCCAACCAGGTCAGCACGGCATCAGCCGTATGGGCAATGGCTCGAGGTGGGATGGTGGGCCGGTCGATCATAATGACAGGCAGGCCGAGAGCGCGTGCAGCATCCAGCTTGGCGCGTGCTCCCTCCCCTCCGGCGTTCTTGGCTACGATATGGGTGATGCCATGTGCCAGCATCAGAGCCCGATCGCCTGTCTGTGTAAAAGGGCCGCGTGCGACCACCACAGTGCAACGGGGCACTGGCAAAGGTCCGGTGGGGGGATCAACCAGCCTGAGCAGATAATGATGCTGCGGGCAAGCCGCGAAAGCGCGCAGCAATTGCTTGCCAATTGCCAGGAAAACTCTTGCCGGTGTGTTTGGCAGGCTGGCCACGGCAGCAGCCGTATCGGCTACCATATGCCAGTTGTCCCCGTCTTCAGGCGTCCATGGTTTGCGTTCAAAAGCAATCAGAGGCACGCCAGTACTGCGGCACGCAGTCAGGGCGTTACAGCTTATCTGCGCGGCAAAAGGGTGGGTGGCATCAATGACATGCGTAATACCAGCCGTGCGCAGATAGCTGACAAGCCCGTCTACCCCTCCAAAACCGCCAATACGCATGGGAAGCGGTTGAGAGGACGGTGCCGTAGTGCGGCCTGCGTAGGAAAAGATGGCATCAATCCCGCTTTCGGCCAGTATGCGCGCCATCTGACTGGCTTCTGTGGTGCCTCCCAGCAAAAGGATGCGTGTCATGGCTGACCCCTGGCTTGTCATCATCGGCATTGGTGAAGACGGCATGGCAGGTTTGTCGGCTGCACGCCATGCTGAACTGGCGCAGGCCGAGGTTATTTTTGGTGGCCCGCGTCATCTTGCCTTGGTCAATGCGGGGGATAGAGGGCGGGCATGGCCTGTCCCATTCTCGGTTGACCCTGTTCTGGCAGAGCGGGGGCGGCGCGTAGTTGCCGTGGTCTCGGGTGATCCGTTCTGGTTTGGCGGGGGTACCAGCCTGGCTGCCAGACTTGCCCCAGACGAATGGATTGCCCACCCTGCACCATCAACTTTTTCAATCGTGGCTAGTCGGTTGGGATGGCCGCTGGAACGGGTGAACTGTCTGGGGCTCCATGCCGCTCCGTTTGAACGTCTGGTACCTGTATTGCACAATCATGGACAGGCCATTTGCCTGCTGCGGGATGGGGCGGCTGTGGGGGCTCTGGCGCAGTGGCTGGCCATGCGGGGGTTTGGAGCCTCCCTCCTGCACGTCATGGAAGCTTTAGGCGGGGTGCATGAGCGGGTCCGTGTGTCGCGTGCAGTAGAGTTCTCTCTTGCTGATATTGTGGCACCAGTGGCTGTCGGCCTTGCTATGGTCGGGCCACCTGGACTTGCCTGTGTTACGGGTCTGCCCGATGAGACGTTTATGCACGAAGGGCAGATTACTAAACGCCCCATCCGTGCCCTCACCCTGTCCGCGCTGGCGCCGCGACCGCAGGAAGTATTGTGGGATATTGGTGCCGGGTCTGGGTCTATTGCCGTTGAATGGTGTCTAGCTGGTGGGCGGGCCATTGCTGTGGAGGTCCGTGCCGACCGTGCTGCCATGGCCCGGGCCAATGCCTCTGCACTGGGGGTGAGCCATCTGCTGAATGTGGTGGAAGGAGAGGCCTCGGCAGTGCTGTCGGGTTTGCCTGCACCAGACGCTGTTTTTATCGGTGGGGGTGCTAATACACTCCTGTTGGAACAATTATGGAGCATTCTTGCCGCTTCTACCCGACTGGTCGCAAACAGTGTCACGCTGGAAACTGATGCTTTGCTTACCTTGTGGCATGGACAGAAAGGGGGCGAGCTGCTCCGCATCGAACTGGCAAGCGCAGCCCCGTTAGGGGCAATGCGTGGCTGGCGCCCGTCCCGGCCTATTATGCAATGGAGTGTGACGCGGTGATGGTCGTGGGCTTTGGCTTCCGGCACGCCGCCAGCATTGCGTCATTGCGTAGCGCACTGGCTGCTGCCGGGGGTAGTTGTGGGCTGCATGCGGTAGCGGCCCTTGCGCACAAAGCCAAGGCACCAGCATTGCGGGCTCTGGCGGAAGAGATGGGGCTTCCTATTCAGGCGCTTACGGCACAGTCCTTGGCCGGTATCGATACCTTTACCCAGTCAGAGCGCATCGTGGCCCGTTTTGGTACGGGAAGTGTTGCCGAAGCACTTGCCCTTGTCGCTGCGGGCCCCAATGCCCGCTTGCTTGCGCCTCGTGCATGTTCTGCTGATGGAATGGCTGTTGCTGCAATAGCCTGTAGCCCCGCGACAGAAGGAGAGAAAAGATGACAGTTCACTTCATCGGTGCAGGACCGGGCGCGCCAGACCTGATTACCCTGCGCGGTCGTGATCTGATTGCTTCAAGCCCAGTCTGCCTGTACGCGGGGTCTCTGGTGCCTGCTGCATTGCTTGACCATTGTCCACCGGGGGCGCGGATCATCAATACGGCTCCTTTGTCGCTTGACGATATTATGGCCGAAATTGTGTCAGCACATCAGGCGGGGCTGGAGATAGCCCGCCTCCATTCGGGCGACCTTTCTGTATGGTCTGCCATGGGCGAGCAACTTCGCCGCTTACGTGCCTTGGATATTCCCTATGATGTGACCCCAGGGGTGCCCTCGTTTGCCGCCGCGGCTGCGGCATTGGAGGTAGAGCTGACCCTGCCGGGTGTTGCTCAGTCGGTTGTGCTGACGCGTACGAGTGGGCGGGCCAGCACCATGCCACCAGGAGAAACACTTGCGGCCTTTGCGGCAACAGGAGCGACACTGGCAATCCACCTGTCGGTCCATGTGCTGGACCGTGTCCTGGCGGAATTGACACCCCATTACGGCCCTGACTGCCCTGTCGCAGTCGTATGGCGGGCAAGCTGGCCGGATGAGCGTATTGTGCGGGCAACGTTGGAAACGCTTGCATCCACCCTTGCAACGGAGATGGAACGTACGGCGCTTATTCTAGTAGGGCGGGCGATCAGCACGACTGAATTTGAGGAGAGCCGCCTTTACGCCGGGGATTATGATCGGAGGTTTCGGCCAGTTGGCACGGCCCCTCGTTTTCCGGCCACGGCATGATTACTCTGGTGCTTGTCGGCATTGGTACCGGTAATCCTGAGCATCTGACTCTTCAGGCTATTCGTGAGCTCAATGCGGCAGATTTGATTCTGATACCGAGCAAAGGGACCCAGAAAGCTGACCTAGCCGAATTGCGGCATACAATTTGTGCTCAGGTTGTGACCAATTCCGCCACTCGTATGGTGACATTCGACATGCCACGTCGGGACGCCACACACCCAGACTATCACAAGGGGGTGGACAACTGGCATGAGGCAATAGCCCAAATATGGCAGGAGACAATTACCACGCATCTTACCCAGCATAGCCAGCAAGACTGCATAGTCGCCTTGTTGGTTTGGGGAGATCCCGCGTTGTATGACAGCACTCTGCGCATTGCATCGCGCCTTTCCCCACCACCTCGGGCGGTGCGGAGTGTTCCTGGCATCATGTCTTTGAACATGCTGGCCGCCGCACATACGATTGCGCTTAATGACATCGGAGCTCCATTTGTTGTCACCACAGGCCGACAGTTGCGGGACCATGGTTGGCCACAGGGTGCGGACACGGTCGTGGTCATGCTCGATGGTGAATGCTCGTTCCAGCAGATCGACACAAAAAACGTGACAATTTACTGGGGGGCTTATGTTGGTATGGCCGAGCAAATCCTGTTGTCGGGTCCGCTGGAACAGGTTGGGCAACGGATTATAACCACGCGGGCAGACGCTCGGGCCCAGCATGGATGGATTATGGATATTTACTTGCTGCGACGGCAGCCATCTGCCTGAAATGCTAGGATAGTATGAAGCTCTTCTGCATTGCTTCCAGTGCGCCTGCTGATATGCGGCGAGGTTTTATCCCTGCTCGTAACAGTCTTAGCGAGTTAGAGGCAGGTTCCGCGGCATGGCTGCAAACAGTGGAGCCGCAGTGCCTAATGATTATTGGGCCCGATGTCTCTCTCATGGGGCAGCCTTGTTTCGAGCAGAATATCCAGGTTGTCCCGGCACTTAGTGATCGTGATCATGGTGAGTGGCATGGCCGTAATTTGCGGGACCTGTCACCGACAGCATTGCGGGATTGGTTGAATGATCCCCAATTTTCCCCACCCTCGGGGGAAAGTGCAGGCGCGGTTTTTGACCGCATCGGTGGCTGGCTTGGCAGTTTAGCCAATGATGCTAGTCACCGGGTCATCATTGCCCGTCCGGCAGTGATACGGATGCTGTTAATTCATGGTCTGGGTGGTGGAGTAGAAATGGTTGGGCGCTTGGATGTGCCGCCGTCAAGCCGTAGTGACATGTCTTACCATATGGGTTGGCGTGTTTCCCGCATAGGTGTGCCGCTTGGTTAAGACTATGTTGCCTGTGTGAACCTTCTTGACCCATGAGAACATGAAGGGGTTCCCATGGCTTTGCTGCTTCCAGACTGTTGGATCGGTGCAGCAAAGCACCCCCGATAATCAGGCAGAGCTTTAGCGCCTGGGGCGCTGTGAAATATCTGTCGAGAGTAGAACGGGTGTTGCCAATCGCCCGAAAATCAACCCCAGCGCACTCCATAAGACAATTTGCATGCCAATGGCCGCTTCGCGGAAGCGCCAGAGAACGACGGCAGGAAAATCTTGTGGAACCTCATTGATATCCACAAGGCCTGCTTGCACCAGCGCAGTCAGGGCTATGAAGATACCAACTGCCGCTATAGCCCCATTCCAGGTTCCAAAACGCTGTATCAATCGCTGGCCCAGTAGAATGGAAACCGCCATGACACAGACCGACAGCATGATCATGCCAAAATACGTGACAGTTCGCAGGCCTATGGTTTCTTCCAGGCCTACAGCGGGGGGATTGGGAGGGTATTTGAGATCAGGGATCAACACAAAGGTCAGAAACCCGGCCCCGGCCAGCAGTAACGCCAAGGCGCGGGGTGACAGCCCCCCTACCCGTCCATAAGCCAGGCTGAAGACAACAGCAAAAACACCGCCATAAGCCGCACCATACATGACCGCAGCTGTCAAAAGGCCTAAGGAGGCCTGGATGCTGCGGCTGACGAGTTCTGGCTCAGGGGCTATCCCTTTTGCTGCATCCTGCGTCGCTTCAAAGGCGATAGAAAGGGCAACTTGTGGCTCGCCAAACAGGCGTGCAAAAACAAAGGCAAGGCATGCCGCGCAAACACCGGCAATCATGCCACGCGCCAGAAGGCGTCCGGCCATGAGACTATTCCTGCTGTCAGTGGCAGGGGAAACCCAGCAGGTGCCGTCCGTCATGCACAAATTCATGCACGGCATGACCGGAAAGTAACGCAGTGGCCCCCTGTTCAGCACCCACGAAATACAGGAGCATTGCCGACAAAATCAGGCCAAAAATCGCCCAGGGAAGAAGTGCGCGCACAGGAATGGCAACTGGTGCGGCGGCAGGAATGGGCGAGGAAAAACCGTGGCTCATGATAAACTCCGCTCGGAAAATCGCGTTCCGGGGTGGGACAAGGGCTAGCAGGGGTCTGGCTTTGTGCACGCATGGCGTGACGACAATTACAGTGGCGCGACCGCGTCGGGCTTACACCGACTTCCCTGCTATTACTGTCCCAAGACTACACGGTGGCGCATGGTTTGAAAAGCAGGTGCCGTGGCCAAGACTCAAAACAGTCTCTTGATAGGCAGTAAATGCGTGGTTATGAACACACCACAAGTCGATGGTTCCGTGCGAACGGATGAAAAGGGAATGCTGTGCGCTTTGGCAGGACAAATAGTCCGGAAGCCAGTCAGCAACTGCCCCCGCAACTGTTGGCGGTGAGAATGTGTCCTTATTGTTTCTTTGCGGAAACAAGCCACTGGCCTGAGTGAGGCTGGGAAGGTTGGGCAGATATCTGTGATCCGCGAGTCAGGAGACCTGCCATCGTCATGATAAGCCTGAGTATCGGTCGGGGATGGCCGGTTCCTGAGAGAGTGATGATGATGAGCCTCCTGTGTGTCGTGTGCCATGCAGCACATGGTTTTTTGCCTGCAAGAAAGATCTCAGGCTTACAGCTCGGCTAATGGCCATTCTGCTCTTCTGATATTTTCGGCTTCATCAGGCCTGTTTATCCATGTCTTTCCGGCAATCCTGAGTGTTGTTTCTATCGGGAACGAACATAGGACTATCCCGGTCACATAGCAATTGAACTGGATGAACACGCGGCCTTTGCACGCTGCAGGATCACTATGACTATTCACTCATTTTCTTCAATGCGGCTCCGGTGTGGAACTATTCAACGGGCCAGTCAGCGGCATTTGGTTACGGCAACAGCTCTGTTTTCACTCTCCCTGCCCTCTTTTTTCGTTCTGTTGACACAACCAGCTTTTGCGGAAGACGAAGAGAAACCCAAGTATGCCCTGCGTTCCAGCACACAGGCCGCAGTTAACTCTCCCCGACAGCCAAAGGGCCCCGGGGGTGCCGCCTCAAAACCTGTAGCATCCGAGAAAGTGGATGCGGGCAATCGACCCGCTGAAGTTGTTCAGGTCATAGCTTCCCGTCATAATCTTCTGGGCCGAGCCGCGACTGCCAGTGAAGGGTCGCTGACTGCACGGGAGATACAATTGCGACCTGTCTACCGTGTTGGCCAACTGCTGGAGGCTGTACCCGGTCTGGTCGTGACATCTCATTCCGGTGAGGGCAAAGCCAATCAGTTTCTGTTACGTGGCTTCAACCTCGACCATGGTACAGATTTGGCAACATTTGTTGATGATATGCCGATTAACGGTGTCAGTAATGCTCATGGGCAAGGATACACGGACCTCAATTTTCTTATTCCCGAGACGTTGTCTGGTGTTGATTATACCAAGGGGCCGTTTCACGCGGATATTGGTGACTTTGGCGTTGCTGGCTCGGACCATATGAAACTGGCTGATGAAATTCGACGGCAGATCAGCCTGAGTGCGGGTACGTTAGGTGATTATCGTGCCTATATTGGCGGCACCACGCACTTTGAAAATGGTGACCGGTGGGTCAATGCTTTCAATATTTCGCATTCAGATGGACCATGGAAATATCCAGATAATGCTCGCAGCATTCGGGCTCTGTCGCGTTACACACATGGTAGTGCAGCCAGTGGTTTTGACCTGACAGCCATGTTTTATCGTGGTCAATGGCGTGCAACCAATGACCAGCCGCTTGCGGCCTATTCCGAAGGACTGATCAGCCGTTATGGTTCATTGGATCCGACTGATGGTGGTTTCTCGGAGCGGTACAGCCTGTCAGGACACTATCATCTTAGCCGCGATAACTGGAAATGGACGACAAGTGCTTTTGTTGCCCATGACAGGCTGACACTCTGGAACAACTTCACGCACTATCTGGATGATCCTGTGAATGGTGATCAGCAGCAGCAGGATGAAACACGCACTACTCTTGGCGGCAGTAGCGTCTATGCCCGGCAAGATCATGTTGGAACTGTTAAAACTGAAACCCAGGTTGGTGTGCAGGGTCGCTATGATTTTCTCTATGTTGACCGCCGCCATACACGACAACGTATTGCTCTTCCCAACTGCCCTTCCAGCCTTGAAGCAACCCGGCCTTACCTGTGTAATGCGGATACTATCGATTTGGGTGCAGTCGGACTTTTTGTGCAGAATACGACGCACTGGTTGCCGTGGTTACGTACGGTTGTGGGGCTGCGTGAAGACTATCAAGGCGGCACTGATAGTAACGAGGTTGATGGCAGCCTGACACGACGGCATCAGTGGTTGTTCCAGCCCAAAGGTAGCCTGATATTTGGGCCATGGCAGAAAACAGAGCTTTATCTCAGTGCGGGGCGTGGCTTTCATTCCAATGATTTCCGCTCTGTTTCCGGTTCTTATGCATCTGGTGAGTTCACCAAAGGCTCGGTAACAGTTCCTCTTATGACATCAGCCGTCAGTGGTGAAGTCGGGGTTCGAACGACGCCCCTGCGCCACCTGAACGTTCAAGCTGCCGCCTTTATTATCGATTTTGATTCTGAACTTAGCTACGACGGAGATGCAGGGGTAACTTCCCCAGGGCCTGCCAGCCGACGCAAAGGTGTGGAATTATCTGCACAATACACGCCCTTCCAATGGCTTGAGATCAATACTGATCTCTCATTCGCCAAAGCTCGTTACCAGGCAAAAGACCTCTCGAAATATGGTATCGATGGACCTTATGTCACAAATGCACCGAGTTTTGTCTGGTCATTCGGTATCATTCTGGATCGAGGGCCTTGGTATGGGGGATTACAGGTTCGCTGGTTAGGTGGCTACCCTCTCGTGGAGGATAACAGCCTGCGCTCGAGTGGATACAAAGAGGTCAACATGAACCTAGGCTATCGCTTTACTTCCAAGCTGAAGTTAGAAGCAAGTGTGTTTAACGCGTTCGATACTCACGCTTATGCAGCACAATATGCTTATGATTATCGCCTGACACCAACATCTAGCGTTCAAACAGGGGCCACAGGTCATCCCATTGAGCCTATTTCTGCACGCTTGTCTTTAACAGCCGGGTTTTAAGCGGAGGATTAGGTTCTGTTGACAAAAGACGGTAGCCACAGTTTTACGGCTGCGAGGTTAAGAAAGGCGAGAAACGATTTTCTTGTCTTGTCATAGCGTGTGGCGATACGTCGGAACTGCTTCAGCTTGTTGAACATCCGCTCGATACGGTTGCGATCCCGATAACAACGGAAGTCGCAGGGGATATCCTCTGTGCGGTTTGAACGCGGCGGGATAACAGGAAGAATACCTCGAAAAAGCAGGTTCTGCCGTATCCTGTCACTATCATACCCTTTGTCGGCCAGAAGTCGGCGCGGTGTCACGACCGGTAGGTCCATCAGGGCATCAGCGCCAGAGTAGTCAGAAATTTCACCGCCCGTCAGTTCAAAGCCAAGAGGGCGTCCCTGACCGTCAACGCGGGCGTGGATCTTGCTCGTAAAGCCGCCGCGGCTTCGACCAAAGCCTTCCTTATGAGTCCCCCTTTTGCGCCAGCCGCCTGGCTGTGACCCCGAATGACCGTGCTGTCGATCATGTGCTGCCAGTCATCGGTCAGGCCGAGTTCAACCAGCGTTTCCAGTAGAGCGTCCCAGACGCCTTGCTCTGCCCATCGACGGAACCGCACATACACTGAGTTCCATTTTCCGTAGCGCTCATGCATGTCCCGCCACGGACAACCGACACGCAGGACATAAAGCATTCCGTTGAGAAACAGACGATTATCCTGTGCTGGTCGGGACCAGCGGCCACGTTCAGGCGGCAGCAGGCCGCCAATGATCGCCCATTCCTCGTCCGTCAGGTCGCCACGCATCCACAGGTCTCCGTAAAGACCCGCGTTGAATCACGTCCAGGCCAGCCTGCAAAGACCTTTTGTCAACAGAACCTAATGCTTAATCCAATATGTTGCGGCTAAAAGATGTAGGATACCCACAAACAAAGGGGTTTTCGACTCTTCCATTCCATCTCTATATCAAAGATAACTCCTGATAACCTTAAACTGAAGAAATTACATGAATGACAGGTGGTTATTGATCAGTTTTCTCAGGTATCAGATATTCTAAATCTTAAGTATAAACATTAAATATGCGAGTTGGATCGTTAATTCTATATTATAATATTCTCTGATTTCCATACACAGAACGAGGTTATGAGGTAACATCAAAACAAGATGGTTTTCCAAATTCATGCTCCGCATATTGACACAATTATCTATTTGCGAGAAATATTCGTTGCTAAGCGAACTTGGCGGAATGGTAGACGCAGGAGACTTAAAATCTCCAACCTTCAATGGTGTGCGGGTTCGAGTCCCGCAGTTCGCACCACTAACCTCTTGAAATATAACAGTAAAGTGAGAATTTGACGGGTCTGCGGGATTTTCCCGTTTGTCTTCCCAGAACGGGAAACGCAGATGCTCCGCCTCATTGGCTCTCATTACCACTTCCGTCGCGCAGTCCCTCAGGCCGTGCAAGCCTGCCTCGGCAGAACCGAAATCTCCCTTTCCTTACAGACTCAGAGTAAGCTCATCGCCCGAGAGCGGGCGGCGGCCCTCTATGCGTCCACAGGCGCACTGTTTGAAAGAGCAAGGATGATGGACGAAAAACCTGACACTGATCTGATGAAAGACCTGCTGGCTGTTCAGGCCCAGACAATCAGGGATCAGGAAGAAACACTTGCCCTTGCTGAAGAGTGTCACGCCCTTGACCGCAAAATCCGCAAAATCCGCGATGCCACCCATAACATGGCACTGCTGGAACGGCTTGAAAGTGAAAATGCCTTCCTTGATGAAAGCTCGAGCAAGATACGCGAGATCGGCCAGAGCTTTGAAAGTATGCGTCAGCAGCTCACCACCGGCATTGCCCTGAGCAAACAGGAAAAGAAAATGCTCAAGGCGGAAGCTGACCGTCTGTCCGGCATGATCGTTGACATCCAGAGTCGTCAGCCTGTCCATAGTATCCAGCCGGTGCCACAGAAACCTGCCCCGCCCGTACAAGAAGAGCGCAAGCCTGCCCCAAAAACGTCCTCCCCTCTTCTCTCGACCATGGCTGAACGATTCATCTATTCCGACAAGGCAAAGAGCGCCGACACTATAAAAGCCACTAAGAAGACTATTGAGCTGTTCATTGAAGCTTTTGGCGATATGCCCGTGCGACAGATTACGGGCAACGTGGCGGGAGAGTTTTTTGACTTACTTTCTTCTCTGCCAGCCACGCATGGGAAGGGTAAAACAGTTCTCCCGTTACGTGTTGTCATTACACAGGCGCACGAACGGGGTCTGGAAACAGTTGGCGGAAAAACTGTCAAAAACCATTTCTCTCGACTGTCTGCACTATGGGAGCATCTGGTCAAACGGGATTTCGCCGACAAGAACCCATGGTCTGGCTGGGACTTCAATGTCACCAAGAAGATTGTTCGCCGGGGATGGACGGATGCCGAGCTTACACAACTCGCGCATGCGGAATGGTCAGGAACGGCTGTCTCTCACCGAACATATTACTATCGGCATGTTTACAGGCATGCGCTTGGGTGAAATCTGTAACCTCAGGCGACAGGATATTGAAGTCATTGACGGTGCGCCTTGCTTCCATGTGCGCCCTCACCCCGAAGATGGCTGGTCACCAAAGACCACAGCGGGCACCCGTATCATTCCTATTCATTCCAGTCTGCTCGGAATGGAAAGGCTGAAACTGCTTCAGGGCAATGGTGAAAAATACCTCTTTCCTGATCTGACTGTTTCAGCATCAGGTGAACGTGGTGATAACTTTGCTCGCTCTTTCTCAAAGCATAAAAAAAGGCTCGGTCTGCCAGAAGCTGTGACATTCCATTCTTTCCGCCATACCGTCAGCACAAAACTTAGAAATCAGGAAGCGCACATTAGAGAGTTATAGATTGATACTGTCCTCGGCCATGAAGCAACCCACAAGAGTCAAGGAACAATGAACTACACAAGCGGGATTGAAGTTGCCAATCTCAAGCAGGTCATTGAAGCACTTACCTATCCACCCGAGTGCATCATGCCTTTCTGAAAGCCTTATGGTGACAGTCTTGTTTGTATAAAAACAAAAACAGGAAATCGGGCATCTCAATAGGTTATCTTTAGAAGGAGCCAGCAGTGCCCCATGGCTACCCGTTCCGGGTGCATGGCGCAGCTGGCAAGGGGGAATACTTCCCCCGTTGACCCCCTTTAAGGAGCACTTTGTTATGCCGATTGCCCGAACTTCTCGTCTCTCTGTGAGAGCCAGCCCAACTGAATTGGACCGCTGGAATAGCGTTGCCCGCCACCTCGGCCATGCCACCACCGCCCACTGGATCAGGGCTCTCCTGATGACCTCAGAACTGGCTGGTGACGATGGTCAGCAGGTCAGCGCAGAACTTTACAACCTGCGTCATGCCCTCTCACGCATTGGTAACAATCTGAATCAGTTGGCTCATTCCGCCCATTGTGGTGACGCCGTTTACTGCGAAACGATATTGAGCGAACTGGAAAACAGACTGCACCAGATTGACCAGCTTCTGACCCGCTCAGGGCAACCGTCAACCGGGCGCAGGTGCGTCCGGTCTGCCCAAACACTTCATTGAAAGCAATCAGGATCATGGCTGGGTCAGACTGGTTGCTTTACGATGCCATGCGGGAAGCGAGACGCGAAAACCTGACCTATGGTCTGCGTCACATCGCTTTCAATCCCAATGAACCCATGACAGACGCCCAACTGGAAGAGTTTGCCAGAAGGATTTGTCACGAATTCCATGGAGACCCGGAGCATATGACTCTGGTCATCCATCAGAAAGATGGCAGCACTCATGGGCATCTTCTCCTCCCTGAATGGCAACAGGGTCATATTTTAGACAATCGTTTTAGTTGGATACGGTTGGAGAAACTCGCAAGGCTGGAAGAAATCAGGCTGGGTCACGCGCTGGTCGCTGGACGCCACGACTGTTCGATTGCCAAAGCTCTTCGCAAAGAAGGCCGACATCAGGAAGCAGTCCTGATTGATGCTCTTGTTCCAGAGCACCCCACTGACAAACCTCGTGCTGCCTATACGTCCCAGTCACATCGCACGGCTGAACGACAAGGATTAGACCTCCCGCAACTGAAACAGCTTGTCTGCTCCCTCTGGACCCAGTCTGACGGATTAAAGTCTTTCCGTGCAGCACTGACGGAACATGGCCTGACCATGCGCGAAGGAGACCGAGCGGATAAAAGGTCAGGAGCGCACATCATTGAAGATCAGGACGGAAAACTGATCGGCAGCTTTACCCGTCTCACAAAAGTCAGAATGACGGAGTTCAGAAAGCTTCTTGCAGAAGAACAGCACCCCACAGTCAGCAAGCCAGAGACGGATATCAAAAGCACCCGTTTATCCATCCGCCGGACAACCGCTGATTTTTATGAGGAATACCCTATCCCCAAAGGCCCAGACACTCAGACCGTCCTTAGAAAAAGACCTGTTATAAAACGCCCCCAAATGCGCAAATGGCAAAGAGAACTCTGGCTCCAACGTATGGCTAATGTTGATACGACAACAACAGAACCACTCAGCCCCACATCTTCTATCCGGATCATCAGTGCAGGGGAGGCCCGTTTCCACAAGGAGATCACAAAGGCTATTGTGCAACAACAGGCTATTCTCGACCAGCAAGCCCCGGAAGCAAGCTGGAAACCTCTGGACAGAAACAGAACCATAACGACATGGCGCAGACAGCTTATCCCCTATCAGAAGCAGCTCCGAAAAAGCTATGACCGTTACGCCACGGCAAAACGAGCATGGCAGGAGGCCGAGAAAAGCCGCTGGCAACGTATGACCGGACGAGCCGGGAAACTGGAAAAAGTCTACCAGCAACTCCTGCTTAAATTTCTTGACGTCCTGCGCTTTGTCGTTCAAGCCCTCCTTCACATCGTGGGGCTACGCTCCTCGCCGCCAGAACCAGTCCGACATGTTTTGACAGAACGCGACAGATCAGCCCTTGAGGGCTTTCATAAACAATATGATGCTGAATTCACCGCCATGGCCGATCCAGATAAACTCGAACCATGGCTTGCAGGCCGTTTTAACAGGCTGGTGCAGGCCAGAGCCGACCGCATCCGACGGTGGGACAGGGAACGTCAGGCCGAAAAAGAGCGGGCACGACAGGAGATCGCACGTCTACGCGCGAAACTCGCAAGCCCGATATCCACGAGCAGAACGCAGGCTTCGGCTCCTTCCTCGCGAATACATGCGCCGGACCTTGAGTAGAACGCCGTCACGTGCAACGGATATGCGTACGACGACCCATTGATAACTGTCGACTACCACTCTACGGTTTCAGAAATGGAGAAACATACGTGACCCATCCCGGAATGTTTGTTCGCCAAGAGTGCCTTGATCCCAACGGCTTGTCCGCAACCAATACCGGCCAGGTGCTCGGGTGCAACTTCCTGAACGAGCGATCCGGCATTTCGCCGGAGATGGCGCTACGCCTTGAAAAGGCATTCGGCACCTCCGGCCGGCCCTGGATGGAACGGCAAATGAACCACGAACTAGAAACGGTCATGGCCCGCGCCTATGAGATCGACGTCCAGTCATTTACAAAGCGCCCCTCATGCACATGAACCGCGCGACAATTACAGTAGGCAGCAAGTGATCACAGGCACAATCAAAACCCAGATCGACCAGATCTGGAACGCGTTCTGGTCCGGCGGGGTCTCCAACCCGCTTTCCGTGATCGAACAGCTCACCTTCCTCATGTTCATCAAGCGGCTCGACGACCTCCAGACGGTCGAGGAACGCAAGTCAGAAGACCTCGGCCGACCCATCGCCCGCCGCATCTTCCCCGAAGGCACCGACGACAAGGGCGAGCCCTACGACAATCTTCGCTGGTCCCGCTTCAAGCATTTCGAAGCCAGAGAGATGATGCGCATCGTGGATGAGCACGTCTTCCCTTTCCTGCGCCAGCTAGGTGAGGAAGGATCGTCCTACGGCACCCACATGAAGGACGCTCGGCTTGGTTTCTCCAACGCCAACTTGCTGGCCAAGGTCGTGCAGATGCTCGACGACATCCCCATGGACGACCGGGATACCAAGGGCGACGTCTACGAGTACATGCTGGGCAAGATCGCCAGCGCAGGCACGAACGGCCAGTTCCGCACACCCCGCCACATCATCGAGCTGATGGTCAACATCATGAAGCCCCAGCCCGGTGATACCATCTGCGACCCAGCGGCGGGCACCTGCGGCTTCCTTGTGGCGGCGGGCGAATACCTGCGCGACCACCACCCGAAGATGTTGCGAAAAAAGGAAACGCGCGACCATTTCCACAATCACATGTTTCATGGCTTCGACTTCGACGCGACCATGCTGCGTATTGGTGCGATGAATATGACCCTGCACGGGGTCGAGAATGCCGATGTCTCCTATCGCGACAGCCTGGCTGAGGAACATGGCACCGACGCGGGCGGCTATTCCCTGATCCTTGCCAATCCGCCCTTCGCCGGATCGCTCGACTATGACACCACGGCCAAGGACCTTTTGAAGATCGTCAAGACCAAGAAGACCGAACTTCTCTTCATGGCGCTCTTCCTGCGGCAGCTGCGGATCGGCGGGCGCGCGGCGGTGGTCGTGCCGGACGGGGTTCTCTTCGGCTCGTCGACCGCTCACAAGGACATTCGCAAGATGCTGGTCGAGGAACATAAGCTCGACGCCATCATCAAACTACCCTCGGGCGTCTTCCGCCCCTATGCCGGTGTGTCCTGCGCCATCGTGGTCTTCACCAAGACTGGCGTCGGCGGTACGGAGGGCGTGTGGTTTTACGACATGACGGCGGATGGCTTTAGCCTCGATGACAAACGAACGCCGCTTCTGGACGCCGAAAAGCTCGGCGTCTGCCCAGCGCATACGCTGACGGACGAGGAGCATACGAAAAACAACCTGCCCGACATCCTCACCCGCTGGGGCGATTGGGAAGCCGAGGCAGCGCGGCCCCGCACAGCGCAAAGCTTCATGGTGCCTGCTGAGGACATCATCGCCACCGGGTCTTGGGACCTGTCGCTGAACCGCTACAAGGAGATCGAGCACGAGGAGGTCGCCCACGCCGCCCCCGCCGAGATCATCGCCGAACTGCGCGCGCTGGAATCCGAGATCGCGGAGGGGCTGGATCGGCTTGAGGGGATGCTGGGATGAGCGTCCTGCAAGTTTGCTTGGGTGACTTAATCGAGCCCGCTAAAACGAGAAAAGCTGGTTCCACCAACTACCCGCTTTTGTCGATGACAATGGCGGGTGGTTTGGTCGACCCCACAACCAAGTTCAAAAAGCGCGTCGCCAGTGAAGACACGTCAGGCTACAAGGTTGTCGAACGTGGACAACTAGTTGTTGGCTTCCCCATCGACGAAGGGGTCCTATCCTTCCAGCAGCTTCATGATGAAGCCATCGTCAGCCCGGCATATGGAATTTGGGAAATAAGGTCGGGAGCATCGGTTGATCCCATGTATTTGGAAAATTTTCTCAAATCGCCGCAGGCCATCGCTTACTATCTCGGGAAGCTACGCTCTACGACCGCTCGTCGTCGTTCCCTTGATAGGGGATCATTTCTCGCACTACCGGTCCCTCTCCCGCCGCTGGAGGAGCAGAAGCGGATTGCGGGGATACTGAATCAGGCAGCAGAGCTCTACCGCCTCCGCACCCGCGCCCTCGACAAACTAAACACCCTCGGCCAGGCGATCTTTCATGAGATATTTGGAAGTGGTTCTTTTGAACGGGTTGCCCTTGCAGAAGTAATTGAAGCCCGCTCTTCTCTAGCTGACCCAATACTGCCAGAAAACGCCCAACTACCTCACGTCGGTCCTGAGCATATTCGGCAGGGCGGCGCTGAAATTGAATGGGATCGCGTAGTATCCTGCGCCCAAGACGGTGTTACCAGTGGGAAATATCGGTTTGAGCCTAACGATATTATCTACAGTAAGATCCGGCCATACTTGAACAAGGTTGCAATTGCGGATCGCGTCGGAATGTGTAGCGCGGACATGTATGCACTTGTTGCAAACAGTGATGTGGTCAAGAACTCCTATCTGCATTTTATCTTAGGGAGCTCGGATTTCCTTAGCTACGCAGCATCAGTTTCGGGACGTGCAAATATTCCGAAAATAAATCGGAAACAGCTCATGGCCTACGAAATACCGGTTGCTCCGCTTGAGATGCAGGCAGAATTCGAAGGCAAAATATCAAGCATCCGAGGACAAGCAGCCAAGCTTTCGAAAAGCCTGTCAACTGGTAAAAAGTTGTTCGCCTCCCTCCAGCACCGCGCCTTCCGAGGGGAGCTCTGATGCGTGGCGAGTTTCTGGGGATCCCAACCCTGCTGATGGCCGAGATCTTCGAACCTCTGTTCGAGTTTATTGAAGAAAACGACATCGAGGTCGAAGACCTCTGGCTGGATATACTTCAGTCCGCGCTGCCAAGACCGGTGCCGCCGGTCGCCCCGACATACCAATCGTACAACGACGACGGTGAGCTGCACCTGCCGGAGGACCTTGAGGCGCGTGCAACCTACGAGGCGGCTCTCGAACAACATCAAACCAAGCTGGAGACCTACATGGAGGCCAGCACAGACGACGGATGCGCACGGGATTACATCCGCAACTTTTTCGACGACGCGTCATCGGAACATGCCATCGTCGAGACTCTGGAAAAAGCCTTCACGCCCTTTGACGATGCCGGCGGCGATCAACTGTCGAACGCGTATTTCGTTGCCGTTCAGACTTTCATAGAAAAATTCAGCCTTCGCTACGAGGTCCGCCGACCGTACTTCAATCGTAGGATGGCAATATATCCAACGCTTCCAGGGCTATTCACAAAGATGCTGCGAGATCTAAGGTTATCCAGCGCTCAAGATGCCGCTCTGGCCGCGCTAATGGGGGCCTTCGAGGAGACGATCCGAGATCTGCATGACGAACGATCTCCTCGGAGAGTAAAGCAGTGTATTGCGGCTCAGTTCAATCTGCTCGAAGCCATGTTATCCCAGCACCCGAACATACTTGCTTATAATACCGTTATGGAAAACCGCATTCCGCAAGGCCGGAAGGCGAACACTTTCGGTGCAATGTGCGACAAGGCGGGTGTTTGGCCCCACAACAAGGTCATGGAGTCTGCAAAAGCCATCTATAGCTTTGCGTCCGACTATCCCGGGATTCGCCATGGCGGTAATCCGGCCAGCCAACTGCGTGAAATTGATATGCGCGATCTCCTTTCGATATCTGTGATTTTGACGGGGTTTTCCCCTTATTTGAGTCCCTCCATGGATCCAGAAAAGATTTATTCGGATTGAGGATTAGATGACCACCAGTTTCACCAGTGCTACCGAAAGCCATGCAATCCAAAGGGGCTTGCGTCAGCGTGTGACCACAGGAGCCGATTTCTCTCTTGGTCAAACTATTCTTGGTGAAACGGAATTCGATTTTAAGGGGGCTAATACATGAGCCAGTTCAGTTTTCTGTCAGCAGACTTTCCAGCTCTCTTCAAAACGGCCAGCAAAGCCGAGACCCACGCGTTGTCTGACCCACGGGGCGCGTGCTTCTGGGCGCGGCTGACGCTGGAAACGGCGCTGAAGTGGCTCTACCGGACCGACCCGGCGCTGCGGAGGGTCTACACCGACACGCTGGCCGCGATGATTGCAGAGCCGAGCCTAGCGGCGTTGACCGGCCCCGCCGTCGTCATCAAGGCCCGTTACATCAAGGACCAGGGCAACCGCGCCGCCCATGACACCGGCAAGCCGCTGAGCGCCTATGATGCCAGCGCCTGTGTGCGCGAGCTGTTCCATGTCTGCTACTGGATTGCCCGAACCTACGCAAAGATCAAGCGCCCGGATCCGGCGCTGACCTTCGATGCTGGGAAGTTGGAGAAGTCGCTGACAATCACCGCCAGCACCGTGGCGCAAATCCAGAAGGTCGAGGCGGACATCAAGGCCGAGCGCAAGCGCGCGGCGGAGGCCGAGGAAGCCCTTCGTGCCTCTGAAGAGGGACGCGCCAAGCTGGATGAGGAGCTAGCCACCGTTCGGGCGGAGATGGCCGCACTGCGCAAGGCCAACAGCACGGTGCAGGACGACCACGACTACGGCGAGGCCGAGACCCGCGACAACTTCATCGACCTGCTTCTGAGCGAGGCGGGCTGGCCTCTCGATCAGGAGCGGGACCGGGAGTTCGCCGTAACGGGCATGCCCAACCAGAGCGGTGACGGGTACGTCGACTATGTGCTCTGGGGCGACGACGGGAAGCCACTGGGTTTAGTCGAGGCCAAGCGGACGAAGAAAGACAGTCGAACGGGGCAGCAGCAGGCAAAGCTCTACGCTGACTGTCTGGAGAAGCGATACGGTCGCCGCCCGGTGATTTTCACCAGTAACGGCTACGAGCACTGGATCTGGGACGACCAGGCCTATCCGCCGCGACGGATCTCGGGCTTTCTGAAGAAGGATGAGTTGCAGCTGCTCTTGCAGCGTCGCGAGAACATCCGCCCCTTGGCGAAGGTCGATGTAGATCCTGAGATTGCGGGGCGCCACTACCAGCAGCGGGCCATTCGCCGTGTGGGAGAGGCCATCGAACGCGACGCTCAACGCAAGGCACTCCTCGTCATGGCCACGGGCAGCGGCAAGACACGGACCGTCATCGCCCTGATCGACCAGCTGATGCGGGCCAACCGGGTGAAGCGCGTGTTGTTTCTGGCGGACCGGATTGCCTTGGTGAAGCAAGCCCACGGGGCGTTCAAAGAGCATCTGCCCTCAACACCCTCGGCCAACCTGCTTGAGCGACACGACACCAGGAAGAACGACCACGCCGGAGCGCGGGTCTGCCTGTCGACCTATCCGACAATGATGGGGCTGATCGAGGAGAGCAAGGGCGGCGAAAAGCGTTACGGCCCTGGTCACTTCGACCTGATCGTGATCGACGAGGCGCACCGGTCGGTCTACCGCAAATACCGGGCGATCTTCGATTACTTCGACAGCCTGCTGGTCGGTCTGACAGCGACACCGCGCGATGAGATCGACAAGGACACCTATTCCCTGTTTGGGCTCGAGAAGGGCGTGCCAACCGACGCTTACGACCTTGATGATGCCGTGAGCGATGGTTACCTCGTGCCGCCGACCACCATCTCCGTGCCGCTGAAGTTCCAGCGCAACGGCATCGACTACGATCAGCTGACCGACGAAGAAAAGGAAGCCTGGGACGCTATCGAGTGGGACGAGGACGGCACAGAGCGGGACCGCATCGAAAGTGCCGATCTGAACAAATGGCTTTTTAACAAGGACTCGGTCGATAAGGTGCTGGAGCACCTGATGCGCAACGGGGTCAAGGTCGAGGGGGGCGACCGTCTGGGCAAGACGATAATCTTCGCCAAGAACAGCAAGCACGCCCAGTTTATCATCGACCGCTTTAATAAGGCCTATCCGTATTACAAGGGGCAATTCGCCCAGTTGATCGATTACAGCGTCAGCTATGCCCAGTCGCTGATTGACGACTTCTCCGAGGCGGACAAGACCCCACACATCGCGGTTTCGGTCGACATGCTGGATACCGGCATCGACGTGCCCGAGGTCGTGAACCTCGTTTTTTTCAAGATCGTCAGGTCCAAGACCAAGTTCTGGCAGATGGTCGGTCGAGGAACCCGCCTGTGTCCCGATCTATTCGGGCCGGGCAAGGACAAGCAGCAGTTCGTCATCTTCGACTACTGCCAGAACCTTGAGTTCTTCCAAGAGAACCTTAACAAGACTGATGGCCCCACGGCTAGGCCGCTAGGCGAGCGATTGTTCGGCTTACGCGTCGAACTGATCGAGGCCTTGGCAGACGCAGGCGAGCCGCACGAGGCGCTAATCAAGGACATCAAAACGCGGCTCCGTGACGAGGTACTTGGCATGCCGCTGGACAACTTCATCGTCCGGGCCAAGCGGCGGAGTGTCGAAAAGTTCCGCAATCCGAAAGGCTGGGGCAACCTGACCCTCGACGACCGACTGACGTTGATCGAGGAGGTCGCCGGGCTGCCAACGGCCTTCGAGGATGGCAACCTGCCCGCAAAGCAGTTTGACCTATTGCTTTTGACTACACAACTAGAGCTGCTGAAGCAGACCGGAGCCTTCACCAGGCTCCAGGTGCGAATCATCAGCTTCGCTTCAGCGCTGGAAAGCATTGACAACGTGCCTCTCGTGGCGAAGGAAATGGAGCTGATTCTCGACATTCAGACTGACGCCTTCTGGGAAGACATCACACCGGAGATTCTGGAGACCGTGCGTCGACGCCTTCGACACTTGGCTGAGCTCATCAAGCCTATGGAGCGCAAGGTGGTCGTCACCGACTTCGAGGATGAAATCGGCGAAGGGACCGAGGTCAACATGCCGGAGGTGGGCAGCGGCGTTGACAAGGCGCGCTTCAAGATGAAGGTTCGTCGCTTCATTGACGATCATCGTGACCACATCACCCTGATCAAGATCCGCCGAGGTGAGCCCCTGACCAAGCTGGATCTCGAAGAGCTGCAGCGCATACTAATCGAGCAAGAGATCGCGAATGATACCCTCATTGCTGACCTCGACGAGGAAGGAGGCCTCGGACGCTTCTTGAGGTCACTGACCGGCCTGGACAAAGCTGCCGCGAAGGAAGCTTTCAGCACATTCGTGGGGCAACATCAATTGAACGCCGACCAAACCGAGTTCCTCGACTTGGTTATCAATAGCCTGACGGAGTCTGGGTATGTCGATCCGGCCAGCTTCTACGAGAGTCCGTTCACCGATCTGGACGACATGGGCATCGCTGGCATCTTCGACCGAGATCAGGCTAAAGAGATTATTCAGATTGTGAGAACTCTGAACGATGCTGTTGCTGCGTGATGAACTACTTCTCACTGTCGCATATCAAACACACATCTCTCATGCCTACCAAAGCAACTGCCCCTAAATATAAATTCTGGGGCTATTCACTGTGACACATCAATGCGGCTCTCATAATCACGCACGAACTGGCGTCAGAGGGTCATTGTTAGGCAGGTAGCGTTATAGGATGATGATCGCATCATAATGACGAGACGTTTAGCGTCCGCAGGTGGCATTTCTGGTCTCTCCACCTCCTTTGTCGTGCGTTCAATTCCCGCAATGTTGCCGCGCAGCAATCTACCCATCCATGTCGGCTTAAGGGAACATCTCTTACGGACGGAATGTCTAGGATGAAAGCTAGCTGTCAGGTTGTGAGACGTCATTGGCATAATCGAGGATTTCGTCGATCTGCTTCATGATGTCACGATTGGCTGGTTTGACGTAATCAGGATTACGAGACGCGGGATGTTTTTCAAGCCACGACATGATGCATTGGGCGGGAGTTATGCCGCCCAGAACACGCTGCGGGCGATGATTGTAAGCGAAACAGAAGCCTCTGAGCAGAATTTCCAGATCCTTATGGCTTGAGACACAGACCGGTAACACCTCTGTCGCGACACGGCCATTGAAGCGTTCGACCATTCCGTTGGTCTGAGGGGAGTAAGCTTTGGTCCGGCGTCGGTCGATACCCATGTCATGACAGGCTTTTTCGAAGGCATCCGCCGTAAAGCAGGAGCCACGATCGGTCAGAATATGGGTGATCCGGAAAGGAAAGGTAGTTTTGACAGCTTTGAGGAAATCGACGGAATTATCGGCATTCTCTGCGTCATAGACGGCCAGATGGACCGAGCGGGAGCATCTATCGATGGCGACATAGAGAAAACGTTTCCGCCGTTCTCCATCTGCTGTCTGCAATTTAGGCAGATGTTTTACATCGATATGGACATAACCGGGATCGTAATCCCGGAATGTTCCCTGTCCACGCACAGGCCCGGCCTTTGAAGCGGGAGGTAACCTGTTCAGTCCAGCATCTTTCAGAATACGCCAGATATTGTCCCGTTTCAGATGTGGCAGGAAATGCCGCGCGACGAAGGTCAGATCATCCAGGCCAAAACCGGTCGAACGCCGAAGCTGACAGACAATGGCACGCTCTTCCTCCGAGGCTTTCCAGGCCAGTTTCCAGGGACGGCTGCTGCGGTCCTGGCAGGCGTCTGGACCACGCCTGCGCCACTTGCGGACAGTTTCATCGCTGATCCCGTAGCGTCTGGCGAGCACGGATGTCGGTTCTGACGAACGCGCTATGTCAGCCCGGACCGCTGGTGTCGTGCGTGCCTGTGGATGGATCTGAAGCATCATTCGCTCTCCCTGCAGACGGAAGAAAACCATGGAGTGTAACGCGGTATTGCCCACGCTACATCATCCCAATGACGTCTCACAACCTGACACCTAGCACTACAGTTGCATTTTGTGTCGTGAGTGAAAGCGCATAGCGTTGGCCTGATGTGTTCGTCGAAAGACGGACCATCTGAGGATATGGGCGACGGGTAGGCGGCGTTGTGCAAGCTTTACAACGATGCGCCTGATTTCCTGTATGGACCATCGGATAAGGATGATCGTGTTCTGCGTTGTGTTTTTTTCGGTTTCAGTGAGTTTGCCTGATACCGCACACTTGCCATGACGGCATAGGCAAGCATGACCAAAGAGACATGCCGATGCCAACCATGCCAGGAACGGGTTTCGTTATGATCGAGACCGAATTCGTTTTTGGCTGCTTCGAAACATTCTTCGATCCTCCAGCGCGTTCCTTCAACGTTCACGAGTTCCTGTATGGTCATCCCTTTCGGACACCAAGTCGTAAAATAGGCGAGGTCTCCATCGACGATGGTCCGACGGATCAACAGGCCACGTGTCCATGATCCGGCAATAGGGCAGTCAAATTCTTCAGCATCCAGATCGGCAAGCGCAAGATATGCCCAGTCATACAGTCGCTCACCCTTTGTGCCGTGCCCCGCAGACAGGCGGTGTCAGTCATTCTCTGACAGAGCCGCAGCAATATCTCTTGCTTCTCCTGCAATCAGCGGGTCTGTTGCCCATGACCCGAACCAGTGATTGCCTTTGACGCCAAGGACATATCTTATTCCTGCCCGACGAAGTGTGCGTTCCACATCGCCGACGCCATACACGCTGTCTGCTGCGACCCAGCGGAAGGGCACGCCGACCTCGATACTGCGCTCGATCATCATCGAGGCCAACGCCGGTTTGGTTGCAAACACCACGTCATCGGGAACGTGGGTCTGCTGGAGGCGCTCACGGTTCGATGTCCAGTCTTGCGGGAGATACAGGGCGCGGTCAATAAAGGCATGGCCACGCGCCGAGACATAGGTGGCAAATACCCCAATCTGGCAGTTCGTGATCTTGCCGGCAGATCCCGTATACTGCCGCCCGACACCGCATGACGCCTGACCTTTCTTCAGAAAACCGGTCTCATCAATCACCAGTACACCATCTTCAGTGCCCAGATGCTCGATCACATATTCCCTCACGACATCACGAAGAGCATCGGCATCCCAGCGCCCGCGCCCCAAAAGTGCCTGCTGCCGCCAGGGACCGGGATCTCCTGCGGCTTCTGCCCGCATCCAACCTGTCTTGCGTGGATCATTGCCAATTAAAACATCAAGGAAAGAACACGCTGAATCCGCGACACGCTTTTGCGTAAACAGTGGAGCAATCCGCTCCTTGGCTGATCGAAGCGAACGCACCCATAATTCCAGCGTCTCTTCAACAGACGCACCACCAGTCATCATATCCTGAATCATGGTTATTCATAGAGTCAGAACTCAACACAAAATGCAACTGTAGTGCTAGGGAGATCTGACAAATCTCCCAAATGGAGGAACCCGTCTAACCGGGGATAGATGCCTCAGCTTCATGTTCAACCGATTGCGTCCAGATAGAGCGTGATACGCGTAAATGAAAGGATGGTTGATACGAGAATACTGCTCGACGTTATGTTTACTTCGCGATGGTAGAACTCTGCCACCATGCCCGCTCTGGTATCAAGGGCTGCCACATCGAAATAATGAATAAAATTTAATTTATTCAATCTATCAACAACAACGCATAACTGATATTCCGCCATAAATGATAATGATTCTCATTTACTGTTCCTGGTAGGATATTGATGTGACCCTCCACCCTGTAACCCATCTTCGAGTGACTGCCCTGCTGGCCTCAACGTTCCTTTCTCTAGGAGGAATATCTGCTGTTCAGGCAGAAGATATCGTAAAGAAGAAAACAAATACGAGCGAAGTTTTTGAAAAAAAATCCGTAAATAACAAACAATCAGCTGCAAAAAAGACTACAAAACAAAAAAGTATTGCCAATGTTGCATCCAAAACTGATGAAAGTATTCTTGTACGAGCCAGACGGTGGGACCACGGAAGTTATACAGCACCAGAAACAAGTGCTTCCACGGGGTTGCCATTAAGCTTACGGGAAACACCGCAGACAGTCACGGTTATGACGCGGCAGGTTATGGATGATCAGCAGATCAATACCCTGGATGACGTTCTGAATACCACGCCTGGCGTTACATCCTATGCAAACGACAACGCTGGCAGAACAACATATCGCGCACGTGGCTTCGACATTACCAACTACAAGATTGATGGCATGCAGATTGATGCCTCAACAAGCTTTGGTGGTGTTGGCTCATCCATGAATATGGACCTGTATGATAATGTGCAGATCGTCCGTGGGGCCAACGGCCTTCTGGGTGGAACGGGGGACCCATCCGCAACAATCTACTTGCAACGTAAAGCACCTCAGAGAGAATTTTCGGCGAATGGTCTTTTAAGACTAGGAAACTGGAACGAGCACCGCGTCATGGCGGACCTCAATACTCCTCTTAATCATTCAGGAACTATTCGTAGCAGATATGTGTTTTCGTGGGATGATACCGATACCTTCAGGGTAAGAGAACACGTCAACCGTATTGGGGCTCTTGCGAACTTCACAGCAGATATCTCTTCGCGAGATACGCTGAATTTCGGATTTCAATATGAAAGAACCCGTAATGATGGTGCATCCTGGGGAACCAATGTTCCTATATGGTATGCAGATGGAACAAAAACCAATCTACCACGTAGCACCAACCCTGCTGCGGACTGGAGCCAGGCCACGCGTGACCAGTATACGGCGTTTATCAACTACGATCATGATTTCTCAGCAGGCTGGCATCTGAAAGCCGGCTATATGCGTACTCAGGGGAGTTCTTATAACAACCTTGGTGTCGCAAAAATTAATAACGCATCACGGGGAACTTATGGAGGGTTTTGGAATCAGGATGGGACTGGAGCGTATCTGAACGCCCTTCATGCTGAGTATGAAGATGCGCGGGATAATGCTGACGTCCATATCTCTGGGCCCATTCATGTTTTCGGTCGCAAACATCAACTGGTCTTTGGTTTCAACGGATATAATGATGAACTGACACAGTATTCATTCAGTAAGGCTTTAGGAAACTGCTCGATTGCAGGTGTCACCCCCTATTCAGGGTGTCAGTATCGGGCAATCGGTCTTCCTATTGATAACTGGCAGACATGGAACGGATCTTACCCTAATTTTGCAACGCACCGCACACACGCGCGTGAGGTTGATGTCACCCGAAATTACGGTGCGTATGCTTCTGGTCGGTTTGTTCTAGCCAAAGGGCTTTCCCTTATTCTGGGGGGGCGCATGAGCAGTTATCAAGCTTACACCGGCACGTATAATACAGCCAACAAATACTCAGGATCCACCAGTACAGGTCAGCAAAACGCTGTCCTGACCCCTTATGCTGGTATGGTCTATGACTTTACAAAGACCATGTCGATTTATGGAAGCTATACAAACGTTTACACACCTCAGTCGAACCTGCGGGACGTCAACAACAAACCCCTCGATCCGGTCATGGGAAAAAGCTATGAAACGGGCTTGAAAGGTGCGTTCTTCAAGCAGCGCCTGAACACGTCTCTCGCATTTTATCTCAACCGTCAAAACAATGTTGCCCAGGCAACTGGCTCAACAAATTCAACCACCGGGGAAGCTATTTATCAGTCTGTCAATGGTGTGAAGACTGAAGGTATTGATTTTGATGCTTCGGGTGAGCTTCTACCTGGTTGGAACGTATTCTTTGGTTACAGCTATCTCTACGAAAAAGGTTTGAGCTATCGTCAGGATCCCCATCACCTTGTGCGTCTTACAACAAGTTATACTTTCCCTGGAAAACTCCATCATCTGACTGTTGGTGGTGGCATCTCCAGCCAGTCCAGTACAGAATGGTCCACCAATCCCGGGCGTCCTCTTGGGAATGGCAAGTATGATTCTTCCAACCTTCGTGTCAAAGGCTACACGCTCATTAATATCATGGCGCGGTATCGTGTTGCCAACTGGCTTGATATTGCCGGGAACATTACCAATCTCACAGACCGGACTTACGTGCGTCAGGAGGGGTTTTACGACGGCATGATCTATGGCGAGCCACGTACTTTTAGCTTTACCTTACGTGGTCATTATTGAACATTCTGAGACTATTCCGTCCTTTACACATGAACTGGAAACTCTAAATGTCTGCTTATAGACATTTAGAGACCGATAGTGTTGAAAAAGTCGCGCTTGACTTTGAGAGTGAAGCACTGATTCACTCTTTGCAGGAGGAACCTGCTAATGATGGGTGATCGAACGAAAATACAGGAGGCACTGTTCTACGAGTTCCGTCTTGAAGATCATGTGCCAGCTGGCCACCTTTTGCGTTCAATTGATCGCTTTGTTGATATGGACGGCCTGCGTGAGCATCTTCGCCCATTTTACAGCGGCACGGGGCGGCCTTCGATCGATCCCGAACTGATCATCAGGATGTTAATCGTTGGCTACGTGATGGGTATTCGATCCGAGCGACGGTTATGCGAAGAAGTCCATCTTAACCTGGCCTACCGGTGGTTCTGTGGCCTTGGTCTCAACGGCCCTGTGCCTGATCATTCGACATTCTCGAAAAACCGGCACGGACGCTTCCGGGAGAGTGATCTGCTTCGCCAAATGTTCGAAATGACCGTCAGGCAGTGCATCGCCAAGGGGCTGGTGGGCGGTGAAGGCTTTGCGGTCGATGCCAGCACGATCAAGGCCGACGCTAATCGGCAGCGCAGTGTTCCGAGCCCAGACAAGCTGCCAATTGAGGCCCATCGTGCTGTGCGAGAGTATTTCTCGGTGCTGGACGATGCTGCATTTGGGTCTGCTACGCCCGTACAACCAAAATATATCTCTCCGATCGATCCTGCGGCACGTTGGAACGCTGCAAGCGGTGGCCTAGCTTATTATGCCTACTGCACAAATTACCTCATCGACCTTAAATCGGCTGTCATCATGGATGTAGAAACCACGACAGCCATCCGGCAGGCCGAGGTTACGGCGCAACGCCGAATGATAGAGCGTACGCAGGAAACATTTGGGATATGGCCCGAAAGGCTTGCTGCGGATACAGCTTATGGATCCGCTGAAAATCTTGCGTGGCTGGTTCATGAGCGTGGCATAGAACCTCACATTCCGGTCTTCGACAAATCTGCCCGGCAGGACGGGACTTTCGAACGCCGAGATTTCACATATGACCACGTGCACGATCTTTACGTCTGTCCTGGTGGACAGGAACTGAAGCAGCAGTGGCGCAAGATCAACTCGGATCGACCAAACACCCCTCCCGATAACCTACTTCGATACCGTTCGTCGAAACTGGCGTGCGACGTATGCACTCTCAAACAAAAATGCTGCCCCAATCAGCCCAATCGTAAGGTTCTGCGCTCTGTTCATGAAGGTGCTCGTGATATGGCCCGCGACATTGCCTTAACCGACGCCTATATTGTCTCCAGACGAGAACGGAAGAAGGTCGAAATGCTGTTTGCTCACCTCAAGCGCATTTTGAAGATCGATCGGTTGAGGCTCAGAGGACCAAACGGCGCCCGTGATGAGTTTCATCTCGCCGCAGCTGCCCAAAATCTCCGCAAAATGGCGAAACTGATACCTACCGGAGCGCCTGCCTTATCCACCTGAGTCAAGAAAGCCGCACACATATCGAAGTGGTTTGGCAACACCTTCACTCTTCACCATGAGTTTTTCAACACTATCGCCCCATAGAAGACATTCTGCGTCCCCCTTGATCCTGCAGTCCGCTCAGTGATTACTCCGGTGCAACTGCCCTTCTGAACGGTCTTCCAGCAGCCGAATGGATGCTGGAAGACCGGGATTATGACGCTGACTGGTTCAGGCATGTCCTGGGATTAAATCCTGCATTCCGGGACGGAAACTCCTTGGGAAACCGGAAAAATACAACAAGCGGAAATACAAACGACGCAACCATATCGAGATCATGCTCGGGAGGCTCAAGGACTGGAGGCGGGTCGCAGCACGCTATGACAGATGCCCCACCGTCTTCTTCTCGGCCATCGGCCTCGCCGTAACCGTCATGTTTTGGCTATGAGTCCTGAGCCTAGAAGAAGATACGGAACCGCTTCACACTAGTCCTGCCCTGCCCCCCTGAGGAAGGGTGTGTTGATCCAACAAGGCGATATTTTCTCGAATGGCCTGGATTAGTGCTGTCACCGCGAGGCTATCATGCTTACCATCCTGCAATTCAACGACGAAAGACAGATCGGCCAAGCGTGGCAGATCAATAGCCTGCGTATCAATAATTTGCATCCCATCCGGGATGAAACTACGCCCGAACGCCGATATACCCATGCCCGCGATGACCCCGGCGCGTAGTCCGGTGATGCTCAAACTCGTATGGGCAATCGTGAAGGGAATTCCGGCCGCCTTCAGGGCCTCGATTACCATTCCGCGGGTCACACTGGGTTCGGGATGAAGCGCAAGGGGCAAGGGCCGCTGCCGATAGATCATGGGCTCATCGGGCGACGCCACCCAGACCAATGGGTCCGCCATGAGCGGTTCGGTCCCTGCGGATACAGTTTTGGTTTTTATCAGAATGGCATCGAAAAACCCTGCATGGAGTTTGTCCTTTAAATTGCCACTAAGCCCGATTTCCACCTGTAACGTCACCTGCGGATAAAACCGACGAAACCGCCTCAAAATATCCGGCAGGCGTGATGTCGCGAAATCCTCCGCCACGCCGAGACTGACATGCCCACTCAGGCTCGACCCGCCAAGATCTCGCTCGGCTTCCATGATCGCGCCAAGGATGCGCCGCGCATGAGGGAGCAGCCGCTCGCCATCCGGCAACACCGTCACATGATGCGTCGACCGATGGAGCAGGCGCTGGCCCAACTGCTCCTCCAGCCGACGGATCTGCTGGCTCACAGTGGATTGTGTTCGCCCGATCCTCTCGGCGGCGAGGGTGAAGCTTCCCTCTTCAACAACAGCAAGGAAACTTTCGAGAAGGCCAGTATCAAGCATGATAGATTTATTTATAAAACCACTCACCAAGGTGTCAATAATTTATTCTGACACTGAGCCGAGATATCGCGTAAACCTTTCCAAGTCAGCAGTCGAATGGGATGAAGTGCATGAGTATGTGGACGAAGCAGGCGACGGAACGGGCACGGCGACTGAATGCCGCAGCGCCGCTGACAGACGGCAAGGTCGTCGCCGGAGATAACGTGACCGCTCTTCTCGAGCGCATCATCTGCAGCGAAGATCGTGTGTGTCTTGAAGGCGATAATCAGAAACAGGCGGATTTTCTCGCGAGTTGCCTGACGGAAGTTGACCCGGGGCTCATCCACGACCTTCATATCGTGCAGTCAGGGCTGGTTCTCTCGGAACATCTCGATCTCTTCCGCCTCGGCATCGCCCGCAAGCTCGATTTTTCCTATTCCGGCCCGCAATCAGCAGCAATTGCCCGCGCGCTGGACCAAGGCAAGATCGAACTGGGCGCCATCCACACCTATATCGAACTCTTCGCGCGCTACTACATCGATCTCACGCCGAATGTAGCGCTGATCGCTGCTGTCAGTGCAGATCGGGACGGCAATCTCTATACCGGTCCGAATACGGAAGACACGCCGACAATCGTTGAGGCAACTGCCTATAAAAGCGGTATCGTCGTAGCCCAGGTGAACCGGATCGTCGATCGGGTGCCCCGCGTGGACATTCCCGCCGATCAGATCGACTTCATCGTCGAAGCCCCCAGGCCATTCTACGTAGAACCTCTCTTCACCCGCGACCCTGGTGCGGTGACGGACACACAGGTCTTCATGGCTATGATGGCGCTGAAAGGTATTTACGCAAAATACCGGCCCAAACGCCTCAACCATGGCATCGGTTTCTCCACCGCAGCCATCGAACTGCTACTGCCCACCTATGGCGAAGAACTCGGCCTGCGCGGTAACGTGGCGACGCATTGGGCGCTGAACCCGCATCCGACGCTGATCCCTGCCATCGAAAGCGGCTGGGTCCAGCAGATACACTGCTTCGGCAGCGAGGTTGGCATGGATGCCTATATGTCAGCCCGACCCGACGTCTATTTCACTGGCAAGGACGGCACACTGCGCTCCAATCGTCTGCTATGCCAGAATGCCGGGCTCTACGCCTGTGACATGTTCATAGGCTCGACACTCCAGATCGATCTCGCTGGCAATTCCTCCACCGTCACCCCAGACCGGATCGCAGGGTTCGGTGGAGCGCCTAACATGGGGGCGGATGCCCATGGCCGTCGTCATACGTCGGATGCCTGGCTCAAAGCTGGGTACGAGGCGGCAGGAGCAGAAGGGCCATTGGTGCGCGGCCGCAAGCTTGTCGTTCAGATGGTTGAAACCTTTGGCGACGGAATGAAGCCGGCCTTCGTCGAAGAACTTGATAGCATCGCTCTGGCGCGCAAGCTCAATATGCCGCTCGCCCCCGTCATGATCTTCGGCGATGACGTAACGCATATCGTCACCGAAGAGGGTATCGCCAATCTCCTTCTATGCCGGAGCACTGACGATATCGAACAGGCCATCCGCGGCGTGGCGGGCTACACCCCCGTTGGCATGGCGCGTGACCACGCGAAGGTGGCGGAATTACGGGCACGCGGTGTCATTCAGCGTCCTGAAGATCTGGGCATCGACCCACTTAAGGCCAACCGCAATCTTCTGGCAGCACGATCCATCCGCGATCTCGTAACCTGGTCGGACGGGCTTTATGCACCGCCGTCAAAATTCCGGAACTGGTGAGGGCGTCATGGAAAAATTTACCATCAGCACCCGTGCGCAGCGCCCCCTGTCGGGCACAACTCGGCAGGCCATCCTCGGCGTCGTCGCATCGGGTAATCTCGAACTCCTGTTTGAACGGATCGGTGGCGACACAGTCGAGATCAATATCCTGACGGCCTCAACAGGGTATCGCACTGTCTGGGAAGCCGTCATCCGCGATTTCGTGGAGCGGACCTCACCAGGGGGGGTGCGCATTACCATCCATGACAACGGTGCACGCCCCGATACGGTGATGCTGCGCCTGATGCAGGGAGCGAAAATGCTGGAGATGCCCTCATGATCCCCAAAAATATTTCCAAGGCCGCATCCTGGTATGAATCCTCGGCGCGTGACCGGATTAACGGCCTGCTTGATCACGGGAGCTTCAGGGAGATCCTCGGCCCCGAAGCCGGTGTGATCAGCCCGCATCTTGCCCTGTTCGATCTGCCACCTGCCTTTGACGATGGCATGATTATCGGCCGGGGCACCATGAATGGCCACCCCGTCGCCATCGCGGCACAGGAAGGCCAGTTCATGGGCGGCACCTTTGCCGAGGTGAGCGGTGCCAAACTCGTGGGGCTATTGCGGGCAGCGACAGCCGCGGCCGACACGGCGCAGGCGGTATCAACCGTTTTCCTGCTGCTCGATACGGGCGGCGTACGCCTTCAGGAAGCCAATGCCGGAGAAATGGCTGTTTCCGAAACGGTAAGAGCCCTCCTGGAAGCCCGTAGCGCGGGGATTGCGGTCATCGCACTGATCGGTGGCCGGGCTGGAGCTTTTGGCGGTGGTGGCATCGTCACTGCCTGCTGCTCGCATGTCATCATCTCGGAACAGGGCCGTATTTCCATCAGCGGACCGGAAGTCATCGAGACAAACAAAGGCGCAGAGGAGTTTGACTCCCGTGATCGTGCTCTTGTCTGGCGTGTGACCGGCGGGCGGAGCCGCGCTTTGCTCGGCGGGGCCGACAGCTACGTTAAAGGCGATGTGGCAAGCTTTCGTCAGGCGGCGGCGGTTACCCGCAATACGCTGCCCGATTTCTCTCTGGCAACACTTGATGCCGAGCAGAAGCGCCTCGAAGAACGACTGAATGCCTATGGGGATTGCCGCGATACACCCGAGATATGGGCGCGTGCCGGAATAGATGACCCCAAGAACGTGTCTGAACTCAGTGACGACGCTTTTATCGCTCTACTTGCCGAGAAGGGACACGCCCATGGCGCCCGCTGATCTGCTTGCCGCCCTCTTCCCCGAGGGCCACAACGTCACCCCCGGAGCGGAGAATACTCTTCTGGGCACGGCGATCGTAGCGAACGAAAGTGTCGCCGTTCTGGGGATAACGGATGCCACGCCCCTAAGCCCGGAGATCGCCATCACCCTCGCCGGGTTTGTGCTCGATATCATCCGTGCTGGAGAGAAAACGCCGATCGTCCTGCTGATCGACACGGCAAGCCAGCGTATGACGCGGCGCGATGAAATGCTCGGCCTGAATGAATATCTCGGGCATCTTGCCAAGGTAATTACCTTGGCCGGTGCGCAGGGGCATCGGACAGTCGGGATTCTGTATGGCACGGCGGCGGCCGGAGCATTTATTGCAACGGCCCTTGCCACGCAAACGCTGATCGCGCTGGATGGCGCGCATCCCAGCGTCATGGATCTGCCATCCATCGCGCGTGTGACCAAGTTACCTTTGGACGTGTTGACTGAAAAAGCAGCCTCGACCCCCATTTTTGCGCCTGGTGTTGTACCGCTCGCAGCAATGGGTGCCGTCGCTGAGGTCTGGGCCGCAGCCGATGGTCCACTCGCACCCCGTCTTGCAACCGTGCTGGCAACATCATCCAATCAGGACACGCGCGATGTACTCGGTGCCGAGCGGGGAGGTCGTAAACAGGCGCATGACGTCGCCTTACGGGTCGCAGCTGCTTTTCTGAAGCCAGCCTCTGGAGAAGGTGCGATCTGATGATCACACTTCGGCGCCACGCTCTGCTTGTCGTCGAACCGCGGGTCTGGCTGGCCGTCGCGGCTGCTCAGCCCGAGGCGCTCGTACAGTGCTGGGCCGCGCAAGGTTGGCCGCTTATCGTCCGCCGCCCCTACCCTTCCGAGCCTGACCTAACGGGTAGGCTTGTGCCGCTTGGCCTGCCACTCCCCCCCACTGAAGGCAAACGGCGGCTGAGCTTTCAAGCGCCGATCGAGGCTTTACGTCCTTTCACAACATCGGTCTGGCCGCAGGTGGTAGCCACGCAATCTGGTATGACAGCCCCTCGGCAGGCCGACATAAAACGGTTGGACGCCCTCGCCCAACGCCATCACCTGACGCCCGAACCGACGGGAAGCCTTCTCTGGGGCGCGGTGACGGGCCTGCCCTATCTGTCGCCCACGTCCGATATTGATCTACTCTGGCGCGTCGATCCGTCCTGCCTGGATATTCATGCCTTCCTTGCGGATCTGGAGCAGACCGCCGCGACCTTGAACACGCGACTGGATGGTGAAATCATTTTCCCCGGCGACCGGGCCGTTCAGTGGCACGAACTGGTCTCTGCTACCCCGGGCGACGAGGTGCTAGTCAAAAGCTTTACGGGCCTCTCTCTCGCCCCCGCGCAAACCCTGCTCTCCCCGGCGCAGGACAGAACGGCATGACGAAGCGCTTCGCCTTTCAGACCGCCCCCTCCCCCGAGAGCGCCCGACGGATTGCATGGCTCGCCAGAGCCTGCCTGCTCGCCGAGGTGCAAACATGGCCGAAACCCGGGCTCGTCAGTCATATCGACCAAGGCAGCCACACCGATATGACGATCGCACAGTTCGTCTCCAGCGCCCACGCCATCACACCTTTTTTCGCGCAGCTTTATGAAGCCGGATCGATCAGCGCACCCCTGTCTCGCCTGCGCGAAATTGGTCTTGCTGCCGAGCGGGCCATGATGGATGCTACGGGTGGGATCAATACCCATCGGGGCGCAATCTGGGCACTTGGCCTCGCCAGCGCTGCGGCAGGCCGCCGCGCGACATTGGGCGTTCCCTCTGCCTGCTCCGATATTCTCCGGCAGCACTGGGGTACGGAGATTCTGGCGACACCTCCCGAAGAGGCAACACATGGCGGTCGGATGCGTCGCCTGCATGGGGCGGGCGGAGCCAGAATTGAGGCAGGTTGGGGTTTTCCTACCATTCGCACTGTGGGCGTTTCCGCGCTCCGGCAAGGCCGTGCTCTGCGGCCGGGTGATCCCGAGGCCGCGCGAGTGCAGTGCTGCATGGCACTCATCGCCACATTGATCGACACCAATCTTCTCTACCGCGGTGGGTGGAAAGGCCTGCGCTTTGCCCAGCGTCATGCCCGTCATTTTCTGGAAAATGGCGGCGTTGGGCAGGAGGCATGGCGCCAAGAGGCGGCCGTCATCCACAGCGATTTCGTCAAACACCGCTTATCCCCAGGCGGCGCGGCCGATGGCCTGGCGCTGTCATTGTTTCTTGATCGGCTTGATCCAGCACCGCCCCAGCAAGAGGCCCACCGGATCGCTGATAGGATAAATATTCAGGAATTGGACAATGGCGCAAATTCTTCTGATTTCTCTCGTCCCGATCTTTGCGGTGATGATTGCGGGATATTACGCCGGTAAACGCGGCAAGATCGACAATCGGAACGTTGCAAGCCTGAACGTTCTAACCATGGAATTCGCCCTCCCAGCCGCCCTCTTCGCGACAACAGCACGGGCCTCGCGCACCGTGCTGGCTGAGCAGTGGCCACTTCTGCTGGTTTTGCTACTGGGCATGTTGATCGTCTTTGCCTTTGTCTGGGTAATGGCGCGCTTTGTTTCCGGATTTTCCTCGGCTGTCTCCGCCGTCATCGCGCTCAGCACAGCGCTGCCGAATTATGCCGCAGCCGGTATCCCGCTGGCGGCTGCCGTTTTCGGTGCAACGGGCAAACTCTATATCACCACAGCGATTGTCTCCGGTGCCATCGTGATGTCTCCTCTCACGCTTGCTTTTCTCGAAGCAGAGAAGGATGGCGGCAAGACAAGCGGCGTTGCATTGCTGTTCACCTCCATCGGGCGCTCGATGCTCAAGCCACTGGTGATTGCCCCGTTCCTCGGCGTCGCCATCGCGCTGATCGGGATCACGCTGCCGGTCTTTGTGCTGCGTTCCTTCGACTTGCTGGGACAGGCGACTGCAGGCGTGGCACTGTTTGTTACCGGCCTGATCCTGAGCGCGCAGAAAGTATCTCTCTCCCCGCGCATTATCTTCCTCAGCATCTTATGCAATATCATTCAGCCCCTGATCGCTCTGCCGCTTATCTGGCTGATCCCGATGCCTACACAGATGGCTCATGCTGTCATCCTGCTCATGGCCCTTCCCGCCGGTTTCTTTGGCCTGCTCTTCGCGCTCCGCTACAAGGCAGACAGTCAGGACGCTGGATCTATCATGGTCGTCAGCACCGTGCTCAGTCTTGTGACCTTAACGATTGCTCTCTCCCTAACCGCCGCTCCGGCCGCATCCTGACACAACGGCTGTGAGACGAGGACGCATCTCATGACAGGCGCACTCGCCATTCTCTGCTCCGGACAGGGTGGACAGCATGCCACCATGTTCGATCTTCTGGCTGATCGTTCAGAGGCCGACACGATTTTCGAGGCAGCAACCCCTCTGCTTGGCGCTGATCCCCGTGATTTTGTGAAAACAGCCTCCGAGACTGCACTGTTCAGCAATCGGGCTGGACAGATATTGTGCTGCACGCAGGCCCTTGCTTTGCATGCAACCCTTGCGCCTACGCTCGATGGCCAGACACTGCTTTGTGCAGGGTACAGCGTGGGCGAGTTGGCTGCCTGGGGCATTGCCGGATGCCTGTCACCCGAACAGGTGCTGACTCTGGCAGCCCGTCGGGCAGACCTCATGAACACTGCCAGCCCTCCCGATGCAGGGCTCGCCGGGATTGCGGGACTACCGATGGCACGCCTAGACCCCATTCTCCACAAGACGGGTACGACGATCGCCATTGCCAACGGGCCTGAATCTGCCGTCATCGGAGGCCTCCACGCCGCGCTAGACGCCGCCATTCTCCTGGCTCTGGAAGCTGGTGCCACCACGGCCCGGCGTCTCCCTGTGGCCGTTCCATCTCATACGCCGTTGCTTCAGAGCGCGGTGGTACCACTGCGCGAAGCACTGACGGCTCTTAGGCCGTCCCGCCCTGCCTGCGGACGACGTCTTATCAGTGGCCTCGATGGCGAACCCGTTTTTGATATGATCGATGGATGTGACCGGCTGGCAAAGCAGGTCGGCATGACAGTGCACTGGAACGCCTGCCTTGAGGCTTGTGCGGAAAGCACTGTAAGCGCCATTCTCGAAACAGGCCCGGGCTGTGCATTGTCGCGCATGGCGCATGCCAGCCTCGCCAGCATCCCAACACGCAGCGCGGATGATTTTCACACGCTGGACGGCCTCATTCACTGGCTGACGCACCATGGTTAGAGGGTGTTATGTGCTTTCTGGCGTGAGTGTTGCAGAACATCTGGATGAATATTGCACACAAACCATATCCGTCTGATATCAGCGATGAAGAGTAATCTCTGATTGTTCCGTATCTTCTTCTGATGACGGAGGACGCGCAACAACGCCACCATGATCTGCGGGAACTCTTCAACTGTCTTCGGTATATGATCCGTTACGGCATTGCCTGGCGGGCGATGCCGAACGATCTTCCGCCGTGGACTGCGGCTTACCAGCAGGCCCGGCGCTGGATGGAAGTGGGATGTTTCGAGGCTGTTGTTCACGATCTCCGGGCTGTGCTGCGGCATGCCAACCAAAATTTTCATCGCAAGACAGGTCTGGATGGCGGCTTATTCATTACAATCAGCTACCACCCTGGATACACGCTGTGAATTCCGCCAAGATCATTTGTGCAACAGAGCTGTTGGCAGAATTAAAAAGGATTACACTTGGTTCCAGCCACCATCGACACAGAGTTCGCTCCCAGTAAGATAGGAGGAGTCATCACAGGCCAGAAACAGTACGGCTTTTGCAACTTCCTCGACCTTGCCACTCCGGCGCATCGGAATTTGCGCATGTACCTTAGCCGTCGTCTGCTGGAGCATCTCCTCGCTTACACCGGATTTTTGTGCCTGGTTGGTATCAATATAGCCCGGTGCCATGGCATTCACCCGGATGTCTCTGTCAACGAGTTCGGCTGTAAGCGACCGTGCCAACGAGCGAATAGCCGCTTTGCCAGCTGAATAGACGCTTACGTAAGGCATGCCTTTTGTATTAAGGGTGGAAGTGTTGAGGATAATCGAACCGCCAGACGTCATAAGTGGAAGAAGCTTCTGGACTGTGAAATAGGTTCCCTTGAATGTGCAGGCAAGTGTGAAGTCGAATTCTTCCTCCGACATATATTCAAACATGTTAGGGCGTGCTGCACCGGCGTTCGCGAAAATGATGTCAACGTGTCCGTACCTGCTCTCGACAAAGTCGCGAAGGCCTTGGATATCCGCCATCTTTGAAATGTCGCAGCAGATCGCGTCAGCAACGTTTCCGATGGCCTGCACTGCGGTCTCAAGCCTTGCGGGGTCACGTCCAGTGATAACGATCCTGGCGCCTTCACGTACGAATAGTTTGGCAGTCGCAAATCCTATCCCATCACTACCACCAGTGATGACGGCAATTTTTCCATCCAACTTACCCATCTTCGCCTCCTGCATCTGGAATAACCCTTGCCGACACTGGCTGGACTGCCTCTGGAAGGGGCTATTTGAATAGCTTGATTTTTTTGACCGCTACAAAATAGAATAGCAATTCCATATTTTCCTATATGGCCATCTATATATGGATAACAAAACACAAAAATGCTCAGGAATGAGATGGAACTTCAATGGGATGATATCCGGCTTTTTCTCGCAATCTGTGAGTCTGGCAGCATGAGCAAGGCTGCACGCTACCTCAAGGTGAGCCAACCCACATTGAGCCGGAAAATAGCAGATCTGGAGTATATGCTTGGTGAAACACTCTTCGTCCGGAGCAACCATGGCATTTCTCTCACAAACACGGGAAAGAGGCTGCTGCCCGCTGCGCAGGGCATGGCACAGTGGGCAGCAGAAGCCAATCTGTCACTCGATACGAAGACCTCTCCAGTCAGCGGTGTTGTCAGTATCTCTGCTGCACCGTCGTTCGCCTTCGATTTTCTTGCGCCGTTTGCAGAGACGCTTAAGAGAAAACATCCGCAGATTACTCTTAAAGTTATCTCCGGAATGAAACGCTTGAATCTTTCACGTGGAGAAGTCGATATCGCACTGAGGCTCAGGAAGACGTCTTATGACGATCCTGATCTGATTATCCTCGACGAAATCAGGATTCCCACAGGCGTATATGCAAGCAGGGAATATGCGCAAAACCTTCCAGAGAAATACGATTTTTATGACTTGGATTGGATTGCATGGGCCGATGAACATGAGATGCTGAGTCCCAATCCGGAACTGGCCGCTAAGATACCGGAATTCCGGCCAATCTTTACATCTGACGACTACAGCGTTCAGGTCGCTGCCTGCCAGGCCGGAGTTGGCGCAATGGTTCTTTTGAAAACTCTCCATAGGCTTAAGCACTCGAGCGAACTGGTAGAACTCGATCTCAAGGCTTCACCGGCATTTAGCCCACCGCTCGCAATAATCTGTCACAAGCGTTTAGTGGATCTACCAAAAGTGAGGAGTGTTATCACTCTTCTTAGGCAAGAGTTTGAAGAATTAAGGAAAATATTAGACCTTTGACGGGAAATTATCTCACAGGTCTGGCGCATTTACATCGAAAAACAAAATATACATGTTTATTTTAGAATAAAAAACGAATTATCTCTTCTGAAGGGATAATATCCTCCCTGCTCTTCAAACCATTTGAACCTCCTGTCAGTCGAGGAATCACTGCCAACGATATATCTATAAATTTGGAAAATATTCTTTTTTATGACCATTTACGTTGAAAGTCTTGATATCGAAGTTAACACACTCATTGCAAATAATTTTGGCAAACTCCTGTGACTGCCCAATACCGACACTTACAAAAACGTCCTCTGAGTGATGTCATGTTCATTGATGGAGATGAGCAAGGCATCTGTGAACTACAAATAGTCGGCCCCACGGGCTTTAGCGAGCCGTTGACCAAGATGGCTACGTCCTCGGCGATATCCTTCAGGCTCATCGCAATACGAAAGCGGCAAAGCGCCTGCTGACCAGACTTCTGAAACAATAAGGTATCCGCCCAAAACGGATGATCACGGACAAGCTGAAATCTTATGGGGCGGCCAGAAGAAAGCCCTGACTGCGTGTCCGGTACCTGTCTCATAAGGGACGGAACAATAGCGCCGAAAACAGCCACCTGCCCCTGCGAAAACGTGAACGGATCATGCAGAAGTTTTGATCGCCGGGAGGATATCAACGCTTCGTCTGCGTCTTCCCCGCTATCCGAAACCTCTTTGTTCCCTCCAATCACATCAGGACCGAAATCTCCCACCACGTCCACCGTCTCTGGGCATTCGCCCAATGGAACGCCGCAGCTATTCTTGCAGCCTGAAAATCCGGCCACATTGACGTCGCTCAAGTCAACAGCGTTAACGTGACGGCATCGGCGGAAACGGCCATTGTGTATCCGTCGATGCTGAAAGATCATGCTACGAAACGTAGTTTTACACCGCAAGAAATAGAGGCGACGTCCACACACGTGACTGATCACGCTGTCGCGCTGTAAGAAACAACGCATGCACGGGACATGAAGGCAGGCTCAAGCAGTTCCAATCTATGTCCCCCGCGATATCGCGGGGAAGCGCACTTTCGGTGATACGTTCGACAGCAAGCCGAAGCTCCACTCCAGGAATATCAAGAACGACCTCGCTTTTCGTAAGCAGATCCTGGCCCGATATTTCAAGGCTGGCCTTGGGGCAGGCAGTATGAACTGGAGGCTGTAGTGAATCCCCAACCTTGGTATAACCAAACAGATCTGTGCTGACTCTAATACGAGCGCCTTCAAGCGCGGAAAGTGTCAGTTCAATAGCATCTGTATCGCCATGGGTGGCGGTAGTGAAGCAAACAGTCGTCGCACTCTCGCGCCAAGCGGTTTGCTCGGGATGGTCGAAACCAACGGTTCCGACATCCAAGATAGCGGCACCGGTAATCTCGATAGTACCGCGCCAATAGGCCGCACGATAGCGGTCTTTAATGCGTGCGCCCCCAATTCGAATACGGATCTGTCGCGATGAGAGCCCGAGTTCGGCATGCAAGTTACGCTGCCAGATGCAACGGTTAGCGTCAAAGAGGCTGACTTCTTCCCACCCTGCTGTTCCAAGCAAACGGTAGCTGAGCGGGACATTGAGATCGGCCTGGGCCTCTTCTCCCATCCATACCTTTCCCTGACGCAAGGAAGCAAAGCTGCGTTCACCGGTTGTGGCAAAGGTCCGGCGTGCTCGTAGTGCGCCGCCGATGCTTGCACGATCTAGCCTCTCCGCCAGAACACCGGTCAAACCACCACGAGAGCCAAACACAGCGGTCGCTGGTGCACCGCCGCCGCAACGGCCCTGATGTTCGTCGCTGGCTGCGGATGCGCCAACACGGTACCCGCGCGCCAGTGCATCAATATAATTCCAGTGGAATTGTCCCCATGCAGAAGTGATTTCCGTCAATCGCTCCAAGTCGGGATGATACCAGTCAAAAATGCAACGTCGGCCACCCACGTGCGGAATCATGAGATGACCTTCCGGATCGTCCGCGTAGGCGGCCCATAGCTGATCAACCGGCCATGTCCCCGGTTTTATGGCACCTGCAGTGAATTCATTCCACTCGAAAGACCTTACCGAATTCCCAGCCGCATCGAACGGAAATCGCGGCTTGCCGTCGCGCAAAAACACAACATTACGGTCCCCGCCAGCAGCGGAGTTGCCGCACCATTCGGTTCCCGGGTAACAGACAAACTGTCCTGGCTGATTTAAACGGGAAATAATCCCAACTGCTTCATCCCATTTTTCTTCGGTAACATTGAAGTCGTTCACTGTATAGCCAAGTACGTCCAGTCCTGCCACATCCTTTCCATAACTGAGGTTATAGTAAGTGTCGTTGGTGCCGACCGTATCTTGTGAATGGACATGCAGATCAGCATAGAAGACGCTTAGGTCATTTTCCTTTGCTTCGACAGTGACATAAGTGGCAACCGAGACAATCGAGGTATCATCCAGACTGGCTCTGAACAGCCATTCACCTGCTTCGTCCAGTTGCACGTCCTTCACGAGGGCAATGGCCCACCCGGAACTGGCAAAGTCAGCCTTGAGATCATACTCTTTGCCGCTCGGCGCCGTGAGTATCAAACGTCCGGTTGCTTCCTGATTTTCAACCGTATTTCCCCATACATCGTCTATCCGCAGGCGCACACCGAAACTTTGGTGCGGAGCCACAAAGCGTGGTGCGATAAGCTCCAATGCCGCTGGGGCGGCAGGCACGATGTCCAGCACGCAGTCGCCAGGAACCTCAGCAAATTTGGAACTTCCTAGCGGATCAATGAACATCCGGAAGCGAAAATTCTTTTCAACGAAAGTTTGCACCCGCGTACCGGCCCCACCCTGCCGCCGATCACCAAGGCGGATAATGATCCGGTCGCCGGGATTGAGATAACCATCCACAATGTCGATGATCACCGCTTTCTGGAAAGGACGCTCATGTCCTTTTTGATCGAAGCGCACTTTGAGTGCCTGAACAGTAGACGGACTTTGGCCAGGTCGCAAAGCGGTGGCATGATACTCAGCGGAAACATAATTCGCTGCTCGGGGATCTGATGTCTGGAATAAAGCCCAGTCCGAATAGAATTTGAATGCCAGCTTAAGCCACGCTCCATCGGCTAGCCCCACGCCGCCAATTTCGTACGTCAGCACAAGTTCTGTCCACTCCCCCGCAGACAGTTGCTTTCGGTCCAGGCTAATACGACCGAGAAACGGAAGGGAATGGACATAGTCGCTCAAGCCCGAAGGAATGGTCGGCGTGACAGAGGCAAAAGGTGTAATGCTATCCATGCTTGACCCTTCCAGGTGGCGTAGATTGTCTTCCCGCGTCGAAGAGGGAAATGACCTACGAAGAGAAAGCTCGCTTTCCGCCAGTATGACTGACTGTGACCTCTCAATAATACAGGCTAATACATGTATCGCAAGACCAAGACAATCTGACGTTTGCATCGCGTCAAAAGATCTCATAACGACCTATATCAAAAGGATTTTATAAAACCACATGCAGCTTGTCAGAGAAAACGCCACGCCTCTTTATCGCCAACTCGCCACGCAACTGCGTCAAGAGATTGCCGAAGGCCGGTTTGAACGCACCGGAAAACTTCCTTCCGAAGCAGAGCTTCGAGAGAGGTTTTCAGTCAGCCGGGTAACGGTGAGACTGGCGTTGAACGCACTTGCTGAAAGTGGTCTGATCGAACAACGCAAGGGGAAAGGGACGTATCTTATCGGGCGCGAAGTGCGTTACGAACTTGACACTCTGCGTAGTTTCCATGAGTCGCTGCGTCTGCAGGGTTTTGATGCGCGGATGCGCTTGTTGACCTTCGAGCTTAAGACGCCTCCCGAACCAGTCGGAAAAATGCTTGGGCACGATGGTGAGTGTCTTTTCCTGGAAAGACTCCACCTGATCGGTGAAGAACCAATCGCCGTAGGGCGCAGCTTTTTACCTGCAAAGCTTGCCGATATTTCGCGCGACGAGGCAGATATTGTACCAACATACGCATTGCTCAACCGCTTTTCAGGACACTCCCTAGATCGGGTTCATGTAACCCTTGGTGCGCAGTCTGCTGGCGTTGAACTGGCGCATTTGCTGCAAATTGCAGAAAATACAGCGCTCCTGCATATGGAACGTATTTCCTATTTCATGAACAATCAGCCTGCCGAATATTCCACATTTTTTATTCGACCAGAGCGCTATCATTTTACACTTAACAGTCATTTTTCACACGAATAATTCCAGAGATGCTTTCACGTTAATTTTGTTGACTTGAGCGATACCAATGTCACCATCTTTTCAGGCTAGGAGAGTAGCTGCGGCGTTCCATTGGGCAGATACCTTGTTGTTTCAGAAGTCTGGTCAGCAGGCGCTTTGCCAGTTTCGTGTTGCGGTGGGCCTGAAGGGTCTCGTCGAAGATGTAGCCATCCTGGTCAACGGCCCGCCAGAGCCCGTGGGGCCGACCGTTGATCACGATACAGACTTCGTTGAGAGGCCAGACATCTCCAGTTTTCGCTGGTTTGCTGTGCAGGGAGAGGGCGAACGCGGCATCAAGCAGCGACGGATTGTCTCATACGAGACCACAATCCCGCGTTCGAGTAGAATCTCTTCAAGCTCAGAGGAAACCGGCAATACAGCCACACCGCATGCGCGATCACCTCACGTAAAAACGATGCCGTTTGTGGGTCACAGATGCCTGCCCATCCCCATCAATGAACTAACGCGCCATCATCGACTGACTTCGCGGCTAGCCTGCTCCCAGTCGAGCATCAGTTCAACGTCATCGATGGTCTGGGACAGGAGCCGGCGCGTCAACTCGCGAGACCAGCCATAGACTGTGCACCAGTGTCCGAAGTGGATCGACAGCATCCGCTACCTACGGCCTGAGCGAACAAGATAGCGAAGCGCATTGATCACTTCACGGAATGCAACCTCCCGTGGGCGACCACAACGCCCAGAGCCTGGCATAAACGGCGCGATCCTCTTCCATTTTTTGTCCGTTATGTCAGCCGGGTAGTGTTTCGTCTTACCGCTATCCTGGTCAGCCGGCCCCTCTGCTCTGGCGTCCACATCCAGAGTTTGAATCACATCAGGGCGAATTTCCAGACAGGCTCCAAGGTTGATGTTAAGAAAATCAAGAGTATCTCAGATGCTTGAGCTTTTTTTCTGCATATAATCTTGTGAAGACGACGATGCACCACAGCCAACCAATAATCCATGTCGGAGAAAAGAATAAAATTATAAATGCTGTATATATGTTGCTTTCATGCTGGCTACGGATGTTCAGCGCAGAGTCTAAATCGAAATGAATGTACATAGCAAATAGAATTAAGGCTGCGCTTGATACTGCTATAAAAGAAATAATCCAAAGCACTATTTTTGATATCAATCCAAATTTATTTTCAATTCGCAGAGAAAATCGTATTGCCCCTTCGTAATATTCTATGGTGCCAGGTTTTGGAATGTTTGGTTGGTTTGTCGGCATTTTATATTGCTCTTCTATATGAAAGTTTTTCTAACATGGGCCTCACCTTTCTCGGATGTTGTCACGCTAACTCTGTTAATTTGAAGGACGCCAATGTGGCCGACTTTTCATACTGAGAGAGTAGCTGCGGCATTCCATTGGGCGAATGCGAAGAGACGGCGAGAGAGTGCGTTCCTGCTGGAATTGGGGGGAACGAAGAGGTTGCGGGCAGCGGAGAAGACAGCAGACGAAGCTTTGACATCGTCATCAATTAACATGCCCGACTTAACGTGACATCACCCCTGTATGCGTATCATAATCGAGCATACAGGGGCGCAGGGCGACCTGAGCACCGCGCCGATAGTTTTGACAATTTCACCGCAGTTTGCGGGTCAATGCATTACCGATGGCCTGTATGAGTGTGACCATAGCGATCAGCACCGCCACGACAGAGAGCATGATTGTTGTGTTGAAACGCTGATACCCGTAGCGGATCGCGAGGTCGCCCAGCCCCCCGGCACCTATCACACCTGCCATGGCCGAAGCCCCGACCAACGTGACGAGCGTAACCGTAATGCCGGAGATCAAGCCAGGCAGTGCCTCGGGCAGCAGGACAAAGCGGATGACCATCCAGCGCGTGCCGCCCATCGCCTGCACGGCATCAACAAGATTGCGATCCACCTCACGCAAAGAGACTTCAGCGATACGTGCGAAATATGGCACAGCAGCGATGGAAAGCGGCACGATGGCCGCCCCGGTGCCGAGCGTCGTACCCGCGATCAGCCGCGTGACCGGAAGTAGCAGCACTAGCAAGATCATGAATGGTACCGCCCGTGCGGCATCGATCACCAGTCCGAGTGCGCGCGAGAACACAGGCAGCGGCAGAATGCCGTCTGGTTTGGTCACAATCAGCAGGATGGCTAAAGGCAGGCCGCCGACGACTGCAATCAGGCCGGAAGCCATAACCATTACCATGGTTTCAACCGTTGCGTGCAGGATGAGATCAAGAATCAGCCGGGACATAGCCCAATACCTCCATCGACGGGCTAGCCTGGTGAAGAAAGTTCATAACCTTTTCATCATGCCCGGACAGACGCACCACGCATTCCGCCTGTATGCGCGCACCGCCTTCGGCTATTCTGGCGCATAGCATCGTAGCATCAATGCCATATTGGTGCGCTAGGATCGACAGGATGGACGCATCCGTCGTTTCAATATCAAGCGCCAGCCGCAGCACGGGGACCGCTCCGGCAAACGCGTCCGGACGCATCAGGGCCACGATCCTGTCGGGCAGAGGCGTCGTTTCGCCGTGCAGGAAGGCCTGTGTGACCGCATGCTGTGCCGCACCGCGCAGAACCTGCGCGGTTTCTGCATCCTCAACCACGCGGCCGTGATCCATGACCAGAATGCGTTGCGCGATACGGCGGATCACATCCATCTCGTGAGTGATCAGGATGATCGTCAAACCCAATTGACGGTTGATGTCGTGGAGCAGGTCGAGGATGGAGAGCGTGGTTTCCGGGTCTAAAGCCGACGTGGCCTCGTCACACAGCAGTAAGGCTGGGTCGGCCACCAGTGCCCGGGCAATACCCACCCGCTGCTTCTGACCGCCCGAAAGCTGACTGGGACGTTTGTCGGCATGTCCAGCCAACCCGACCAGATCCAGCAGTTCAGCAACCCGCGCCCGGCGCTTGTCGCGGGGTGCACCGGCGATCTTGAGGGGAAGTTCGATATTGCCGGCAACAGTGCGAGAATTCAGCAGGTTGAAATGCTGGAACACCAGCCCAATCCGCCGCCGCACCTGTACCAGTTCGCGCTCGGGCAGGGTTGTAATATCGCGGTCTTCGATCAGGATGCGCCCGCTATCGAGCCGTTCCAGCCCGTTCAGACACCGCAGCAACGTGCTTTTCCCAGCACCGGACCGACCGATAATGCCTAGTATCTCGCCGGAGCGGAGCTGAACCGAGACGTCGTCCAGTGCCGTGTGGCTGCCGAAGCGGCGAGTGGCATGTTCAACCCGGAGAAGGTTCTTCACCATGCCGGGATGATCCTGCTCTGGTAGATATCGATGATGGCCTTCCGCACGTCGGCCTGGTGGATGGCGTCCATCAACGGCGCGACCCAAGGTGCATTGGCATCCGCCTCATTGACCGCAACGAAATTGACGTACGGGTTATTGGTCAGTACCTCCTGCCCGATCCGCTGCCTATCAATCTGGATACCCGATTTGAACGCCCAGTTCGTGTTGACAACGCCAGCATCTAGGTCGGGAAGCGTGCGGCCCACGATCCCAGCATCCAGTTCCTTCACCGACAGGTCGAGCGGGTTGTCGGTAATATCCAGCGCTGTGGGCAGCAAGCCGGCCGAAGGCGCCAGCTTGATCAGCCCTAACGTCTCCAGTAAGCGCAAGGCCCTGCCCTCGTTGCTAGGGTCGTTCGGAACGCCGATCACGGCCCCCTTTGGCAGGGCTGCCACCGACGGCCAGCGCGCGGAATACAGTCCGATCGGGGAGAAATAGGTATTGCCCACAGGCACGATACTATAACCGTGTGCTGCCTTCTGGGCCTCTAGAAATGGACCGTGTTGAAAGGCATTGGCATCCAGTTCATGCTCTGCCAGCGCCTCGTCGGGCGCGTTGTAGTCCGAAAAAGTCACGATTTTCAACGTCAGACCGACCCTGGCAGCGTGGGTGGCGATCAGACGCCAGATATCCTCGTCCTCACCGGACATAATACCGATCCGCAAGGTCTTCTGTTCGGCGGCGTGCGCAACGCGCAGCAAAGGCTCGATCACTAGAACGCCCAGCAAAGCGCGGCGGGACAGAGAGAAAGCAGAAATCATCGAAAGGTCCGGCTTGAAAAAGAAGGAACAACTGCCGAGAGACATGATGACATGCCTTCAGGCACAGATAATATAACGACGAAAGACCGTATTTATAAAATACATATTCCGAGTGTCATATATAGTGAATACACGGAAATCAAGTTACTAAACTAGCCTGAGTTTACTCGGTCATGTCGTCGGTTAATTCTGATGATAGCGGCGACGAGTTGAGCCGTGGCAAGGAAGGTCCCGGGATCGACTTCATCGAGCAATGGCTCAGATTCAACGATGTCGGCTTTTTGTCCGGGCGCCAGAAGAAGAGCCGTAGCTTTTCCGGTAGCATCGATAGTGCCGTGGAGTTTCGTGGTTAGCTCGCCACGGGACCATCCGATAGCTTGGTTCACGCCCCTTTTTTATGAGCGCCCGCACTATGCTGGTGAGTTCAAACGATCGTGCTATCGATCGCCATGTATGCGTTGTCATGGTCGACAGCTAGGTACCGGAAAATCCCGTTTGATAACGCCCCTTCGCACCAGGGACGTAACTGGCGATGGACGTTCTTCCAACTCCCGAACCGGACAGGCGGGTCGCGCCAGGGACTACCCTCCCGACCAGGAAGAATATCCTTGATCCGTTCTCATTGAGCATCGTTCAAACCATACCGGCGCACCTGCATATTTCCCTGAAAAGCAGAGAGAAAACACCACAAAACAAGAAAAATTACGCGGGCCGGGGCAACACCGTTAACTGACGATACCTCCTAGCGGCACAACACGGGCACTAAGAAGCCGAGTTTTCTGGAAGGATATCCATAGGACTGGATGGCCAACAAAGCTGTCTCACAAAGACCGCCATGCGTTCTGGACGTTGAAATTTTCCAACATCAAGGGGCAGGAAGATAGGAGTATGACCTCAATCAATCTCGCGATCACGTTTTTTGGTTACAAATCCCATATTTCTATTGATCGAAAGCCGACGCAGACTTCATAAAGACGTAGGAATTTGTTGGGAAGATCTGCAGGGAAAAGCCTCATCTCAAACCCAACCCTACCATATCCAGAAGTCGAATGCTGGAAAATCGGTCATCCGACCCCGTGTTGAATCTGTTCTGATCAGAAATCCCAGGCGAGGCTTGTTTCCCGAACGGTAAGCATCACTCGAGCTACAGGCTGATTAAAAAATGTGCTGCTTCCTGTTTCTGGAGAGGATGCCCCCCATGTATAGAAATTCAGCACATTATATAGTCCTCGATTTTCTCAAAATACAGATGGAAGGCTAATCCGGGCACCATCAATCAACACGTCATAGCCTCCTATCGTAAGCAAAATACATCAAAATATAATTCTTCGATGCCCCCAAGAATTAGCTCTCTGATAGCAAAAAAACGTCACTCACAGATTTAATCCTCTATGGATAAATCTGTGAGCGATAACGCAGCGTTCAACACAATAAATTAAAATTGGCTAAGTCTAACATTTGCAATCATTAATAGTGGACGGACATAGAACCGAGCGGAGCCGTTTTTGGTGGAGTGAATTTAGTCAACTCAATCCCTTCGACCGCAGCTTTGTACTCGTCCTTAGTGGGCATCCGGCCAAGGATTGCGGACAGCACTACAACTGGTGTTGAAGCCAGAAGGGATTCACCTTTCTTGTCTTTGGAATCTTCAACGACACGTCCTTGGAAGAGGCGTGTTGAAGTCGCGAGGACAGTATCACCCTTTTCGGCTTTTTCCTGGTTACCCATGCACAGGTTACAGCCTGGGCGTTCCAGATAGAGGACGTTTTCGTATTCGGTACGTGCAGTTGCTTTTGGGTGCTGATCGTTAAATTCGAAGCCAGAGTAACGTTCCAGAACTTCCCAGTCTCCCTCCGTCTTCAACTCATCAATAATATTGTAAGTTGGTGCGGCAACAACCAGGGGCGCTTGGAACTCTACTTTTCCTTGTGCTTTTTCAAGGTTCTTCAGCATCTGGGCAACAATTTTCATATCGCCCTTATGTACCATGCAGGAACCGACAAAACCGAGGTCTACTTTCTTGGTACCACCATAGTAAGAAACCGGACGGATGGTATCGTGTGTGTAGCGCTTGGATACGTCCGGATTATTCACATCCGGATCGGCGATCATCGGTTCGTCAATCAGATCGAGATCAACCACCACCTCGGCAAAATATTTCGCATTGTCATCGGGAGCCAGAGCTGGGTTTTCACCCGAACGTATTTCAGCAATGCGTTTGTCGGCTTTAGCGATCAGGCCTTTCAATGTGCCTGCCGCGTTCTCCATACCTTTGTCGATCATGATCTGAATGCGTGACTTGGCGATTTCCAAGGATTCTATCAGCGTTTCATCCTGAGAGATGCAGATGGAAGCCTTAGCTTTCATCTCCGCTGTCCAGTCGGTAAAGGTAAAAGCTTGGTCTGCAAGCAGAGTGCCGATATGGACTTCGATGATGCGGCCCTGGAAGACGTTATCACCGCACTGCTTAAGCATCTGTGCCTGAGTGGCGTGTACGACGTCACGGAAGTCCATATACGGCTTCATCGTACCTTTGAACGTGACCTTGACGGACTGCGGGATCGGCATTGTTGCTTCACCGGTAGCCAGTGCCAGCGCCACAGTGCCGGAGTCAGCGCCAAAGGCAACACCCTTCGACATGCGGGTATGGCTGTCTCCACCGATGATGATCGCCCAGTCATCTACCGTGATGTCGTTCAGCACTTTATGAATGACGTCTGTCATCGGGTGGTAGACCCCTTTGGGGTCACGTGCCGTGATCAGGCCAAAGTCATTCATGAATTTCATGAGCTTTGGAATATTCGCCTGTGCTTTTTTATCCCAGACAGATGCCGTGTGACAGCCAGACTGGTATGCGCCATCCACCAAAGGTGAAATGACGGTAGCTGCCATTGCCTCAAGTTCCTGCGCAGTCATCAGGCCGGTCGTATCCTGGGAGCCGACGATATTCACCTTCACACGCACATCCGACCCTGCATGCAGGACCTTGCCCGGCGTAACACCAACAGCGTTGCGGTTGAAGATTTTCTCGACAGCCGTCAGACCCTGACCATCAATCGCAATTTCTTTGTTGGGGGCAAAAACCGGAGTTGCTTCAACTCCAAGCGTCTGGGCCGCAAAAGTCTGGAGCTTTTTGCCGAAAACGATAGCGTAAGAACTACCGGCTTTCATGAACTCCATTTTCTGGGGCGTGAATGCCGCAGAGATATCGACCAGAGCTTTGCCAGCCTCATCGCGAAGTTGCTTCTCCTTCACATCAATCGTCAAAATGGTGCCGGTTTCGACCGAATATTTCTGCTCAAGGACAGGGTTGCCGTCAGCGTTCAGAACTGGCTTGCCATCGGCATCAGTCTTTCTGACCCAGTTTTTCAGATTAATGCCAATGCCGCCTGTCACATCAACGGTTGTCGCAAAAATTGGCGAAATACCATTCGTGCCTGCGACAATAGGAGCAAAATTGACAAAAGGAACGTAAGGGCTTGCCTGCTTGCCGGTCCACAGTGCCACGTTGTTTACACCCGACATGCGGGAAGAACCGACACCCATTGTGCCTTTTTCGGCAATCATCATCACGCGGGCATCAGGGTGCTGCTTCTGCAGCGCGACGATCTCTTTCTGCGCCTCGGGCGAGATCATGCACTGGCCATGTAGTTCACGGTCTGAGCGCGAATGGGCCTGATTGCCGGGAGACAGAAGGTCCGTCGAGATGTCGCCTTCAGCAGCAATGAAGGTGACGACTTTAATTTCGTCTTCAACATCAGGGAGCTTGGTAAAAAACTCAGCCTTGGCGTAGCTTTCAAGCACGTCCTTTGCGACGGCATTGCCTGCCTTATAGGCATCGCGCAGGCGGAACATATCGGCATCGTAAAGGAAGACCTGGGTCTTCAGCACCTCTCCAGCCTGTTTGGCCAGCGGGCTTGCGTCTGACAATGCGATATCAAGCAGCACCCTGACAGAGGGGCCACCTTTCATGTGTGAAAGAAGCTCAAGGGCAAAGCTCGGGGTGATTTCTGGGACGACTGTTTCACCCAGCACGATCTTCTTCAGAAAATCGGCCTTGACACCAGCCGCACTCGTGGTGCCTGGTAGCGTATTGTAGATGAAGAATTTGAGAGCATCTGCCCGCTGCTCGTTCCCAGTGTCTTCAATCAGGGTGATAATTTCACTAACAAGACTGCCATCATCGATTGGCTTGGGAGCAAGCCCCTGATTTTCGCGGTCTTTGATTTCAGCGAGGTAATCTGAATAGGCGCTCATTGTAATCCCAACGTCGTGAAGGTGTTCTGGACCTGAAGCAACGGCAATACCAACCGGCAACTGTCTGCTCGACTTATTGGTCGTGATTAATCCCAGTTATGGCCGGTTTTGTCATGTCAATTTTCCGGCACTTGTTGTGTCTGATCCGAAAATTTGCAGCAGCTTAGGTAGTCTGGCGATAAAATAGGCAAATACGCCAGTTGCAGGCTGCACCCAAAAGCAGCAACCCGCTCGTTCCCAGAAAAACAGCACGCATGCCTATGTGCCCACCGACAAATCCACCAAGCAGCGGTCCCACAACCTGACCCGCGTATTGGGCAGAAATTGCGTAACCCAAAACAAGGCCCACCGCATAATCAGGGACATTATGTCGGATCACCGTGGAAATACAGGGTAATAGCCCTCCAAGGGATAATCCCATCAGGAAGCGCAGCCCGATCAGTTGCCAACCCGTTGTAACAAACGCCTGAGGAATCAGCAGTAACCCGGCAACAGCCAGAGCCCCTGCGATCACAGAGCCATGGCCAACACGATCTGCAAGTCGGCCAAGGTAAGAGGCAGACACAATACTCCCGAATGCAGCGGCCGACATGGCTAGGCCAGCTATCCACGTTACTCGGGCCGGATCAGTGGTCAGGGTTTGCACATAGAGGGTAATAATGGGCTCAATCGACATAGTGGCGACCATCAATAACAATCCGGTCGTTAACATAGCCAAGACGAGACGCTTATCGGGAATTTCCGCCCAGTGACTGCGAGCCTGCCCCTCCTTGACCGAACAGCGTGGTGTTTCACGCACCAGCAGAACAGTCGCCAGAAACGCCACGAAAATCAGCCCCCCTGCCGCGAGGAACGTCATACGGATGCCAATAAGAGCCGGCAGAAAGCCCCCAATCAGTGGGCCTGCCAAAGTGCCCGCCATGACGCCCGAAGACAGCAGGCCCAGAGCCCAGGCAGAGCGATTGCGTGGTGTCTGGGCTGCCACCATGATCGTTGCTCCGGATGAATAACCTCCTGCCAGACCAGCCAGCAGTCGTAATCCGACAAGTTGCCATAGAGTGTCGGCACACCCCATCAACGCCATTGTTATGGCCATACCCAAGCTGGCCCGTACCAGCATGGGTTTGCGTCCATATCGATCTCCTAACCGCCCCCAGAGCGGCGCGACGAGCCCGGCTGTCAGAAATGTTGCGCCGTAGGCTATGCCCGACCATTGAGCAATGCTTGCCTGATCTCTTGCACCCAACTGCTGCACATAAAGCGGCAAGAACGGTAGCATGAGTGTCATTGCGACCAAGGTTGTAAAGGAGCCAAACAGGCAGACGGCCAAATTACGCTGCCAATGGGGCTCGTAGCCTTCATGTTTAGAATGGCCAGACATACACGATAACCATGTTCAAGAGCTCTACGATTCTTGGTATACCAAATTGGGATACCTTTAAAGAAAGCCCTCACACAAGGTCAAAAGAGAGACTGTCATGACCAAAAGCGCCACGCAGATGCAACAGGCAGAGGATCATCTCAGACGCTTGATTCTGGATATGGAGCTTGGCCCGGGGGAACGCCTGACCGAGCGTGGCGTGGAGAGTATGCTTGGTGTTTCCAGAACATCCGTGCGGACAGCATTATTTCGTCTGGAAGCTGAGGGGCTTGTTTGTCGCATAGGCCGTGGCTGGAGAGTGCCGCCGATTGATCTGGAGGAAATTTCCCAACTTTGTGTTTATCGTGAAGCCTTGGAACTGACAGCCTTGAGGTTGGCACCAGCAGTGATTCCGGCCTGCGAGATTGCGACAATTGAAAGTCTATTGGAATCAATTACGCCAACCAGTCGCCCTGAAGAGCTGGATCAGGCAGGCCGCGACTTTCACCTCTGGATAGCTGGATTGGCAAAAAATCGCTTTGTCACACAAGGTGTAAAGGACGCTATGACACGCTTGAGGCGAGCGCGCTGGTTGGATAATGAGCCTACCCACCATGGGTGGGACGAGCATCGTTCTATCATCGCAGCCCTTAAAAATGGGGAACGCTCGCAAGCAATCGCGTTGATGGAAACACACATGTCTGAAACACGGCAGAACCTGCTCGCTGCTCTGCAAAAAAGCCAGCGTAGCCTGAGAGCACGAGGTGCCATTTTAGTTTCGGTGTGAATGACTGCGCTGACACAAACAGCCCCCCCACACTCTGGCAGCATCTCTAGGTCACGTCATTTTATGGGCTCTGACTCTTTTGTGCCACCTTGCGAATCTAAACGCAGACTTATAATATCCGCGTATGGCACTTTATGGCGCAAGCACCGAATACGTCCTGCACAGTTTACTCTGGCTGGTCGATAACCCCGAACCTGTCAGCAGCCTTGATTTGGCAGAATTACAGGAGATCCCTGCTGCCTTTGTCGCCAAGCTGCTACCCAAGCTTGAAAAGGCTGGGCTACTTGCGGCCTCCGAAGGGTTAAAGGGCGGATATAGACTGGCAAAGGCTGCTGATGAGATCAGTGTGCTCGCTGTTGTCGATGCAGTTGAAGGCAAAAAAAGCCTTTTCAACTGTCAGGAAATCAGAGAGCGCTGTGCGCTTTTTGATCACAAAACTCCGCCATGGGCTACGCAAGGTGTGTGCAGCATTCATGCCCTCATGCTCAATGCCGAACAGGCCATGAGGCGGGAATTAGCCAAAACCACTCTGGCTGATCTGGCCCAATCGGTGCGCCATAAAGCCCCCTCGCCTTTCTTTGAAGAAGCACGGTCGTGGTTTGAAGAACGTGTGCAAACACGTCGAACCGGGAAAGTCCGGCAACGAAAAAACCGCCCGCCTCTTGATCCCGCTTAACGCCTCTAAATCAGGATAATGAAAATGCGCAAAGTTGTGTTCCTTGCAGCTATAGCTGCAAGCCTCTGTGGCCACTCTATCCATGCGGAAACGAGAGTAACCCCGCTCATGGCGCAGAACTTACAGGGCATTCCTGGCAAGGAAGGGGCTATGGTGACAGTGGATTACTCACCCGGAGCCTCAGACCCAATCCACAGGCACAATGCTTCCGTGTTTGTGTATGTGCTGAAGGGAAGCATCATCATGCAGGTCAAAGGTGGTGCGTCTGTGACTTTGAAAGAGGGACAAAGCTTTTTTGAAGGACCGGATGATGTCCATCTTGTAGGGCGCAATGCCAGCCAGACAGATCCCGCGCGTTTTCTGGCATTTTTTGTCAAAGACAAGAATGCTCCGTTTGTCCTCCCCGCTCATTAAAGCGAAGGACACTAGACAATGAAGGTTTTTGTCGCAGGTGCCAGCGGTGCAGTTGGTCGTCCATTAATCACCCGTCTTAAGGACGCCGGGCATGACGTCTGGGGGTTAGCGCACCACCCAAGCAGCTTAAGGGCCATTGAACAACTGGGAGCCAACCCTGTCGCTGGCAATGCTTTAGAGCGGGAAAGTATTTTTGCACTTATAGAACATATTCGTCCGGATGTTGTGATTGACCAACTGACCTCCCTTCCTGCCAGCCCCTTTGATTTACCCCAACGCCTTCCTGCTGATAGAAAATTGCGGTTGGAAGGAGGGCGCAATCTGTTTGAGGCAGCCCAAGCCTTTCATGTAAAGCGTTATATCCAACAGTTGTCCGGGTTTTATCTGGATGGTGGTCATGGACTGGCAACAGAATTCAGCCCTTTGAGAACCAGTGCTCCCGGTACAATTGGCGACAGTGCGCGTATGTACGCCGCTTTAGAAAATAGGGTTTTGAGTGCGACATCACTTGAGGGTGTCGGACTGCGCTATGGCTTCTTTTATGGCCCTGGCACATGGTACTGGCCAGATGGTGCCTTCAGTCGGCATCTGGCTCAGGGGGATGTGTCTTTAATCGGCAAGGGCAGTAGTACATTCTCTTTTATCCATGTGGAGGATGCGGCGCAGGCAACTGTGGCTGCTCTTACAGCACCAGTCGGTCTTTATAATGTCGTTGATGATCAACCAACAAGACTGTCGGAATGGCTTCCGGCCTACGCGAACTGGCTCGGATTGAATGCCCTTCCCTCTCTTGATGAACAGGAAGCTCTTCGCCTTTTAGGAGAAGAGAGTGTTTACTACCAGAATACTCTGACAGGGGCATGCAATCAGAAAGCACGTCAAATACTAGGTATCAGTTTACGGAAGTTGCCCTGGCTTAAGTGAGAGACATAAGCACATTCTGGAACAAATAAATGGTGGAGATAAATCACCTTACTCTCCGGCCGTTAAAGCGTTCCGGCACAATGTGTGCAAGCCCCGCCGCCGGAAAATTAAAAATAAAATAGTCAATTACTGTTATTTCCAGAAGAACCAGTACGGAACGCCATCGCTTTTCAGGAATAAAAAGCGATGGCAAAACCAAGTCTCGAAAAAATATTTCTAATTAATTATGAGAAACAATTCTGAGCGTTGCCGTTCTCTGGAGAGATATTTGGTCTTGATGGGGCAACTTGACAGCATCCCCCAAGTCAAAACGACCGACCAGATTCTGGAGCTCTGTCACCATGGTTGTCAGATTATGGCTGGCCGCAGCACTTTGTTCTGCGACAGCCGCATTCTGCTGGGTCGTCTGCTCCATACTCGTCATGGCGAGATTCAGTTCACTGATACTCGTTGCCTGATCCTGTGCAGCCGCTGCAATATTGGAGACCAGAGTGCTGATCTCCTCCACCTGGGAGACAATCCGATGCAGGGCGTTTCCAGTTTCCTGCACTGATTCAACGCCATCTTTGACCTGCATGGCAGAGCCGGTGATCAACGCCGAAATCTCCTTTACGGCCTCGGCCGAACGATGAGCCAGATGACGTACTTCCGTTGCAACGACAGCAAAACCACGCCCGGCATCCCCAGCACGGGCGGCTTCTACACTGGCATTAAGGGCCAGAATATTGGTTTGGAATGCAACATCATTGATGAGGCCGATAATCCCCGAAATCTCGCGCGATGAGGTATCAATCCGGGACATGGCATCAACAGCCTTGCGAACGACAAGGCTGGCCTGCTCAGCATCAGCGCGGGAGGAATTGACAACCGTATGAGCGTGACGGGTTTCTTCCGTTGTTTTCTGAACCCGCTGAGTAATTTGTGTCAATGCGGCCGATGTTTCTTCCAGCGTTGCAGCCTGTTGCTCTGTCCTCCGCGAAAGATTGTCAGAAGCTGTCGAGAGTTCATGCGTGCTGTTGCTGATACTATAAGCCGAGCCTGACACTGTCCCAAAGGCGCTCGCCAGTTGGCTAATCGATTGGTTGAAGTTTTCACGTAGCGGTTCAAGGTCAGCGGCAAATCGGGTCTTTATCTGCACAGACAGATCGCCATTGGACATTTTCTGCAAGCCATCAGCCAGGCTGTCTGTTGCAATCTGGAGTTGATGGGCGGCTTCCTCGGCCTTTTGCTGGGCCGCCTGACGTTCAGCTTCTTGCTGGCGTCGGGCTTTCTCGGCTTCCTGCTCTAACCGTGCCTTATCAATCGCAGCCTGCCGAAACACTTCAACAGCCCCAGCCATTGTGCCGATCTCGTCTTGTCTGTCAGCATATGGCACAACTGTGGTGGTGTCTCCCCCGGCCAATCCGCGCATTGATTGAGTAATCACAGCAAGCGGTTGGAGCATTCGCTTTGTAATAAAGGCCATCCCAATCGCAGCGACCAGCATAATGGCACCAGCGACCAGGCCAATCGTCCAAATCAGGTTATTGATGACGGCATCCGCTTTGTTTGCGGTAATTGCCACATCAATACTTCCAATCACTTTTCCCTCGGGCGAGAAGATTGGAAGATAGTAAACATAATAGCGGGTTCCCAGCAGAGTGGTTTCCCCTTCCGAGGGCTCTCCACGGGCAAGCGCCTGATAGGCTGGTGTGCTGGGATCGAGGGGCATGCCAAGAGACCGCTGACTTTCCTCGTTTGTGTCGTTCGCATCGCTCACCATGCGCCGGACAAAACTATGCCCACTTTCATCCGCAACAAACAGAACGGCTCGCCCATTGGCAACACGAGCAATAGCATCCGTCATGTGATGATCAGAATAATGCGTAGCAAGGCTGCCTGCAGTCACGCGTTGGATCGCCCCATTGGCCGCCCATGTAACATGCACAGTCGGCATATCCCGTTCAAAAATGCTGACTGCTGCCCGCATTCTTGAATGAATACTATCAAGTAGAGACTGGTGCATCTCACTGCGCACAAGATGGGTAATTTCCACAATAATGGAAATTGTAAAAACAATAAGAAAAGCAATGGTGACTAAAACAATTTTTCCGACAAGTCCGAATCTCAGCACGACAGGGGCGTCCTCGGTTAGGGATTATGAAGCATGAGAACAAAAAAGAAACAAGGGCGCACAAAAAAGAACATGCGTTACCTACTCCTCATGCCGGATTTATAAAAAAAAATCACGCTCAAATTTAAAAATAGCCTGTTAGTTTTGAAGAGCAAAAAAGGCCAAAACTCTCTTTGTCTACGCAAAACAGGTATAATCAACACGCTGTTGTGATGATACAAAAAACTCCAGAAATGAAGGTATTACAGAAACTTCATGATTAGAGTGTTTTACCTGACAGTACTTACGGTTCATGCTCTCATAATACCAGCCTCTGGCTACCATATGTTCGTCATACGTCGCCAGAAAAACGATGTGGATATTGCTTTTGTAGCGTCAAACAGCAATGGTAATCGCGGTTAAGCCTGAACAATGATTATACCGATGGCAAAGTTCTATCGTGCTAATCGTCCTAGCCCATAGGCAGCGTATTCCCATAAGCTTGATAATACTGATGTTGGGCTCTTTGGGTTCCGAGCATTTTGTTAGGCATGGACCATAGACAGCGTGATTGCGGGATTCTATTTTCTCGCAATCATGACCACCTCCCCTTCCCTCACCCGCATTGGTATTGATTTTGGCACGACTAACAGTGTCATTGTCATTGCCCGACCCGGCCATCAGATCCAGACAGTCCATTTTCCCACTGTGGATGATGGCTCTTCCCAGACATGCCGTACATTGTTGGCTTTATGGCAGGATATGGAAGGCGGGCGGCGCATACAGCACCGTGCTATTGGCGATTATGCTATTGAAGCCTATATGGATGACCCGGCCGAAACCCGGCTTATCATGTCCATGAAGTCCTACCTGGCTCAGGTCAGCTTTCGTGAGACCCAAGTATTCGGGCAACGCTTTCCATTGGAAAGCCTGATAGCGACTTTTCTTAAAGAACTTATGGCGTTGAGTGGTCTGGAGCCAGCCAACTGTTATGTAACTGTGGGGAGACCCGTACATTTTGTTGGTGACAATGCAGATGACACCCTAGGCGAAGAGCGACTACGTACCGCGTTTGGGCAGGCAGGATTTGCGCAAATCTCAATCATGATGGAGCCAGAGGCGGCAGGCTGGCGCTTTATGCAACGTCTTGATCGGCCCGCCACCGTTCTGGTCGGGGATTTTGGTGGCGGAACAAGCGATTTCTCAGTAATGCGCTTTGACCCCACCAGCCAGAAAGCAACACAGCCATTGGGGCATGCCGGTGTTGGACTTGCTGGAGATCAGTTTGATTTTCGTATTATCGACAATGTTGTGGCCCCCTACCTGGGCAGAGACTGCACATTCCGCGTTATGGGTGGGGAGCCATTGCCTGTACCTATAGAATGGTATCACTCTCTTGCTCGCTGGCACCGTCTTTCGCTCATGCGTACCCCGCGTATTCTGCGGGAGATTGAAGATGTGGCACGCACAGCATCCGAGCCAGAAAAACTTGCCAATCTGGTCGAGCTTGTAAGCGAACAGCGTGGGCAGGAACTCTACAATGCTGTTTCTGCCACAAAACGCGCGCTCTCTTCCGATGCCGAGGCTGAACTGGATTTTTCACAGCCGGGATTAAACATCAGAACAAAAGTCTCACGCACTGACTTTGACCGTTGGATTGCCCCTGATATTGCCCGACTTGCACAAGGTATAGATGCAGCACTGACCGAGGCTGCTCTGGCCCCAGAACAGATTGACCGGGTCTTTTTAACTGGAGGTACATCCTTTGTGCCTGCTGTGCGCGCACTCTTTACCTCCCGCTTCGGTGCTGAACGGGTAGAGCTTGGAGGAGAGTTTGTATCGGTTGCCGAAGGTCTGGCTCTGGCATCCATTTAAATAGCTTGCTCATTCGGTGCGAAACAGGGTGATGAGTGCAAGAAATCTGGAGGAGTTACCCCCTCCAGATTTTTGGCATATAGAGCAAACGCTTTATAGGTCGTCCAATGCTGACTTCAAGAATTGACCATCAATCCAGCTACTGATTTCAAAATCATTCTTGATATATTCATGTTTAAATAGAAAATCTTTTAGAGAAGTCAGGTTAGCAATATTTTGTGCTGATAATGATGGTACAAAATCAATATCAGCTATATCCCTCAAAACATCTTCGGCAGTTGCCTGGTAGGTAACGCGGTTAAGAATAACCGCTGCTTCTCGACGATTATCAGCGATCCACCTCCCCGCCCGAATGGAAGCCTTTAAGAAGGCAATTGCAATTTCAGGGCTCTGGTCAAGCAGTGTTCGGCTTGCAGTAATCAGATAGGGACCGGAAGGTGCGTTTAATGTCCAATCCGGGTAACGCCGGAGATCTTCAATTACCTTGAACTGCCCGGTTTTCTCAAGAATTTCGGAGCGTCCTTGATTGCTGAAAATGGCATCAACGCGACCATCACCCAAAGCTACCACCTCGGGCAGATTAAAGGCCAGACTCTCCCGTTCTGTCTGTGGCCAACGTTCTGACAGCCGGCTAACCGGTGGGAGATGGGCTGTGGATTCAATCGCGGGGATTTCTATCAGTTCCACATCGTCAAATGTCAGCCCCCCCAAACGTAGGAGGAGGAGCAGACCAAACTCTGAATTGGCACGCCACCAGTCAGCGCGATAATCAGCATTGCTGCGAGAAAGAGCAACCTTGCGCCCGGCCAGGTCTGCAAGTGTGTATATTCCTGAATCCGCTCTAACAACAATCTGTCCGCCGGAATTAAATCCGGTCGTACCAATCACAACATTCTCTGCCCCTCTTGCATGAGACCATGTCGGAGGAATGTTACCGCCATCCCGGATTTGAAACGGAAGAGTATGCTGATGATGGGCGATATTCTGCTCATCTCTTGTCAGTGATCCCAGATAACGTGCTGATGCACCGACAGATGCCAGTTCCTCCTCAAGCCAGCCCAGTTCAACCGCAACATGAGAGGCGACAAATACAGGGCAGATTGAGTAGTTCAAAACCCGTGCACTTGCAGGGGCTTGGGAAGATAAATTTTTAGAAGTCATGACTTAAAGCTTTCGTATCTGAAATTTGGGAGTAATGCTCATCCATTACGCGGCGTGGTGTTTTGATGCCCGGTCTTTGACGCCATTGCGGATATGTTCCAGCAACTCCGTCGCAAGACGGTCATCCTCTTCAGACACAAGGGGAACGCCGATGGAAAAGGTTTCTATTCCTAGGTCATAATAATCAAGCACAGCGTCCGCTGCTGTCTTGGGAGAGCCCACAAAGGGAATCCCCCCGCGGCCACCAGCACGGTTGATCCCTGTATAAAGCGCTCTGTCATGCCATTCTGCCCGATCAACAGCAGAAAGAGCCCGCGCCTGCCCGACACTTTGCGTCTGGACAGCGACGCCGCCTGTTGTTGTTCGAATATCAGCTGCTATACGCTCAGCCCGCTGCTGTGCCTCTTCATCAGTCGCAGCAAGAATGAAGTTGGAATCTCGCCAGAAAGCAATGTCTTTACGTCCCTGCTCCAAGGTCGCTGCCTTAACCTGATCCAGTAAGGCACGTGTTTCGGCTAAGGGTTCGGTCGTTACTGCATAAACATCTGCATAACGTGAAACGAAATCCAAGCCTTCGGGAGATGGAGGGATCGAAGAACCGTTGGTTGATGTGTCTTGGTTCTGATTTTGGGCTTTTGGCGATTTGATTAACGGTTCTTTGGGTCGCTTTCGCTCTGCGTTTTGAGTAGAGAGAAGGCCTCCTGCTCTGGATTGCTATGCTGTAGTGCTAATCCGTTCCAGGAAGATGAAGCGGCGCATGTTGTAGACGATATTGGCCAGTCCGATCCTCGTGGTGGCTCGGGTGATGCCGACGGTTCGGACGAACAACCCTGTCTGTGATTTCTGATCCGCAAAGACATGCTCGACGCGTGATCGGATCACCGATTTCCCTGCATTGGACCGCTGGATATGGCGGGGCATGGGCTTGAGATGCGGCTTTTTTCTGTGAACCTTTGAGACAAAACCCTCTTTGTCCATGAAGTCCTCATTTGCTTTCGAGCGATAGGCCGTGTCGGCCCACACAGTTGAGGCCGTATTGGTTTTATCCAGCAGCCCCTCTCTCAATCGCGCGCCATCACTGGCGGCGGCATCCGTCGTTTTCCATTTGCGGATCAGCCTGAATTTTCGATCGATGGAAACATGCGATTTGTAGCCAAAGAACGGAATGGCAAGATCCGTTGACGGGATCGTCCCATCATCCTGCCGCTTTGCTTTTGTGAACTTCAGCGTCCAGCGCGCATGGCGATCCTTGTGGGACAATTTGGATGGCTTGTCCTGCCAGTCTTCAGGAATACGCCCTGCCCGGAGGTCGGCTTTCTCAGTGTTGGTATTGCGCTGCTTTGGAGCGGCTACCAGTGTTGCATCCAGGATCTGGCCCGACATCGGCAGATAGCCCGCGTTCCGCAGGGTCGCGTCAAATCGGTCAAACAGTCTTTCAATGGCCCCCGCCTGGGTCAGGCGTTCACGGAACAGCCAGACCGTTTTGGCATCAGGCACACGGTCCGACAGCCCCAGGCCAAGGAAACGCATGAAGGACAGGCGATCGTTGATCAGATACTCTGTCCGCTCATCAGACAAATTGTTCAGCGTCTGGATCACCAGAATTTTGAACATCAACACGGGATCAAACGGGGGACGCCCGCCTTTGCTGCCGTCTGAATAGACCAGAGCCTGCTCCAGATCAGGGCGGAACACTTCAAAATCCACAGTCCGGGAAAACGCTTCGAGCTGATCACCAAGCCCGCTCAATCGAGCAAGCCGCTCTTCAACATCAAAAAAACCAGGCTGTTTCATAGCGCCATTCCCTCAACCAGAACCGAAGGAAGGGAATCACATAGAAAGCTTCAAAAACAGAGGGTTTTTCGAACCCTCCACGTCTGCGGGATAGACGACGCTTTGAAAAGAAAGTTAACCGTGCATTTGAGACACTTTGACAACAAGAAAAAATATCGCAATAATATTGAATGCAACTTCATAAATTAAAAAATAAATGCATTTCTACAATTGTAAAAGCCCTTCTAAGAACAAAAAACGTGTTTCCCAAAATTGTATATTTGGAATTTTAAAATTATATCATAAACTTACTTATAATTTAAATTACATCACTTTGCGACGTTATGGCTATTGGAGCTGCAAGGTCCTTTCGCATTTCTTCAGCTAATACTTGAATAAGCCGTTCCGCTGGAAGCTCCCGTGCTAATGGTGCTCCTTGCCCTGCCCAATAGGCAGAAAACTCTGAATTACCTTGTTTGATGGCCGCTGCATGCAATTGTTTGGCAGCATCATACGCAAAAGGATAGTCGGCAGAAGCCGGCGTTCCTGAACGTTCACTTTCCAGAATAAAACGATTAACTATGCCCCGTGCAAGACGCCCAGAAAGAGCAGATGTCAGACGTGTCTTAAATGCTTTTTCACTCTTAAGGTCTTTACGATAATATTCATGCGCTGCAGATTCCGGGCACAGAATAAAGGCTGTACCCAATTGTGCCGCAACAGCCCCTAGGTCAAGAGCTGCTCTTATAGCATAACCATCCATGATTCCACCGGCAGCGACAACGGGCAGCTTTGTCTGAGAAACTAACAACCTGACGAGAACAGCAGTGCTCAGGCACTCATCAACAGCTTCTGTGTCAAACAGACCTCTATGCCCCCCAGCCTCTACGCCCTGCGCCACAATAATGTCTATGCCTGCTGCTTCAATTAATGCGGCCTCTTGCAGGTTAGTTGCTGTCGCCAGGGTTGTAATACCTGCCTGACGAAAGGCCTCCAATTGCTCTCCTGAAGGTAACCCAAAATGAAAGCTGATATACGCAGGAGAAAGACTCAAAATTGTTTTAAATAAACCTTCATCTTCAAGAAAACTTTTATAAATTTCGTTGAGAGCTTCTGGCGTAGCAATCCCTAACTCCACGAAGAACGGAGAGAGATACTTCAGCCACGCTTTGTCACGTCCGATATCGCGTTTTCCAGAAGCATGACAGAAGACGTTGACGTTGAATGGCTTATTTGTAAGCCCCTGTGTTTGCTCAATCATTGACCTGGCTTGGGCAGCATTACAGGCCCCCAGACCAAGAGAACCAAGCCCGCCTGCATTGCAAACTGCTGCCGCAAGCTCCGGTGTAGAAACACCCGCCATAGGCGCTTGTATAATAGGCAGTGAAAGATCGAACAGACTGGCAGGCGTCGCCTTAGCCATTATGGCCTCCTATTACTGAACACCACAGTGATAGAAATCAAAGAGGATAAACCGCAATCCTCAACATCTTCAAAACGGCATCTCTTATGCGTAACAGAAAAACCTACGGCTTTAACGACTGTCCCTACCCATTTCCGAAGAGAACCTAACCATTGCGATATGCCCACCATACTCGCTCACACTGCCATGACGTACGCTCACAAGCATCTTCAATGCATCCAGAGGATGGTTCAGATCGTAAACGCCCCCAACTTCGGTATGGGTAGCGATCGGTCCAGTAACCATAACATACCCGGGGTAATAGCGCTTGATGATACTCACAAGGTCTCCCATCGGAATACCCTCGACTGAAAGTATGCCAGTTCGCCATGACCCAATAGTATCAGAAGAAACCTGCGTTAAACTAGCACCCTGTGGGTTTTGCGTATCCACATCCAGTTGCTGTCCCGCCCCCAGTTCTGTTGCTGTGCTTTGAGCTGAGCCGTTTTCCTTCACGGCAACCTGCCCTTCACGCACCGCAACTGTCAGGTGCCCACCAACCCGCCGAACATCAAAAGCCGTGCCAATGTCTTTGATAGTGAAGGATGCAGCTCTCACGACGAATGGATGTCGCTCATCGTGAACGACCTTAAAATAAGCCTCACCATGTAAAAGAGTCACACCACGTGCAAGGGGATCATGACTGAGTGCTATGGCACTCTTTGCACCAAGCACAAGCTCAGACCCATCAGCCAGAGTAATCATACGGTTAACTGCTGTTCCCGTAGAATAATCTGCCAGCCACCAGTCATTCAGCTCCGGGACAAAGAACATGACCGCAGCACCGGCTAGCGCAAGCCCCCCCACCAGACCAACACTCACATATTTTCTGAGAATTCCTGCGAAACGTGTATGTGGCGACTTCTGCTCAAATGACTTGGACGAAAGGGGAGCAGCCTGTTCCGCCTCAATGGCCAATCTGGCAAATGCCCGAACACGCTCCGCTCGCTCCCACGCCTGCCTATGCTGCGGAGATTCGGCACACCACGCCTCCAACTGACGTCGAACACCAGAGTCATGGGGATTATCGTTCAGCAAAAGCTGCCACGAGATCGCCTGCTCACGCAAATCGGGAGAACGAGTTTCAGTCATAGGCTCACATAATAGACAGCGATTAACGCAGTGAGCCGCTCAGTCGACTGCACTCTTCCTTCTTATAGACGAATTTCCATCAATCACGCCAGAGAACCGCAAAAGCACTCAGTCAAAGTCGATAAGGCACTCGTCGAGTATTCTAGACGCATTTTTCACAATTTTATTAACGTAAGGGGCTGAGACATTTAGCATCTGCGCCACTTCTTTTTGAGAATATCCTTGAATCTGAACCAGTTCAAAGGCTCGGCGGGTTTGATCAGGAAGCCGTTGTAACACGACTGACATACGCGCCATGTGCTCACGGGCAACCACATCACGTTCTGGCGTGACCATATCAGCCAGCGCCTTTTCTTCTCTTTCATGGAGTTCGTCATGACACTCCGGCGCTGCAAAAGACCGCCTCAGAGAAAGAGGGTCTCGCGTCTCCCGCCTCATTGCGTCAATCGAGAGGCGATAGACAACACTCCACAAAAACTGGAAAGGACGTTTAATATCCCGCGCCCCGGTGTCGGCGGTCATGCGGAGATAGGCTTCCTGCACAATCTCCTCGCCTTTCCAGCGACAACCCATGAGGCGTGTCGCGAGCGCATGTAATTGCGGTCGATGGACCATATACTCACCCAGGAGTCTGTCTTCCACGCTCGTCACACTCACCGCCGTGTTCCTCCCGCCAATCGGGTTACTGCCGAAGGTTTCGAATTATTATGCTTACTCTCGCGATCGAGACTCACCCGAACGAAAGCCAGGCTTATTGCAAGCCATTCTTAATTGCAAGCTATGATTGTGCCATGTCGATCGGTCAAATTCGCATGCCTGCTGTCCGTTTCATACAGTCAGTTAATTTCCCATCATACGCAGCGTCTAACAACTACCTACCACATGATAATAGTGAAACATCAAAGATAGAAAACCGATGCGATACAGAAAATTAATTCTCTAATTTGATATTTTTATTGATTTTCAGTTCACGTCACAAACGATTCCCTTAAAATTAAGGGACTCTTGCAGGCCTGATTGCTGTTGCAGCAAACATTACACTGCTGAGCGGCTCCGAGATTGAAGGAAAACATCATGCAGTTCTATTCTGACCGCCGCCGCTCCCCCCCTGGGCCTGACGCCATTCGCCCAGAATTTACTGTCAATTCTACCCGGCTTAATCACTTAAAAGAGCGGTGTAAGTCTGCTGGCCTGAGCGCCTCTGGTGTGCGACTCCTCGTGCTGCATGCCCTTCTCTGCTCTCAACCGGCCCCCTCCGCAGTAACATTGCAAAGAACACTCGATCAGATGTTGGGACAACACCATACGCCTGGCATTGCCTCGGTTCAACGAGCACTCAACTCCTTGGCTACGCACGGTATTGTCGAGCGCACAGTGGGGGAAGATCGTATTTTTCATTACGTTCTCCCTTATAACGTAGAACAAACCAACAATGACAAACCAGAACCGCTTCTGACATTTGTGGATGCCGACACAGGGCAGAAGACCCTGTGTAATGAACCCGAACTGACCAGCCTTCTGCGCCTTGTCGCCTCACAGTGCGGGTATAGCCTCAAAGCTGCGGCGATGACGGTTGCAGCCGAAAACGTGATGTCATGCCCACGAGCAGGACGCTGTCAGGAGGTTTCCTGCGCAAACCGGTCAATGCAAAAATGTGCGTGAGTTAAGAGAGACCAAGCGGCAAACAGATTGAAATCTGGTTTCAGGACGAAGCGCGGATCGGGCAAAAAACGCTAAATGAGGAACGGTGATTATTACCATAGCTCCCAATTAGCTGGCATTAAATGACGATAAGACATATCCCGACCATCATTCTGACAACTGAGTGAAGTTCTATGTCCGCGCGAATTGCCCCGCTGTTTACGCGACTGCCCCATGGCGGAAAATGCACACAGAACTGCATATCAGGGCTACTTATCAATAGCACTCAGCATCCACCTTTGCAGGATCATCTCCCGCAAAGGTAATCCAATCACGCAGCGTGCGACGCTTCCCCTGCATCCAGCGCAAGTGCTTTCAGCACTTTGTCACTTTCAGTACGATCCATCCAGTCTGGGGATACATCAGCAAACTGCACGACACGTTCAGGCCCTACTACCAGCACCGCAGGCTTTGGCAGTTCCCACACGTCATCAAGACCATTCAGGTCTATACTTCTGCCACCTTTGGACACAGCCGCCTGATAGGAGGCCTCATCAAACTTATAGGTAATCCCCAATGCACGCGACAACTCCAGGCCGACATCACTTGCAACAGGGAATGGCAATGTATGCCGAGTGGCAATTTCTGAAAGCGCGGGGACTGGCTGGGGTGAAATGGCCAAGAGTGAGATTCCGGCAGCCTTGAGCTTGGGCCACAGCGTATCCCGGTAATAAGGCAAAGCAATATTGCAGGCAGGACACGTAGCAAACCTAAAAAAAACTAGAACAGCTGGACCTTTTGCGACCAGATCGATCAAAGAGACTGTAGCGCCATCAACTGTAGGCAACGTGAACTCTGGCAGCACGTCTCCCTTCTGCACTACTCCTTGAATTTGCCCATGCTCCCGCACCAGCAGTGCACGCTGATTAACATTGACAGCCAAGGCATCAGGCGACCATGTCCGCTCACGCTCTTCTTCCAGAGCCCGGAATTTTGCACGAAGAGGACCAAGGGATGCGGACGACGTCATAAGAAACCTCACTGCGAAGATCAGAAGAGCCCGATCCTGCCGCAAAACCTTCCCTGACGCATAAAGAGTTCTTTTCATCCGTTCCTTGAGTAGCCTTCAAGCACCAGCTGCTGTTGCCAACAGATCACCCAGATCATGCGCCGCATCCGACAAATGATTGCGCCTGACAAGAATAGTCTCGATATCAGGAACTATCGGGAGAGCCCCCCCTGTAATGGTCGGCAGCCCCTCCGCCAAAGCAAAGCGACGCGTCCGGCAACTCACGCCCAAACCACCACGCACACCCGCCCGCATAGCAGGGAGATTAGGTGTTTCCATCACCAGTCGATAATCCCGCCGCGCCTGTGTCAGAACACAAAGAGCGGCATCGCGGAAACGGCAGGGCGGCTCCAAAAGGACCAAGGGTAACTCAGAATGTTCGGCAAGGCCTGGGTCTCCGATCCACGCCATGGTGTCGCGCCCCACAATGTCCCACGTTCCACCCGCACGATCTCCGTGTTGCCCAAGGCAGAGTACGATATCCAGACGAGAACGATCAAACATCTCCAGCAATTCAGCAGAGCCACCAACACACACCACCAGTCGGGAGCGAGGGTGGGCAAGGCGAAACTGCCCTAGTACATCAGGCAGCAGCGTATCTGCAAAATCCTGCACCATACCAACGCTAATTGGTTCAGGCTCGGATTCCTGCCCCAGTGTGCTCATAATTCGGTCGTTCAGAGCAAGGAGCTGCCGCGCATAATTCACCAGCTCTTCGCCGGTGGAGGTCAGGATCAATCGCCGTCCATCACGTCGGAAAAGCTTTTGCTGCAACACATCTTCTAACCGTTTCATCTGCAGGCTCAGTGCAGACTGGGTGAGAAAAATTGTCTCAGTCGCCTGCGACATGGAACCAGCTTCCACAATGGCAACAAAAGACCGCAACAACTCGGTCGGTACGTTACGCGCCATACGTTGTGGCAGAAGTAGCCCTGGGGCGGAATGATCGGATTGTGACATGCAAAACCTCTGGTCTCAGACCCAATCAGGGCACTCAAATTAATGGGGATGATGTGCGTCTTGAGCATTCCTTGCTTGCTTTTAATCTATTTTCAAGCGTTTATTTCAGAATAAACTGAATTGTTTAGTGTTATAGGGGAGCCCGTCATGCCTGTTGAATTCATCGGCTATATCGGCAGCCACAATCAATCCGAAATCATCCCCCCCCAGGGGCCGATCGTCGATCCAAAGCACATTGAAACTGCCGCAAAAATTCACGAAAATGGTGGCTTTGATCGTGCTCTTGTGGCTTTCCACTCCAACTCTCCAGAGAGTATTCTGGTCGCACAGCATGCGGCTGCCGTGGCACCGGACCTCGGGTTATTAATCGCTCATCGACCAGGCTTTAATGCACCAACCATTGCCGCTCGACAGTTTGCAACGCTCGATAATATTACAAAAGGGCGTGTCGCCGTTCATATCATCACTGGCGGTAGTGATTTAGAGCTTCAGGCTGATGGCGACCACACGACCAAGGCAGAGCGATATGCCCGCACCAGTGAATATCTCGATATTATCCGACAGGAATGGCGCGAGACGGCTCCCTTTGACTACAAGGGGCAGTTCTATGATGTGCACGGGGCGAATTCACTAGTACGTCCTTATCGGGATAGCGGCATACCTGTGTATTTTGGTGGCTCTTCATCCGAAGCGATCGACGTTGCTGGCAAACACGCTGATGTTTATGCTCTATGGGGGGAAACCTATGAGCAGGTCGCCGAGACCGTCGCACACGTCCGTGCTAGTGCCGCAAAGCACGGTCGCTCACCCCGCTTTTCACTCTCGCTACGCCCGATACTGGCCGACACGGAAGAGGCCGCCTGGGCCCGTGCAGATCACATTCTTGCAACGGCACGTTCACTTCAGGAAAAAACAGGCTTTACCAAGTCTTCCGATATTCCCAACGAAGGCTCCCGCCGCCTTCTTGCCGCAGCCTCACAGGGAAGTCGCCTTGATAAACGGCTCTGGACCGGCATTGCGGCCCTGACTGGAGCCAAAGGCAACTCCACCTCTCTGGTAGGCACGCCTGAGCAGGTGGCCGAAGCACTGCTCGACTATTACCGTCTGGGTATTTCCACCTTCCTGATCCGTGGCTTTGACCCCTTGGTAGATGCCTATACCTATGGGCGGGATCTGATCCCTCTCGTCCGTCAGTTGGTGGCCGCTGAAGATGCCCGTCATACAGCGCAGGCCGCCTAGGACTGGCCATGAGCATCTCCCCTACCCGCCCCCTGCTGCTTGACCAGATCGGTGGCCCCGTCGCCCATCTATTAGCTGACTACACGCAGCAGGTACATGTCATCTCAGGTGATCGCAACACAACAGCGCCATGGCACATCAACGGGGCGGATATTCTGTTTACCGCCCCTTCCCGCGCCTGGGCTGAAGCTCCGTCCTCTCCACCACCAGAATGGCAGGATGGGCCACGGTGGGTGCAAATTGCCTCGGCTGGCATTGACAGCTTTCCATCATGGCTCACCGAGGGACGGCTTGTAACCTGTGGCCGGGGCGATGCCGCAACCCCGATTGCTGAATACGTTATTGCGGCACTGCTGAACCATGAACGGCAGATTGATGCGCTCCATCCGGGCTCTCCGCAGGAATGGGAGGCTATTGTAGCCCCTTTCCGCCAGAACCCTTCGACCGGAACCCTGCAAGGCCGCACCCTCGGGCTGGCAGGGTACGGAGCTATCGGCCGCGCTATCGCCACGCGGGCACGCGCCTTTGGCATGAACATTCGCGCATTCCGCCGAGGAGCATGGGAGGAGGAAGAAAACAACATTCAGCCCGTGTCATCCCTCGCTGAACTGTTCAAGACCTCTGACCATCTCGTACTGGCCATGCCACTCACGCGCGAGACACAACAGATCGTTAACGCGGATGTTCTGAAGCATGCTCGCCCCGGTTTGCACCTGATTAACATCGCACGTGGGGGGCTTGTGGACCAGCATGCCCTGCTGAAGGCGCTTGATAATGGCCGCCCAGCCTTTGCCACGCTGGATGTTACGACACCTGAACCCCTCCCTGCGGGGCATCCGTTCTATACCCACCCTCGCATTCACCTGACACCACACATCAGTTGGGTTGGCCCATCCGTACGAGACAATCTCGTTCAGCGTATCCGCACCAACCTGACCCATTTTCTCGGGGGAAAACCCCTGATCGACACCATTGATCCTGCCCGCGGCTACTAACCCCCCATTACGGCTCATGCCAGACACAAGGACACCGCCTATGAACGCCCTCTCCCCAGTCACTGCACCCAAGGCGCGCTCTTTCCGCCTTGAGCCCCGTCAACCTGCTGCATCTCATGAAGAAGAGCGGCTGCATCGCAAGCAGCGTCTGGCAGCCACCTTCCGCCTGTTTGGTCGCTACGGTTTTGACCAGGGTCTGGCGGGGCATGTCACCGCGCGAGATCCCGAGTTTCCTGAACAATACTGGATCAACCCTCTTGGGGTACATTTCTCACAAATTCGCACATCAGACCTCCAACTGGTCGATCATGACGGCAACATCCTGATCGGAAACCGACCGATCAATACCGCTGGCTTTACAATCCACTCAGCCCTGCACAAGGCGCGCCCCGATGTTATTGCGGCGGCACACACACATTCCACTTATGGCAAGGCCTTTTCGGCGCTTGGCACGCCGCTTTTGCCTCTCACGCAGGATTCCTGCGCTTTTTACGAATCTCACTCTGTCTTTGATCCTTTTTCCGGCGTGGTTTTGGACGATAGTGAAGGAGAGCGGCTGGCCAAAACGCTTGGCAGTCACAAGGCCATTATCTTGCAAAATCATGGCCTCCTGACTGTTGGTGACTCTGTGGAAGCCGCAGCATGGTGGTTCATCACCATGGATAACGCTGCCCATGCACAATTGCTGGCGCAGGCTGCTGGCCCGGTCAAACCGATCGCACCCGATATCGCCCGCAAGACTGCAGCCCAGGTGGGCACGGATCTAGGTGGATATTTTTCTTTCCAGCCCTTGTGGGATTGGATTGTAGCACAGGAACCTGACCTTCTGGATTGAGCTTTTCGCACACAAACACACGAGCTGCATTATGACCACAATTTCCCCGCTCCGTGACTTCATTGTGGAATTCACGAAAATACATGATTCTGACCTCCCTCCGCAGACACTGCAGAGTGATGGAGCATCCTTGCTTAAAAAACTGGTCTCCCGTGATGACTGGCTCCCCGAAGAGTTTGCCCGTCCATCCCCTGAGCGTTACAGCCAATATCTACTCCATTGCGACCCTCTTGAACGCTTTTCTGTTGTCAGCTTTGTCTGGGGGCCGGGACAGCAAACACCCTTGCATGACCACCGCGTCTGGGGCCTGATTGGCATGTTGCGTGGACGTGAAAGCGAGACACAGTTTACGCGTGACGCTGACGGCCATTTTCATGCTACGGAAACCACGTTTCTGGAACCCGGCGAGGTCGCAGCTCTCACTCCTGGGATCAACGACTACCATCTGGTCGCCAATGCCCTTAACGACCAGACATCCATTTCCATTCATGTTTACGGTGCCAATATTGGCGGCGTATCTCGTGCCACCTACGACCCGGATACCGGCGCTGAAAAAACTTTCATCTCGGGTTATTCCAGCGAAGAAACACCCAACCTATGGGATCGCTCCCGCGAAAGGCAGGCGGCATGAACGCGCTTTCCTCCATTGATACGCCCCTTGCCGAAACCACTCCCGAAGCCGTTCGGGAGCGCCTACGCAACAAGCAGGAGGTTGCGCTGCTTGATGTGCGGGAAGAAGCACCCTACGCAGCAGGGCACCCGCTTTTTGCGGTCAATCTCCCTCTTGGCCGTATAGAAGAGCGTATCACCGGGCTGATCCCCCGCCTGACTGCCCCCATTGTTGTCTATGACAATGGAGAAGGACGCGCCCACCCGGCCGCAACCCTACTCTTGCATCTGGGTTATACCGATGTTTCAGTCCTTGCAGGCGGGTTGGAAAATTGGAGTGCCTCTGGTGGGGAGCTGTTCATTGATGTGAACGTACCCTCCAAAGCCTTTGGTGAACTGGTCGAGCATATACGACATACACCGTCTCTTCCGGCTGAGGATGTCCACGCTCGCATTACCCGAGGGGATGACCTGGTCATTCTCGATGCAAGGCGTTTCATTGAATATAACGTAATGTCGATCCCCGGTGGACGCTCTGTTCCTGGAGGAGAGTTGGCACTACGGGTCCGTGATATTGCGCCGTCGCCCAAGACAACAGTCATCGTCAATTGTGCAGGGCGCACACGGTCGATTATTGGCACGCAGTCTCTAGTCAATGCAGGTATCCCCAATCCGGTCTTTGCCTTGCGGAATGGTACGATTGGCTGGACATTGGCCGGGTTTACACTGGAACATGGTGCCTCACGCAGGGCCGACACGCCCAGCTCAGACACTCATGAACAGGCACGCCGCAACGCACAGGAACTGGCCGACCGTACTGGCGTGCGACAGATTCCCCCACAACAATTGCATGACCTGGAAAAAGAACAGGATCGCACCCTCTACCGGCTGGATGTTCGCAGTCCTGAGGAATATGAAGCAGACCATCTTGCTGGTTTTCGCTCAGCCCCTGGTGGCCAGCTTGTTCAGGCAACCGATGAATGGGTGGGAGTACGGCACGGTATTATCGTTCTTACGGATACAGACGGTGTCCGCGCCCGCATGACTGGCCATTGGCTAAGGCAATTAGGGTGGCAGGACGTTTATGTGCTTGATGACTGGTCTGATCTGCCACACGCAGCTGGCGCAGAGTCCCCTCTGTTACCACGACCTTTACCCTCCGTCGGCACAATCACCAGTGATGAATTGGCATCAGCACTCTCTGGTCCGCGAACCCCCTTGCTACTTGACCTTGCAACCAGCCCAATTTTTCGCAAAGCACATATCCCGCGTTCTGTTTTTGTAATTCCATCAGATATTGCAACGCATGATCTGGTGCGTAAAGCTCAGGATATTGTGCTAACATCTCCCGATGGTGTTTCTGCACATATCGCAGCAGCGCGCTTGCGTGATGCTGGTATTACTGTTCGTATTCTGGAAGGCGGCACCAACGCCTGGAAAGCCGCAGGACACCCTACTGAGGCAGGCCTTTCAAAAGACAACAGTCTGTCTGACCCCATAGATGTTTACAAACGTCCCTATGAGGGAACCGACAATGCCAAAGCAGCCATGCAAGCCTATCTAGACTGGGAATACGGGCTTGTCGCACAATTGGAACGTGACGGCACCCACGGGTTTTTCATTCTCGAATAATCTGTTCTCATATCCATTAAAAAGGGGCGGTGTTTGAAACACCGCCCCTTTTTAATGGCAGATAGCAGAACTGAGGGTTTTTAAACCCTCCAAGCTCTTATCCTTACCAAACTCTGCATTTTACCCTGCGTGATGCAGGCCAAGCCAGATATGCTCCGACTGGAGGCCTGACTCACGCTGCAAAGAGCGGGCATCATCACGTGCGGGAGCATCGGTAACAAGCAGAGATTGAGCGTCTGAACGAGCATCGGCTTCAGTGTCAGCGTGAACAATCTTGACCTGCTGAGGCGTAACCTTGACCTCACTCCGGTGATCAGCAGCCCAGATTGCCATCGGACCATCGGCCGGCGCTGCAGAGGCAACAGACCCGCACAGAGCAACTGCTACGACAGCGGCACTCATGATACCAGCAAACTTCATTTTCAGAGAACGGTTAGAGATGTAGGACATTGTAAACCTCCCGCCACGATGGACGGCCTTTGTAAGTAACAAGCTCTATGTAGGGCGGCCACTGGCGCTCTGACATGCCTGTCCATGCAAGCCTGACTTGCATTAAGCACCCATCACTTTCCCGCATATCAGAAATGATATAACGCCAAAGAAAAAGGGGAATGGTTATCCATCCCCCCTTTATACCTCACATCCGTCCTCTGTTCTTTAGAGTGTAAAGCGGGCCGTGACGTAAATTGTGCGCGGATCAGAGTAATAGCCCGTATAATAGACAGGCACCCCATTACCCTGTGCAAAGGACGTGCCTTGTAGATAGCGATGATCAAGCATGTTGCGTGCCTGCGCCTGGATCTGCCAGCGCGTGTCTGGGCTGGACCAACTCACCATGGCATTAACGTATGTCTGGGGAGGTATGCGATCCTGCGTATTAGCAAGGGAGGTCGTATGCATCCCGGTCTGGAAAGATACATCTGCACCGATATGGAAGGTTCCAGGCAGTTTGACCGGAATATGGTAGGTCAAGGATGCCGCCGTTTGGAAACGCGGTGCCCATGGCAGCGGCGCCCCGGCGTAAGGAGTAGTATTGTAAGAACTCCCGTCAGCCAGAATAATATGGCTGCTCCGCCCCTTGAAACTATCCAGAACTGAATAAAGATAAGATGCTGTGTAGTGCAGGTTCAAATCGCGGGTAATTTTTACAGAGGTCTCTACCTCCGCCCCGGCAGAATGCCCCTTCCCCGCATTAAACCGGCGACTTAGACCCGTTGAGGGGTCCATTGTGGTCAACTGGATATCATCAAACTGGTTCCAGAACAGCGCCCCATTAAAGTGCACCCGGCCTGGCAGAGGGTCGGATTTAACCCCGACCTCATATGTCGTGACAATTTCAGGCCGGAAAGGGATAGTCGCCTGAAGGCTGCCGGTAGCAGAGGGAGACTGCGCCCGGAAATCATACCCTGCGGATTTCCCCCCCTGCGAGATGGAGACATATGTCATCAGGTTTGGAAGCGCCTGCCACGTCAAAGACCCCTTGGGCAGCAGTTGTATCCAGCTATCCTGTGCCGATGCCCGCCAGGCCACCCCGCCCACCGGGTCTGATGACAGAAGCGTTGAAAGCTGGTTGGCAACCGTAGTGATATGATTACCACCGGCAAGATAGCGCAGGGTTTCCGAGTTTGAATGATTTTCCCAATTGAAGCGCAGACCTGCCGTAAACGTCAGCGTGGGCGTGATATGATAATGGGCCTCCCCATAGACAGCCCAGTTCCGGTTCAACTGGTCAATAACCGCATTGACCGGCATGTAGCGTATCTGCGACGGGTCGTTTGTCATCGTACCATACGGATTGTTGGCATTCCGATTGGTAAACCAGTCCTCATATAAGAAATAGGCACCTACGTTGAAATCAAGCTTTCCATAAGCTCCATGCAGACGCAACTCCTCAGAATACATCCGGTCTTTATACGCCAACTGCTGGGATGACCTGGAGTAGAGATCACCAAAGTTATCGTACATGCCTTTGTCATCATAACCACGGATACCCGTGATTGAGTACAACGTCAGACGTGGCGAAAGTGTATAACGGACATTACCGGTAAACCCGGCCTCAACGTAATTGTTCTTGGGAAATGCTGGGTTGTAGTTCGCAAATCTGTTTGCGTTGAGCAGGTTGCCTGCCCCCCTATTGGTACTCCCATCTACCGTGCCATCAAAGGCCAGCGTGATGTCCCAGTCTTCATTCGGGGTAAAACGTAGTTTTCCGCGTGCCTGGGTATAATCAATATTATTGACGTCTTTGCCGACCGTATAATTGTGGTCGATGCCACCGCGTTCATGATGGTCAAAGGCAATACTGCCATAAACCTTATCATGCAAAATAGCACCGCTGGCTGCTACACCAATCTGCCACTCGTTATATGTGCCATACCCAGTTTGGGCGACAACGCGGCGTTTATTGGTTGGTACAAGAGTATTAATATGAACTGCCCCACCTTCGGACTGATGCCCAATGGACGTTACGGGGCCACGGTCAATCTGAATGTTCTCGACATCAAGCAACTCCTGCATATTTCCCATATTCCGAGGCAGATAGACGCCGTCGATATAGGTCCCAACAGAAGGCTCACCCTGGGGATCAATTTCACCAATCCCGCGAATAAAATAATTTGTTACCGAATAGCCCGGCATATTATTGGGTATGTAAAGATTAGGTGTCAGACCAGCAAGTTGCTTGGTACTATGCACACCAAGACGTTCCAACCGAGCGGCAGATAATAGTGTTGCCGCCACCGCTGTTTTCTGGAGCACGGCTTCCTGCCGTGCCGTTTTATTCTTCCCTGATACGCTGATCATCTCTCCTTGCGCTGCATGCAGGGGAGCTGAATTTTTTGCTGAGTGTCTCGGCTGTTTTGCCGCAGTTCTGCCATGCTGTACCCTGACAGCAGAGGGAGACGATGGATGTGTTTCCGCAGCCAGCAATTCCTGCGCAGACGTGAGCAGAAGCGTGGCGCAGAACGTCGTCTGAAACAGAAAAGAGAAACGGAAACGCCTGTTTCCTAGACGTTCCAAGTGAAGCGCATCCTGCCTTACATACATTGTTATTTCTGTCTCAACAGCAAGAGTAAAAGACGATGAAGAACAAGCGGGGTCCTACTCTTCCGGTATCTCCGAATTAGGCTCACACCGTCTATTAACTAATATCAAAGACAGAATTGATGCTCACTTCCGTTTTCATAAACACTGTACAGATATTATCATCTCATTAAACAGTATTTTTTATATTTGAAAAATCACAGACAGTGACAGAGTTACCATAATATGGGCCGCGACAAAGCAGAATGAGAAACACATGACTTTTTCAGACAAACACCTATCCCGTCGGCATTTTAGCTTGGGTTCCCTTGCTCTTTTTGGCGCTGCTGGGCTTGGCAATATTCGCGCTGCCAGCGCTGCGGACCTGTCATCCGTAACATTGCGGGTCGCCAGCTTTAGAGGAATGGATTCCTCTCTGATCCCCGCTGCCGGGCTTGCGGATTTCCCCTACAAAGTAGAATTCAGCGAGTTCAATTCCGGCAATCTGATTGCACAGGCTATTAACGCAAACGCTGTTGACCTTGGCGGTTGGAGCGAGATCCCGCTTGTCTTCATCGCCGCGTCCAAAGCAAATGTCAAAGTTGTTGCCACGATGGACGGCCCCACTACCAATCAGGCTGTCGTTGTCCCGTCCCATTCAACAGCCCATTCCTTTGCCGACCTGCGTGGCAAGAAAGTTGGCTATATCCGGTCCACGACGGCCCATTATTTCCTTATCCGGATGTTGCAGAACGCGGGGCTGACACTTGCGGACATAACACCTGTGCCTTTGGGCATGAGCCAGGGTCTGACAGCCTTAAAATCAGGCAGCCTGGATGCATGGGCGACCTATGGGTATGTGATCCCGCTGCTGGAAGCTGATGGTTCTGCTCGTGTTCTTGAAAGTGCAGAAAATATTTTGTCCGGGCACTATTTTACGGGCGTCAATCCCACAAAGCTCCCTGACCCGGCTTTTCGGGCAGCTGCCGCAGATTACATCCAACGCCTTGGCAAAGCTTATGGCCGTCTGTCACAGAACAAAGCACTGTGGGCAAAAACCATCTCCCCCGTCATTCAGGTGCCGGAAGACATTGTTCTACGGGATCTGAATGCACAAAACCGCCCTTACAAAGCCCGTCCCTGGACGGCAGATGATATCAAGAGCGCACATTCCGTGGCTGACGTTTTTATTCAGCAACACCTGATTGCTCCTGACCTCAACCTGAACCAAGTCTTTTCCGACGCGCTGTTTCCACTCCTGACAGGTTGAGGAAAGACAGTTTACATCACCCTGCGATCACAAAGGACCTGTCGTAAAAACGGGCCACATCAATTCTGGTCGGAATAACCCCTGCCTCCTGATACAGGTCCCCCACATGCTGGTGGATAGCAATGGCTTTATCTGTGACAGAAGGCAGAGGTGTCATAAGCATGCGCGATGCTGTACGCCGTGCAACATCCAATGGTGTGCCGGTGTCCTGAGCAAACGCGCGTGACCGCTCATCCAGATGGTTTACCCCCCATACAAGAGCCTTTCCAACGCGGGACATAAAATCGGTCAATTCAGCCCGTTTAGTGGCAATGGCCTTCTCGCTCGCCACACCACATTCAACTTCATCTACAAGACCATGCGCTGTCAGCATGATCCGGGCATGGTCTTCCAGCTCCGCCATTGCTGCGTAAGGGTCCCAAATGGCCCATGCGTCGATTGAGCCACTGGCAAGTGCAGTCCTTGCATTCGCCGCCGATAATGGCACCCCGACAATCTGTTTTGCCGTCAGCCCTTCCCGCTGCAAGGCCGCGAGAATCAGAAGGTGGCCCGGTGAACCTTTTACAAAGGCAACACGTCGCCCGATCAGGTCACGCATTGTCTGGGCCTTACTGCTTTGGGGCACCAGCAACGCGTTAGACTGCCCATCCACTGTCCATACCGTAATGGCTTTAATCGGACTGCCTGATGCAAAAGCAAAGGTGGCTGTTGCGTCTCCCACATAGCCAAAGTCAAGCGCGCCGGACGCAATAGCCGACACCAGAGGTGCCCCAACAGGAAAAGATGCCCACTGAATCCGATACGGCAGGTTGGCAAGCTGCCCAGAGGCTCTAAGCAAGGAGCGAACACCCCCACGCTGGTCCCCTATCAATAACGTGGAACTTCCTTTCCCATCGACAACCTCCTGCGATTGCGGAGCCGCCAATGCCTGCAACGGCAGCAATGAGAATAAAGTTGTGCCCAGCATAGTCCGCCGGGAAAGGACAGCTTTCATATCAACATGTACCTTACTTCAGCAGACTGATACGAAATATCTCAGTCCTTGCTGGTGGCGGTGGGGGTTTCCAGTTCTTGTCGGGCATAACGGGCGGATGATGTCTGGACACCCTCTCGCAACAGAGGTCCTAGCTTCCAGAAGTTCTTCAATGGGTCATCCTCTGCCCCGTCCCACCCATAATCTCGACGAATATGCCCCAGAGGGTCCTCTTTCAATTGTGCTCGTGGAAGACCTACAGCAACATAAAGGGCGTCCTCTGGGCAGTAGAGTTCGCACAGAAAACACGTCTGACACTGCTCCAGACGGGCAATAACTGGCGGAGCCCCCTCCGGCCCCCTGTCGAACACATGATCGGGGCACGCAACAACGCAGCTATTACATCCATTGCAGCGCTCCAAAAGAATTTCTGCAATCATAAGACCTCCTGGGCATTATGGTATGTGTCCAGCCGTGTCGTGATCTGATCCAAACCCGTTGTGACTATAGAATGCTGATATTCAGGGCTCATGACAGGGTAATCTTCTCTGACATGCATGCCACGGCTTTCTTTCCGGGCAAGGGCGGCGGATGTGCACCAACGCGCTGTCGCGACCATAGCTGCCACCTCGCGCGCAGCGACCGCATCCAGACCGTCAGCATGCAAGCCACGCCGGATATCGGTCCACGTGTTATCCAATACAGATGTAGATTTTTTCAGTTTAACCTCATTTCTCCAGAGCGCTTTATCGAGATCCAGAACTTCTTGCTGCGCCGTGTGTACAGCAGCATTCCTGTCAATTTTCTGCACCGTCCCCGTTGGGCGCAGCCCTGCGCCCCCCAAAGGCTTCAACTTTTCAGTCTGCTCAATTCGCCCCTTCTGTTTTTGGGCGGCAGAAGCGGCTCCAGCCCCCGCCAGCACGCCAGAGGAGAGTGCCCAGGCTGCATTTTGCGCGCCCCCGCCACTCGTAGCACCAGCCACATGTTCGCGCGTTGCGGCATCTCCCACCGCAAATAATCCCCTTACAGATGTCGCGCAGGACGTATCAACAATGCGGAGCCCACCAACCCCACGAATTGTGCCTTCACCGAAGAGCTTGACTTCAAACCGATCCCGAAAAAGATCAACACCACGCCGTTCAAACGCCGCCAGTGTCGCAGGCTGAATTTCCCGAAGGACGGTAGCCAGTTCAGCCGGGGCTTCATGCAGGTCAGCATAGACAGGCCCATATCGAAACGCATCTGCTAATCTGCAAAGATAGTCACGCGGCTTATCCCAACCCGGAATTGCCAGAGGCTGTCCGTCTGCATCAAAATATCGCGCCCCTGTATACGGCAACGTTCGTGTGCTTAGCCATGCCGGTGAAATGGAATAGGAGATACTAAACTCCATTCCCGAAAGTTCAGCACCAGCCTCGACCCCCATAAGGTAGCCATCACCCGTGTTATTATAACTTCCCAGCAGTCCTGACCGAAAAGCACACCCTCCAGTTGCCAAGATGACAGCACCCGCACGGGCACGCCATGCTTTATCTGCCAGTCTATCGTGCCCCGCAGCCCCACCAACAGAACCGTCCTGCCGTGCCAAAAGCTCTAACACGGGGTGATGGTCCAATATTCTAACACCCAGACTGGTGGCGTAACGCCGCAGTGCGCGCAGATATTCTGGCCCCCGCAAACCTGACTGAAATGTGCCCCCCTTGCCATTGCCAGAGAACGGGTACCACGGCGCCATTTCTGGAATTGAGCGCCATGTAACATCAATAACCCGTTCCATCCATGCAGGGTCTGCCAGACCAAACGCTGTTTCCAGCCGACGGGCAACGGCAGACTTTCGCAGTTCTGGTTCAGGAGGCACCCACCAGTGATTAGGCCCCGCTGGTGCTGTTACGCCACTGGTGCCCATGTAGCCTTTATCGACAATAACAACAGAGGCACCGGCCTTGGCAGCCGAAATCGCCGCCCAACCAGCCGCCATTCCTCCACCAACAACCAAAACATCCGCCTGGATTTCACTCATAACCACTCCCCCTCAAAACGTTCAGAAATCGATCCGTGCGCTGAGTGAGACTGTTCGAGGGTCTCCAGGCAGAGCAGCCATATTGCCGTAAGTGGTCCAATAGCGCTGTCCGCCCAGATTACGGATCATCCCCCTGAAGGTTAAATGATGTTTACCAACAGGCAGGGCATAATTGGCTCCGATATCCCACACCCGATACGATGGGAGCGAAAGTGTATTGGCAGCCCCATCATACATTGAATCCACATAGCGGAAGTACGCATCTAGGCTGAGTCCTTCCACCCGTGGCACACGGTAATGGAGTTGCGCAGATGCCTGTAAAGGGGCTGTCCCTTCAACATGGTTGCCAATAATAGCTGATGCAGCTTTTTGGTAACGGGCCGAAAGATAGGTAATACCCCCTGATACAGTCAGACGAGGTGTAACTGCAAACGCGCCATTGATTTCGACACCCTGATAACGGGCCAAACCATCCTGCATGTAATAATTCTGGGCATTGGTATAACCCGTGCCACTATCAAGCCGAAACAGAGCACCTGTTAGAGACCATTTTTTCCGAGCAATTTTTATACCTAGCTCATAGTTACTGCTTTCCATTGGGGCAAAAACTTCATTCCGATTGACATTACTGCTCCCTGCCTGCCCACCACTTTGCATGGCCTGAACGTAACTAAAATAAACATTCAAACCCGGATCAACCTTGTAGGTCAGGGCGAAAACCGGCGTAATAGGAGTGTTTCTATGGCTCGCAGTTCTTGCACCCGTTGGGGAAAAATCGTTTTCACTATACCATGTGTACCGAAATCCGGCGAGCAATGACCAGTTGTGCCATGTGACCGTGTCACTTAAAAATGGGGCAATCTGCTGGTAGTCAATATAATGGTATAAGCGCGGATGATAGAAATCTGCCGGTGTATGCCCCGATAGACTTGGAATATCATTAAAAATATTCCCTGTTGAAATAACAGTATTGGTCGTCGCATTTGCATCTGTATCATACAGCTGATGTTCCCAGGAAACACCTGCAACAATATCATGCCGGAAAGGACCTGTGTCCACGTGCCCTTCCGTTACTTCCTGGATCTGGTTGTACCACCACTGCCTTTGAATGAAAAAAGCATTATCATGATAATCCCCCTGATTATTCGTCATGGTCATGATTGTACCAGGGAAATCTTCATCCAGAACAGAATAACGATAGGATAAGCGAGAATGCCAGTTCTGGTTTATCTCCCACGTTAACCCTGCCGTCACTACTTTCATGTCATTCGTTTTCCAGCTTCCTCTTGCACCAAGCTGGGTACGACCACTGACCGACGGCAAGGACGTAACCGTAGAAGCAATGGACAGCGTGTTGATCATGTTTTCCTGCAAAGTTTTCATGAAAAACATGCTGGCATCCCATTTCAGGGAACTGGTAATTTTACCGTCAAACGCCAGTGTCACACCGTCCCTGCGCATCGTGCCGCCGTTGAACAGATTGCCAATCTCGTTGGAGAAGGAAAAACGATAGCGCAGCCTTTCCCTATCAATAAGAGTGCCCCCGGCATCAATCATCTGCCGGAAAACGGCATCGGATCGATAACCGGCCTCCAATGACAGTGTTGAAAGATCATGCGGTTTTTTAATTTCAAAATTGACAACACCACCCGGGGCCCCAAAACCATACATAAAGGCCGAAGCCCCTTTAATCATCTGGATGCTTTCAAAATTCTCCACGGGCAGGTCAATGGACCAGTATGGGATAGCCAGACCATCAACTTTGTAGCCATTCAAGGAATCAACCGCGAGGCCTCGAATTTTAAAACTCGCCCCAGAGGCAGCCCCACTCCCACTATTAGCAATCGTTACTGAGGAATCCTGGGCAAAAACAGCATTAATATCAGTCGCCTGACGAGCCTGGATCGCTGCGGCCCCGACAGAGACTACTGAAAACGGAGTATCAAAAACTGAGCGACGGCCAAGAGCCCCATCATTGACTGCTGCGTTCAGAGCCCGCCCTACTCCACCAGAATGAACAACCACATTCTCCGCAGACCGGCTGACAGTCGCCGCCTCCTTTGCTTTCAGGTCAGTTTTTGCCACGCTTTTGCGATTTTCCTTTTTGATCTTTGGCAAATGATCAGCAGAGGCCGCAATCAGCGACCCTTCAGGAACGCACGTTACCAAACCGGCAAAAGCAAAAAGCCCAAAAGAACGAGAGAGAAGTTGATCTTTCCACAGCATGTTTTGTGTCCAACAACATCCGGTGCTGCACCGGCAATAATTACAGAAAAAACCCGGAAATACGTATACGGAAAGGTGACTTTAAAGCTTCAGATGATCGCGAAGAGTGTTCCCCTCATAATCGCGCCTGAAAACACCTCGCCGCTGTAGTTCTGGCACCACAGACGAAAAAAACAGGTCATCGGATGCCGGACAATAGGGAGGAATAATGGTAAAGCCGTCTATTCCAGCGTCCTCAGTCCACGATATCATCTGGTCAGCAACAGCCGTCGGTGATCCTACAAAAGTCGGAAACGACAAATTCCGTGCATAGGACAGCGCCGTCTGCTCCAACGTCATGCCCCGCGCTCTGGCATCTGCAACCAAAGGCACAAAACGCCCACGGCTACCGCGAATTTCAGTATCCAGATCAGGGATCAGTTCATCCTGTGGATACAGAGCGAGATCATGGTTCATGCTTCCCGACATAAAAGTCAGACCTGCAAGAGGATGGATAAGGGCATCCAACTCCTCCTGAAGGGCTTCTGCTTGTGCTGTGGTTTCGGCAACGATTGGAACACAACCGGGAAGGATACGAACACGATGAGGATCACGCCCTGCCTGGGCCACCTTTCCCCGAAACTCTGAGATAAACTGACCAGCCCGAGATATGTTCGGCAGAACAGGGAAAATGACCTCAGCATGGCGTGAAGCAACATGAGAAAAATACTCAGACACACCAGCCTGAATGAGCACAGGACCCAAGTCATCATAGGGTGGTAGATTTAATGGCCCTGCTACCCGAAGGTGCTGCCCTTCATAATGGATCGGCCGCACATGCTCTGCCTGCGCATAAACACCGCTTTCCCGGTCCCGCACGACAGCACCTGGTTGCCAACTGCGCCAAAGCGCATTGACAACCTCTATAAATTCCCCAGCACGATCATATCGTTCAGCATGTTCGAGATGGCGCTTGCGCCCAAAATTCTGTGCCTCACTATCGCTCACAGAGGTTACGGCATTCCATGCCACCCGTCCGCGGCTATAGTGGTTGATTGAGCCGAGCATACGCGCAACGTGATACGGCTCTGTATATGTTGTGGAAACTGTTGCCGCCAGACCGATCCTGTCTGTTAGGACCGACAATGCAGACAGCAATGTCAATGGCTCTGGTGAACCCACAGCGCGACTGGTTACTGTGGCCGCAATGGACCCACCATAATTGCCATCAATGGCCAGTTTATCAGCAATAAAAACCATATCCAGTGCGGCGCGCTCTGCCTTGTGAGCAAGGGCCACATAAGCTCTGATATCCATGTGGTCAGCCTCGGACGCGTCAGCATGACGCCAGCCCCCTAAGTGCAAGCCGGAAAGAGTCAGAAACAGAGCCAGATGCACCACGATACCTCATGAAGAAATGCGACAGCATCACTTTATTCGTGGGAAATCAATTTTCTCTAACAAGTTTTTCTTTTTATTGAATCAATACATCATAATTGATCGGGACTGTTTTAGGCAGCGCATCCAAAGATTTAAAATTTCTCGTTAGCAAGAAAGAGTTTGCCCCGCCAATGTAACATGCCTATCGTTCAGGGAGATTTTCATGAGCCAGGTCAGACAAGGCACTCTCAAGCTTGGTGCCATTCTTGCTGGTGTCGGAACGGATTTCAGCCAATGGCGTGACCCGGAACTGCCGCCAAATGCCAGTATCGATATCGACTGGTACATCCACAATGCCCGACTAGCAGAAGACGCCAAGTTTGATCTTGTCTTCATTGTGGATAGTCCTTTCATTACCCCGGACACCGCCCCCCACTTTCTTAACCGGCTTGAACCCCTCACACTCCTGTCGGCACTTGCAGTGTCCACATCCCGTATTGGCCTCGTAGGCACGCTTACGACCACTTATTGGGAACCCTATAATGTTGCCAGGCTGTTTGGCTCACTCGACCACATCAGCAAAGGGCGTGCTGGCTGGAATGTGGTCACCACTGGCCTGGAAGGTGCATCGCGCAATTATGGTCAGGACAAACACCTTGACCATGCCCTGCGCTACCAGCGTGCAAAAGAATTTGTCGATGTGGTCAAAGGCCTTTGGGATAGCTACGAAGACGATGCTTTCCCCTATGACAAGGAAAATGATGTTTTCCTGAACAAGGCGAAACAACATGCCCTGAACCACAAAGGGAAGTTCCTGTCCGTTGCGGGGCCATTGGCGCTCAGCCGCTCCCCTCAAGGCTATCCGGTTATTTTCCAGGCTGGAGACAGTGACGCAGGCCGACAGTTGGGAGCAGAAATTGCAGATGGCACATTCGCTGCGACAGAAGATTTTGACTCTGCCCGTGAATATTACGCTGACCTGAAAGCCAGAGCCAAAGCTCTTGGCCGGGACCCTGAGGCTATTACGGTCCTCCCCGGCATTGCCCCCATCATTGCCGACACAGATGAGGAAGCCCAGCGTATTGCCGTTGAACGGGAAGGACTGGAGGATATCGAAAAAAGGCTTGTCGCTCTTGGGCGCGCCTTCAATTATCATGACTTCAAGCAATACCCCCTTGATGAGGCATTTCCTGATGTTAGTGGCCTGACACTCAACAGTTACAAAGGACATGCTGAGCGCATTCTGCGTGGGGTCCGCGCTGACAACCTGACATTGCGGCAGGCCGCAGAGCGTTACGGCGGTTGGCGCCTGAATTTTGTAGGATCACCAGAAACGGTTGCACGCGAGATCGAGCGCTGGTTCCTCGGTCACGCGGCAGACGGCTTTAATATCCGCGTTACAAATCCGCATGATTTCGCACTCTTCCGCGAACGCGTCATTCCCATTCTTCAGGCCCGAGGCCTGTTCAAAACTGAATATGAAGGCTCCACCCTGAGGGAGCATCTGGGCCTTGCAGTTCCAGACAACCGATGGGCTGTGTCGTCGCAGCATGTGGATGCAGCCTGAACACTCTTTATAAAAAAGGATTTTTGATATGGCAGATCATCGCAAAATCAAGCTCGGGTTCATCCTGCACGGTGTCGGGCGCACCTGGGATGACTGGCGCCACCCGGATCGGGACGTGCGAGCCAGCACCAATTTCGCGCTCTACCGCAAACAGGCTGAACTGGCTGAAAAAGGGAAGTTTGACTTCCTGTTTGTTGCGGACAGTCTTTCGATCAATGAAAAATCCAGTCCGCATTACCTTAACCGGTTTGAGCCTCTGACAATTCTATCAGCGCTTGCCGCAGTGACCGATCATATCGGCCTTGTTGGCACTCTGAGTGTCAGTTACACGGAGCCATTTAATGTGGCCCGGCAGTTTGCCTCTCTCGATCATATAAGCCATGGACGCGCCGGTTGGAACGTCGTCACGTCCTGGCTGAGTGACACGGCAGCAAATTTTAGCCGAAAAGCCCACCCTGCCCATAGCGAACGTTATTCCATTGCAGCTGAACACCTGACAACCGTACAGGGATTGTGGGACAGTTGGGAAGATGATGCCCTAGTTGGCGACAAAACCAACGGCGTTTTTGTCAATCCAAACAAGTTGCACAGACTAGACCACACAGGCCCTTATTTTCAGGTCCGTGGTCCTCTGAACATTGACCGCTCGCCACAGGGGCAGCCAGTTATCTTTCAGGCTGGCGCATCCGATACAGGCCGTGACTTTGCTGCCCGCCATGCAGAAGCTGTTTTCTGCGGCCCGGCCGACCTGGAAGAAGCCCGCATCTATTATGCAGACCTCAAGGAGCGTGCACGCAAACTTGGTCGAGAAAACAATGCCCCTCTCATTCTGCCCGGTGCTGCCCCTATCATAGGGCTGACTGAAGAGGACGCCGAAGCACGCTATCAGGAACTGGCGGCCCTGACCTCCCTGGACACAGGGCTTGGTTTTCTGTCCCGCTCCTTCAACGACCATGATTTCCGGCAATATGACCTTGATGGGGCTTTTCCTGAAGTTGAGCACATTGGCAATGAAAGCAACCAAAGCTCCTCACTGCGCATCCTCAAACGTGTCCGGGAAGGCAATCTGAGTATCCGACAGATTGCTCTTGAACTCGCCACGCCACGTGGTGACTTTGTTGGTACGCCAACCCAGGTTGCGGATGCACTACAAAACTGGTTTGAAACAGGCGGAGCTGATGGCTTTGTTCTGTTTGAGCCGCTCCCGGGGCAACTGGCCCTGTTTGTTGACCATGTCGTGCCTATTCTCCAAGAACGTGGGTTGTTTAAAACCGATTACGAATACAGCACTTTCCGTGAAAATCTTGGCCTCCCCTTCCCTACGAATCGTTATGCGGTTACTCAGGCTCAAACAGGCTGATTTCTAAATTATTATAAGTTCCCGTACTGCCTCACTTGAATGCACGTGAGGCAGTACTTTCTCGGTGCTGAACTCGTTTGTTCCTGCCTGCCACAGCGACGATATGCCTGCTTTACACCACATTCAGAATACTAACGGGTCGTAGTTATAATACGATGCAATTTTTACGGTGATGTCTCGGCATGAGGATACGCCGTACCGCTCAACAGTATCGTGTCTCTCTATCTCTCATTCATGAGAACATATAGCTCCAATGAAAAAACATCTATACTGAAAGCGCATTTTATAGAACTCAGCGCTCTTTAAGGATAAGGCTGTCGCAATTTAGCGAAGAGAGTACCTGCCCATGTTACTCACTGGGCCCCAATCTTTTTTATGGCCTGCTTATGTGTATCCGCAACCATATCAATAGAACAGCGCAGACCGCGCTATCACACATGGTGCGTGACTCTTTGAGCGCAATCAACCTTCGCAGAATGCTGCCACGGGCCTTCTTGATTTGAGCAGTCCACCTCAATCGCCTCAAAAAACCTAACTGCTTAACCGCAGCAGTCACCGGCATGGAAGAGGACCTGAGCCTAGCAGACCCCTAAATACTTCAAAAGCGTCGAGCGTAGTTTTTCAAACTCTGGATCGGCATGGCGGCGAGGTCTGGGCAGTGAGATCTGTAGCTCTGCCTTGATGCGACCGGCATCGAGCACCACAGCCCGGTCAGCTAGCAACAATGCTTCGTCCACATCATGTGTGACCAGAAGAACTGCTGCCTTGTGGCGTTGCCATAAGGCAAAAACCAGTTCCTGCATCCGTAGACGGGTCAGTGCATCCAACGCCGCAAAGGGTTCATCCAGCATCAGGAATTGTGGCTCTCGTATCAGCGCACGTGCCAGAGCTGCCCGTTGCGCTTCCCCCCCTGAGAGAGTAAGGGGCCATGCGTCCACACGGTGTCCTAAACCAACTTCTTCAAGGACCGGCAATGTCTTCTCTCGGGTCGCGTTCTCAAGGCCAAGTGTGATATTCCGCCACACTTTTTTCCATGGCAGCAAACGACTTTCCTGAAAAACGACAGCTATTTCCTCTGGTCGTGAAACCTTGCCCTCCGTGACCGGGTCCAATCCGGCAAGTGTGCGGAGCAATGTGGATTTGCCTGAACCACTATGCCCGAGCAAAGCCACAAACTCCCCCGGAGCAATGCTCAGGTTCAGATGATCCAGCACTCGTGGGCCACTACCAAAACGGCGGCTCAAGCCCTGGACGTCAACAACTGGAGGAGACAAGGACGGCAACGGAGAGATTGGAGCAAGGCTATTCATCACCGGACGCTCCTTCCCGAAAGGTGGACGGGGCGCCAAACCAGAGCCTGCCGTTCGAGCAAACGCACAAATTGATCTGATGCCAGCCCTAAAACTCCATAGACCGCCAGACCCACAAAAATGATGTCAGTCCGCAAGAAGTCCTGCGCATCCATCATCATATGCCCAATGCCACTATCAGCATTCACCTGCTCTGCGACGACCAGCATCAGCCACGAAATTCCCACAGCAAAGCGAATACCAACCAGCAGATCAGGCAAAGCCCCTGGCAGAATAACATCCCGAATGACCTGGAAGCGGGACAGACGCAGGGTGCGCGTCATCTCCAGCAGTTTGGGATCAATCGAACGGATGCCTTTATGCAGGTTGAGATAAATCGGGAACGTAGAGCCTAGCGCAACCAAAAGGATCTTGGGTGTTTCGCCAATGCCGAACCACAAAATGAATAATGGCACGAGAGCGAGAACAGGCAGCGTCCGAAAAATTTGGAGAGGAGCATCCACAATGTTCTCTCCCACCTTGGACAGCCCTGATATCAGCGCCAGACCTGTTCCCGTCAGAAGTGCCAGAGAAAGACCTGTAGCCGCTCTGAGTAACGATACTCCCAGATTGGTCAGCAGCGTGTGATCCTGCACAAGGCTCCAGCCTGTCGCCAAAATCTGTGCTGGAGATGCGACCAAGCGTGTGGAAAGCAAACCTGTAGAGCAGGCTATCTGCCAGACAAGAATAAGCACAAGAGGAGAGAGATAACGAGCAAGAGTATGCAGCAGACGAATCCCCCCAGCTTTACTCATTACATAGTGGGAAAAGCGGATAACCACGGGCCGCTTAAAGTCGGAAACAGGCTGGTGCGTATCGTGCAGGATTGTGCTGGACATTCCCTTGTGACTCCACAACTGTATATTTTCAGACCATCATTCTTCCATATTTACGTGGATATGGTGTGTGAAATATATTCATCGCACGTATTTTTGTGTTTTGATTGAAAATGCTGGATTGAAATGGTGGGTTAGGAGCGATGAAACCGTTTTTGCCACATACTCGAACTGCCAGAGGCCTGATGCAGGCCTGCCCCCTGTTATCGACCTTGCTGCTTTCGGCCATGCTGTGCCTGCCTGCACACGCCGAAGATGAGTTGATTGTGGCAGACCAGAAAGGCCAGCAAAAAGCCTTGATGGAAGCGGCAGGCACAGATCAGAACTTACCCTATCATATTCGCTGGGTAGAATTTGAAGCGGCAGCCCCCCTTCTTCAGGCTCTTGGTGCTGGGGCAGTGGACACCGGGATTGCCGGTGATGGCCCATTTTTATTTGCCTGGGGGGCTGGCCTGCACATCAAGGCAGCATGGGTTATTCCACCACGTGGAGCAGGCCAAGCGACAGCCATAGTGGTGCCAGAAGGTTCCCCCATTTCAGCACCGGACCAGCTTTCTGGCAAACGTATTGCCACAGGGCGCGGCTCTATCGGGCACCTTCTATTATTACGTCTTCTGGCGACAGGGGCAATTCCTGCGCCGGCTCCTCATATTGTTTTCCTCTTACCTGCTCAGGCAAAGGCAGCTTTGGATACAAAGCGTGTTGATGCATGGTCAACGTGGGAGCCTTATGTTTCCCTTGCTGTTATCTCCGGTCACGGACATGCCATAGCCGATGCTGCAGGGCTGATGCCAAACAACAGTTTTTTTGTTGCCAATACCGAGGCTCTTGCTCAAAAAAAACGACTCCTGGCTGATTTCTATCGTCGCATCACAGCAGCTTATGATTGGGGCACAAAGCACCAAGTCGCTTATGCCCATATTCTCGCCCGGCAGACGGGGCTGCCTGATGATGTGGCAATAGCTGTTGCACAAAAACTGATTGCTGTTCCCGCCCCTGTCACCCCGGATGTTATCCGGGCAGAGGACGGGGTTGTGGAGGCTTACCGATCTGCAGGTTTCATCGCCCGTACGGGTGATTTGAGTGATGCATTCGAGCAAAACTTGACACACTGAAGCCATAATAAGGATATTGTGACTATGGATGGTGCTCTCATGGCAGAAAAATCTACTGTCAGTCTTGATTTTCCTGAAGACTTGATAAACCGTTTTGCATCCAGGGCTGCGGAATCAGATCGCTTGGGTGAAATCAACTTCGACAATCTTGCTGACCTCCACAAGGCTGGCTATCTCAGCCTGACATTACCCCCGGATCAGGGTGGCCAGAGCATTACTCTTCGTCAGATCACCACCATCATTTCGCAAGTGGCAAAAGGTGACCCTTCTACCGCCCTGATACTCGCCATGCAGTATTTGCAGACAATTGCCATTCTGCTGTCAGAGACATGGCCCGACGACGTACGCAATGAGGTGCTTGATTCAATCGTTACGTCCGGAGCCCTGCTCAATGCTCTGCGGGTGGAACCCGAGCTAGGCACCCCTGCACGAGGAGGAATACCGGCCACCCGTATACGTCGTAAAGGAGACCGTTATTTTTTATCCGGTCGCAAAATCTTCTCGACCGGGTCATCTGCTTTACATTGGGGGGTCGTCTGGGGCGCGACAGAAGAAGACACACCCCGTATTGGACAGATCCTTGTCCCTCTGTCCTTACCTGGAGTGCGGATCGAAAAAAGCTGGCACCACCTTGGTATGCGCGCAACAGGCAGCGATACAATTATTTTTGAGAATGTCGAAATTCCTGAGCGTTATCTGATCAATTTCCATGAAAATGGAAAAAACCCAGAAACACCGCTTTTGGCAACATGGCATACAATCGTCATTCCAGCGCTCTATAACGCAATCGCTCATTCTGCACGGGACTGGCTGACCGACTTCCTGCAACAGCGTGTACCCACGGCTCTAGGACGCTCCCTGTCCACATTGCCGCGTTTTCAAACGGTTCTTGGGGAAATTGACGGCCTCTTGTTAACCAATGAAGCATTACTGGAGTTGGCTCTCAGCAAGGCTGAAAATCAGACGATCACCCTTGCTGAAGCCGGGCAGGTCAAAAGGTTGGTGACAGAGAATGCCATAGCTGCTGTAACCCGTGCAGTAGAAGTCACGGGCAACCCCGGCCTTAGCCAGAACAACCCTCTGGAGCGACATTATCGTAATGTTCTATGCGGTCGCATTCATACGCCACAAGCGGATGCTGTTCTGGAAAGTGCTGGGAGATCCGCCTTTGCCGCATCTCATGAGAAATCGGCTACTTAAGTTCATCCCATATTTTTGCATGGCGCAAAGCGGCAGCTTGAACATGTACGGGCATCGATCATATCACTGCCGCAATCATAGATTTTTCCCGTCTACGATAACAGGAAATAGCCTCTTTTAGAGTAAAAGAGGCTACTTTTCTCTCAAATATTCACTGTATGGCCGTGACATATTGCTTCCATGAGGAACAGGCTGGTACATAAGCCCCCTTCCCTAGAAATCGAAGGCGCGTGTATCAGCCACAGTTTTCAAGGTGAAGAAGGTGCGTGTCTGCCGGACAGATGGCAGCGTAATGAGTTTGCCAGCATGTAAGCGGTTAAAATCTGCGATATCCCGCACCCTGATCTTGAGAAAATAATCGAAGTCTCCCGCCACCAGATAACAGTCAAGGATGGAAGAAATCCGACTGACTGCGGCTTCAAACTCAGCAAAACTATCTGGTGTTGAACGATCAAGCACCACACCCACCAGCACAAGAGTGCCTAGATCGACTTTTTCCGCATCGATCATACCACGTACGTTTTTGACATAACCTTCATCAAACAGACGTTGGAGGCGACGATGGCACGTGGCCGGGCTGATATTGACCTCCTCAGCCAGATCCGCATTGGAAATACGCCCGTTGCTCTGCAAAAGGCGGAGAATCTTCCGGTCAGTTCTGTCCAACACACCCACCACGATTAAATCTTCCTGTTTTTCGCATTAATCCGAAATGATATTCCGAGTTTTTTCAAATTTTCCGACGATTATAATGTAATATCAATAAAAAACGGAAACACATTTCAATTCGGTATCGGTATATTATACCTACCTACTTTCCATTATAGAAGTCATCCATATCACTATGCCAGATCTCCCAACTACCGGTCATACGGTTTCTCCCTCTCACACAATACAGCCTGTTACAAGAGCAGCAGATGCCACTATGGGCGGGACCACACAGGCGCCACGCTTGATAGGCCAGGGGCTGGTTGCTTCTGCGCTGTTTTCCACCACATTTGTACTCAACCGCGCCATAAGTTTGCAAGGTGGACCATGGGTATGGAGTGCCTCCTTACGCTACATTGAAACAGCCATATTGCTGACATTCTGGCTATTACTTACCAAAGGTCCATCATACCTGGGTAAGTTAGGTCGGCTGTTTCTCCACCGGATATGGTTCTGGCTCGGCGCTGGCAGTATTGGTTATGGTGTATTTTATGCATGCTGCTGCTTTGCCGCCAATCATGCTCCGGGATGGATTGTTGCCGCAACATGGCAGGGCACTATTATCGCCACACCTCTTGTGCTGCGAGCTTTTGGAGACACAGTCCCACTTCGTGGTCTTGTTTTTCTAGGGTTAATCTTCATTGGCATCATTGGTCTCAATCTTGGTCAGTTGATGAGTGGCGTGCCGCTGGCGCAGGTACTGGCTGGTGTAATCCCACTCAGCATTGCAGCCTTCAGCTACCCCGTGGGCAACCAGTTACTCAACCGCCTGCGGCACAATACAGCCTCCATCTACCAGCCTTTACAGGACCCACTTGCTGCTGTGTTACTCATGACACTGGGAGCCTTGCCTTTTCTCCTTGGTCTGACCCTTCTTGTTCAGCCTCCGGCACCTGAAGTATCGCAGATTACTGCAACAGGCATTATCGCCCTGGTTGCAGGCTGCCTTGCCACGCCTTTGTTCATTCATGCACGCAATACATCTTCAAACCCCTATCTGATTGCAGCAGTTGATGCCACTCAGGCTGGAGAAGTTGTTTTTACTCTATTAGGTGAAAGCTTGCTAACAGGACATCTGTCATTGGGACTTGCTGACTATGCTGGTCTGGCAGCTGTCATAGGCGGACTGACAGGCTTTGCCCTGAGCGAGGAAAGTGCTGCACAAAGCATCGAGAGAGAAGCGCCGGAGATGGTAACACCCCCGGCGGCCCACAGAAAGGAAAGAGAAACCTCTCAGTAAAGGGCGTTAAATGCAAACTGGGGCGATATAACCCGCTCTGTATTATGGCCTGCATAATAAACAGAGACACCGGCAATAATACCGTAGCGGGGGCTCCAGTTATATTCGACTGCAGGGGCAATCTGCCAATCACCCGAGGGTGCACCAATTTGGGATATGGTCTGCCCTGTATTGATGTATCGACCTTGTAGCTTGGTGCCGTTGGACCAGTCCCGCGCGACATCCAATGCTAATACCCAGCGCTGATTCAGCCCATATTCAAGGGAAAAACCTGCCCCGCCATACATTCCAGGTTGAGCCCGCCCCTGAAACCCCTGTGTAGTACCATAGCTACTGACATCATGCAGGTGTGCCGTGTTAAGTGCCCGCCGGAATGTTGCCCAGACACGCAGACGCAACTCATGATTATTGGGAAGAGTGTAAGTCGATTGTTCAGTCAGAGCCACGCGATAGGTATAAACGCCACTCCCCACACCATCTTCCGCACGTCCCAGGCTGGAATAATCCCCTGTGGGAAAGGAAACGCCCGTAATCAGGTTCAAAGTTGGGATGTAACGAGCGGGATCAGCCGTCAGGTAGCGCCACATCAGATCAACTGGCACGTCCCCCAGTTTTAATCCGCTACTGGTACCCTCACCATGTTTCCAGCGGTAGCTAATGGTCGGCACAGTCTGGATGCTCAACGTGTCTGTAATGGCATATCGGTAGATTGTCAGGTTCGTTACAGACTGCTGGCGAGGGGAACTCATAGGAACCGCATCATTATGCGGGCCGATCATCCCTGATGGCACCGCGTAATACATATACGGCTCCAGCAAGAACATACCCTTTTTTGAGAGTGGCCCTGAGGGAGAGACAAGAGAGCCAGTGTACCATTGCTCGGCCTTGGCCTGGTGCACCTGCCCTGCAAGACTTCCACATGCTGTAATGAATGCTGACAGACACAGCACCTTTGCACTGCCAGCCATAGATGCTTTCCCGCTCATTGCGCATCCTCCCGATCTGAATCCGTTTCTGAACGGGGAGGAAGGGCATCTGTCAAAATGGCTGAAAACTGCGTCTGGGGCTCCACTGGGATAGGACGCCCCCCCATCATCTTCCAACCGATCACCAGCAACAATGCCAGAATAGGAACAGCAGCGATGGAATAAGTACCCGTCGGATAATCAAACGCCATAAGCACCAGAATACCGATGAAAAAGACCAATGTTGCCCATGTTGTATAGGGTGCGCCAGGCATAGCAAAACTGGTCGGTGCAATCCGCCCTGCATCAATGGCCTGCCGTAGCTTCATCTGGCATACCAAGATAAAGCACCATGTACTGATAACACCCAGAGAAGCCATGTTAAGCATGATTTCAAAAATCTGGGATGGCAGAAGGTAGTTCAACCCTACCCCAATCAGATAGATAGCAACAGTTGTAAGAATAGCGGCAGAAGGAACGGACTGTCTGTTCATACGGGAAAGATAACGCGGGGCTGCTCCATCCAGGGCCATAGTGCGTAAAACTCTACCCGTGGAATACAGACCGGAGTTCAGACTAGACAGTGCTGCCGTCAGCACCACAAGGTTCATGATGCCCCCCATGCCTGGCACACCCAGACGGGAGAAAAATGTCACAAACGGGCTAACACCAGCTTGATATGAAGACCATGGCAATAACAGAACTAATAATGTGACAGTACCAACGTAAAAAATAGCAATACGCCAGATAACGTTATTAATGGCTGCGGGCACAACTTCGCGTGGGTTCTGACATTCCCCTGCGGCTGTACCAATCATCTCTATACCAAAATAGGCAAACACCACACCCTGCATCAAGACCAATGCAGGCATAATGCCATGTGGGAAAATACCGCCATGCTCAGTAATTAAAGAAAACCCAGGAGTGGCCCCAGCGACAGGAGAATGCATCCCTAAAATGATCGACCCAACCGCAAAAAATATGACTAGAGCGGCCACCTTGATCAACGAGAACCAAAACTCCATCTCGCCAAACCATTTAACCCCCACAAGATTCATGGCAGTCACGACCACCAGCGCCATCAAAGCCATAACCCATTGTGGAACCGAAACGAATATGCCCCAATAATGCATATACAGTGCAACGGCAGTAATATCGACGATACCTGTCATAGCCCAACTAAAAAATGACAGAGACCCCGCAACATAAGAAGCACGAGGGCCTAGAAATTCCTGTGCATAGGACACAAAACTACCACTGGTTGGGCGGTACATAACCAGTTCGCCCAAAGCCCGCAGCATAAGAAATGCAAATACGCCACAAACTAGGTAAACTAAAGCCAGACCTGGTCCAACAGCCTGTAATCTGCTCCCTGCCCCCAAGAAAAGCCCGGTACCGATCGCACCGCCTATTGAAATCATTTGAATTTGTCGTTTGTCCAACGCCAAATGATATCCTTCGGAACTCTTATGGACCGGGTGTTTCTGCACTGGTTCCTTAAAAAAGCTCAATTTTTATTCTCCGCATTGCATGTACCACGCGCCAGAGAGCGTATTTGTTGCAATATCAACACTAACAGAAATTTTATGATGTGTATTTTTAAAGTAATACCTATATTTTATATTATATTTTGATAATTATAAAAAATATGAATTTCTATTCCAGAAAATTAGCAAAAAATGATTTTTTCTCGCGCTATAAAAAATTGACTTAAAAAAAATACTTATTCCTAAATGAAAAATATAAAATTCTATATTTCATTTTTATACCAACATGAAAAAAAATCGGCACCGGCCCATTGACTGAGCAGGTCAGTTTTTGCGCTCCACAACCATGCCCAATAGCCCACAAGTAAGAAAATTACGATTTTGTTATGGAAATTTTATACATGAATAACCGTTAGTGCTTGTATATCTACTCATATGTTTGCCCATGAGTAGACTGTGCCCACATACTTAAACCAACGTAAGGACTCAAAGCCCGGAAAATTTCCCGCTGCAGAACACACCATCCATCGATGGTGGTCCGGCCTAAAAGGCATTTAGAGTAAGGTTTTCACATAATATTCCAATGCCATGCACTAAAACGCTCCGGTCACTCTCGTGACAATCCTGCGTAGCAAGATCATAATGCAACCATCGACAACAGCGTAGATGATCCGTCAGTTTACTTTCCGAAACGTCAAGTTAAAGCGGATATCTCCGGTCGCAGGATGTTGACCATTTTTCAGAACGTCCACACCGTGAAAAATCATACGCGATGCCCCTCCCCAAACCACAACATCGCCATGCAAGACCTGATGCCTCTTGGGGCGAACAGTGCGGTGCAATCCGCCCCACAAAAAAATAGCAGGAAGCCCAAGAGAGACAGAGACAATAGGTGCTGTCAGATCCCGCTCATCCATATCCTGATGCAGGGACATCCGTGCGCCAGGCTGATATCGATTAATCAGGCAAGCATCCGGTACAAAATTTCGAAACCCAGCCTCCTGAGCAGCACGCTGTGCCAGATCAAGGAACAACAACGGAAACGCAGGCCACGCCTTGCCTGTCAGAGGATCAAAATCCGTATAACGATATCCAGTGCGGTCAGTAATCCATCCCAGATGGCCACAACTCAGCATAGCCACTGACATGCGTTTCCCACCAGGTGTTTCCATATGACGAAATGGCGTACGTGCCGATAGCTCGTGAATATGGTGTATCAAGTCATCCGCAATATCTCTAACAAAACCTCCCAGAAGGGTTGCCCCTGGGCCAAGCGTTACGTGGCGTCGCTCTTCCTCAAACAGATCATGGAGCATTATGAAAAATCAATCTGAGTATGTGTTAAACGTCGGATCTACCGTTACACACGCCGTAATGCATAGCGGCTTAATAATCGCTTTTCTGAAGCAGAAAACAAGCAACTGATGATTGCAGACATAAGTCCCTGCCCTATCAACATCAATTCATCAGCTCTGCAATCAGCTTCAGGCTCTACAAGGAGGCTGGAGATAAGTGACTTATATTGGCTGACTGCCAGTCAGGTCAGTGATTACACAAGGGTCGCAGCTCTTCTCGACAGCCAACAGGAAGTTCAATGGCTGCTGGTGGATCGAAGTTACAACGCCGACTGGTCCCGTCAGGCCTTGTATCACGGGACGGAAATCCCTCGCTCGTCCTGCCAATTACGACAGGCGGCACTATCATTGTATCAAGATTATGTCCGGCAGCCTCAAGGGCTGGAGACGTCCGCTACATGCTACGACAGCATGTCCCACTCTCTTTTTCTCCGCCTTCTGTCTATCTGCAACTGACATGTTCTAGCTCTAAGTCCTGAGCCTAGGCGAGTAACGAGATGTCTCATTCCCTATCAAAACTGGCATTGAATTTTTGCAGATCGACGCACACCCTCTCGATTGGGCCTCCCCAATCCAAAGGTTTGGCTTGTTGATATATACGCAGTGTGTCGTACCATGGAGTATCAATGCGGCGAGAAAGCCATCGCCAGCACTGATCAAACCGAGACAGCATCCAGATTGGCTTTCCCAGCCCTGCGGCCACATGGGCAGTAGATGTATCTACGGCAATGACAAGATCCAGCACATTGACAAAGGCTGCCGTATCATCAAAATCCCGCAACATAGCCGTATGATCAATTATTCTCATGCCATGCGGGGGCGTCTTGGCCTGCTCTGCCCGCTCTCCAATTTGCAAACTGTAGAACATGGCATCGGGGACTGCTGCCACCAACGGAGCAAAACTCGCAAGATCTGTTGAGCGACGCTGATCGATCAAAGACGCACCAGGGACATCCCTGTGGGGGCTGCCCGTCCATACCAACCCGACCCGCAGCGGTATTCGGTTGGATACCGGCCCTAGAGCAATATCCTTGTCTATTCTGTCACGCCAGACTGCAACTTTGTCAGGGTCAGCTCGCAGATATCCATTCGCAAAAGGGAGTGTGTCCAGAGTGGTACCGAGCGCAAAAGGTAAACTCATAACCGGGCATTGCACATCATACTCTGGAATCAGATCATCTTCTGAAATGAAGCAAGTAGCAGGAAACGACCGTTGCAGCAGGGACAGGAGCTCCTTCTGAACACGCACAATCACCCGGCCACACCGTTTTTCCGCTTCAGGCACAAAACGCACAAACTGGAGCATGTCACCAAAGTGACCATCAGCATGGATCAGTAAGGTCGCATCCGGGACGACTTCCCCTTTCCATTGCTCACGAGCCTGAAGGTCATTTCGAGTGCCGGGCGGTACCCAGCGCCACTCGTATTCCCTAAACCCATTCTGGTAATCACCTGCTGACAGCAGAGACCGCGCATGATTCATACGAGATTGCACATTGTCTGGATCAAGGCTGATCGCTGTCTGGTGAAAATTTTTGGCAAGAGCGTGTTCACCACAACAATCAAGTGCTAGGCCAAGATTACTGAGTGCCAACGCATGGGTCGGCATAATCTGCAAACCATTCCGGTAAGCGGCAATTGCATCACCATACTGCTGAAGCCGCTGAAGGCAGTTCCCGAGATTGCACCAGCCAGTCACACAAGCTGGATCAACCGTCACAGCCTGCACAAGCAATCGGCGCGCCTCATCATAAGCGCCAAGACTGCAAAGCAAGCCACCGTAATTACTGAGCAAATCAGCGTTCTCTGGAGCTTTCTGAAGTGCCACCTGATAGGCTTTCGCAGCCTCATGCAGATGCCCGGATAAATGGAGTTTCAGAGCCTGTTCCAAAAAACGATCCTTAGCCAGCCTTGTCAGATTACGCAGTCATCTCAACCGACTTATTACCTATGATTTTGCTTTGAATGCCAGCCTTTATAAAGGGAACCACAGCCTATAATTCAAAATCTGGAGGTTTGCAGAACCCTCCAGATAGGAACACAAAAGACATCTGACCCCTTCAGTCGCTGTGTGCCGTGACGTTGACGTCCACGCCCACTTCAAGGGCAACCCATTGACCCGTGGCCCAGGGACCGACACCAACATTAAAAGCCGAGCGAACAAGCTGAAGATGGCCTTTGGCTTGTAAAGTAGAACCTGAAATGTCGATGGTCAGTGGCAGACTAACGGGTTGGCTCATCCCCTTGATGGTCAAGGTGCCATCGGCATCATAGGCATTGCCGCCCTTAGCTTTGAAGCTCTTCACCTCAAAAACAGCCTCTGGGAATGCTTTGACATCAAACCAGTCGTGGCCCGGGAGGGCACCATCGCGCTGGCTGTCACCTGTTGTAGCACTTGCCATATCGATGATGATCTTCGCATGTCCGGCCTCCGGATGGGCTGGGTCAAACGAAATCGTACCGTTATACTTCCCAAAATGCCCTTCAAACGCCTTGCCAGTCTGGGTACCGGAGAAACCCAGCGTGCCGTTACCCGATGCCAACGTCCAGTCGGCCGCAAAGGTCGGCGTTGAGAGCAATAAACCAGCTACCGTGGCGACTGGCAAAAATCGGTTTAAAACCGTCATGAGTTGTCTCTCTTCTCGCTTGGTGTGGAGGATGCCCCTGGAAACGGCAGCATCTGACGAAGAACATGATCACGAAGCACAAACTGATGCCTAAGAGCGGCGGCAATATGGAGCCCAATCAGGGCAAGCAACATCCACGATGCCCAGTGGTGTACTACCTTCAGAGTGGCTTCGACCGGCTCCTTGTTGGACAAGGTCGAAAGCACTGGCAGATCGGGCCACGGCAGTGTTCCAAACAGAACGGTCGGAATACCCAGCACCGAGACTGATACCATCGCCCAGCCACTCAGGGGCAGGACAATCTGCAGACCATAGAGAGCAAGATGGGCAAGATGTGCGCCCTTTTTCTCCAACGCGGGCATATCTACAGGGAGAGCGGGAGCGCTATGCGTCAGACGCCAACCAATACGCAGAGCAATCAGCCCCATCACAGTAATGCCGATGGATTTATGCAACTGGTAGAGCTGGAACACGCGCATTGTATCGAGGTGGAGATGGTCCATGACCAACCCCATCGCGATCAGGGTCAGTATTCCCAGAGCGATCATCCAGTGAAGGATGATCGCCACTGTAGAATACCGCGTGGTCCCGCTCGCTACGCGCGCGGGCGAAGGCATGAGCGTCAGTCCTGCCGCTCGAAAGCGCCAGAAATGCGCAGAGTCACATCGTCAGACACGTAGGGCACATACATCTTCACGCCGAAGTCGCTGCGTTTGATGGTCCCTGTGGCTTCAAACCCTGTGGTATATTTCTTGTCCAGCGCATTTACCCCTGCCCCGATAAAATGCACTTTCAGAGTTTCAGGCTTGGTGACCCCGTGTAACGTCAGGTTGCCGGTCACGATGGCATCGTTCCGACCGGTGACACGGACGGATGTTGATTCAAATGTCGCATTCGGGAACTTCGCGGCATCAAACCACTGATCACCCTTGAGCTCATCGTCAAGCTTGGCACTCGTCGTCTGCACGGAGGCCACCGGAATGCTCACGGAAAGCCTTGATGACGCAGGATTTTTTGTATCAAGCTTTAGTGTTCCGGAAACATTGGAGAACACGCCGAGATAGTTTGTGAAACCAAAATGTAGCACAGAAAAACCAACCTGTGTGTGGCCCGGTTCAACAGCATACGTGCCAGACTGAGCCTGAGCAGCATTGGTTACAACCTGGGCAGAGGCCGGATTGCCTGCAAGCAGTCCGACAACAAGGGCAGCAGCAGGAAACGAAAGCAGATTGTACTTCATGGATTGACTCTCCGGTCGGTAATGAACGCATCTGGAAAACAGCGCCGTAGCGTTCGAAATGAACAACGGTCTCTGTTCCGCTAAGACCTTCATTACCGCCTGAAGATCAGGCAAGAAACAACAACGATGGAAATTTATGGTTTCCATATTTTATCTACAAGACACATGAGGCACCGGGATAATGGCGCTCCTCGCTCTAAGAAATCAGAAAAACCTTATTCTGCTTTGTCGACTTGCAACGACATCAATGACTGGCAGCCGTAGCTCAACCGCAATGGAGAGCTTTCCGATCCCTCCATCTGCCGCGGGGTATTAAGCCGTTAAAGCCAGACCTCCTCATTATCCGCACAGTACTGATCCATGCCAATCGATCGTATCCGCTTGATGTCCGCATGAGGCGGCAGGCCAAAGAGCTTGCGATATTCGCGGTTGAACTGCGATGGGCTATCATACCCAACGTCAAAACCTGCCTCGGCCACGCGCTTGCCTTCATGCAGCATAAGCCGCCGGGCCTCCTGCACACGCAGGCGCATCCGATACTGTACCGGCGTTAAATGTGTTGCATCCTGAAAGCACTGGTAGAATTTTGACTGGCTCATGCCCGTCAGTCCAGGCAGCAGGGATATTTCGAAATTTTCCCTGAAATGCTGCCGCAAATACAGGATAGCCCGATTTACCCCCGACAGATCACTCCGGTAATTGGCAATTTCGCATAATGTACTGCCTTGTGCGCCGTGCAACATGCGGTAAATGATTTCCTGCTTGATACGAGGTGCAAGAAACCGACGGGCAGATGGCTCAGGCAGACAGTTGAGCAATCGCCATAACGCATCAAGCAGGTCTGGTGTAAGTTCGCTCAATCCCATACCAAAATATGGCGAGAGTAAAGGTTCTGGCGGACCACCCATGGCAGAAATAACTTCGAAAATTTCCATGGGAGCAAAAGAAAGACACATGGCTAAATAGGGTCTTTGGGGCGAAGCCTCGGTAATCATGCCCGATACAGGAATATCAATGGTTGAAACAAGATACTGTGTCTCATTGTACACGTAACGCTTGTCCCGAACGGAAATTTCTTTCTGCCCCTGTATGACAATATAAATCCGTGGCTCGTACACAAACAGCACCGGATCAGTCTTCCGGGTTGTCTTATACAAAGTGAGAAAATCAATATCCGTCCTGTGGCTTTTGGCCGGACACAAAGCCTCAAGGGCCGTCTGGAGTTCTGCCAGGATATTATGGCCATGCATGTGCAAGCTGTTCCGTTTAACTCCAATTATAGAAAATAAGACAATTTTTATGGAAAATTATTCTACCTGATCACCCATAAAATAGTCCACAAAATCCATGCAAAACAAGGAACTTTAGCCATCCGGCACAAAGGCCTGTTTATAATGGCGCATACTGCCGCCACAGGCACCAATAAAAAATTATGCAGTCCATATAGCCTTAGAAAGCTAACGGGAAAGGATAAAACAACATGACAGAACGTGTCGCCCTTATAACAGGTGGCAGCCGTGGCATTGGCGCGGCCGTAGCCGAACATCTTGCAGCACAGGGTTTTGATATTGCTATTTCTTACGCCCGCAGTGCAGCACGGGCCGAGGAGCTGGCCGCCAAAATTCGCAAAATTGGCCGACAAGCCCTGACCATTCAGGCTGATGGCGCCACCCTTGACGGCAATCGTGTGGTTATTGCCAAAACCGTTGCACATTTCGGCCGACTGGATGTTCTGGTCTGCAATGCGGGTACCTATCCGCATAAAAATATCGAGGCAGTCAGTGTTGAGGACATTGAATACACTCTCAACCTCAATATCCGCGCAGTCATGGTCGAAACCCATGAAGCGGTGCAGCACATGCAAAAAGGCGGACGCATCATTCTCATGGGGTCTGCGTTTGCCGGGCGTGCCCCTTTCCCCGGCCTGTCTCTTTATACCGCCACCAAGGCAGGCCTGCGGGGATTTGCCCAAGGGGTTGCTCGGGACCTTGGCCCCAAGGGCATCACCATCAATGTTGTTGAACCTGGGCCGATTGATACGGAAATGAACCCGGCCAACACCGAAGGGGCAGCCACACTTGCCGGGTTTGTTGCCACAGGCACCTATGGTCGTGTTGAAGATATTGCCCGCACGGTTGGCTTTCTGGCCAGTCCTCAGGCCAGCTACATTACAGGGACGACTATTGCAGTCGATGGCGGATTGCTGGCCTGATCAATCCCACACCCGCCAGGCATGTCTTTTGCCATAGTCATAAAGTAGCCGCCGCATCTCCGCCGATTGCATCATCATGTTTTATCATCAGGCGGATATCGCGAGATATTTGATCAAGGTCAGGCCACAAGCTCGGCGCTATAGAGATATGGCGCTGGCTCGAACGCGGGCAGTCTGGATGATGCGGTGATTGCCCGTGCCATTGCCGCATCGTCCCAAGACTGTGGCCCCCAGCCTGATCATGGCCCAGCACAGAAGGCAGCGATCTTCGCCATGAGGTGAGCCGAAGGAGCTGAGCTTTCTGAGCGCGGTTGTAAGGGGTGGGAAGAAGACAAGTCGTAGACCGACGCCCTATCAGATGCAGGGATCAGTCAGAGTTTTGCACTGGTGAAGTCGCTATCTGGGCGATAGCAACACTCAGTGCAATCCTGATAGAAGATCGCATATCAGAAGTCTGCCGCAACCGCGAAACGGAATGTACGCGGTGCCCCCAGCGTAAGATTGTTATAGCCTCCGGCATTCCAGTAGCGCGCGTTGGTAACGTTATCAACGTTCAGGAACAGAGTGATCTTTCCTGCATCAGTGGCCGGATTAGGCATCACGTAACGCGCCCCCATATCCAGCCTGACCCAACCGGGCACACTTCTGCGGGGAGAGGGATTTTCTATGTATTGTGAACTGGTATAGATAATATCGGTATTAACCGACAGTCCCTTCACAAAAGGAATAGAATAATCCAGGCCCATATTGAAATTAATGGGCGACACATTGGGGGCTCGTTGTCCATTGTAAAGGCCGCCTTGTGTCTTCTTCAGAACCGGATCGATCAGCATGAGGCCACCCGTTGCATGGAGCCCGTGAACAATCTCACCTGCGATATTGAGCTCCAGTCCGCGATTTCTCTGCTCGCCATTCAACGACATAATGTTGGTCACGACATCATAGACCGTACTGGGCTGTGATATCTGGAAAACATCGAATGTTAGAATGATTTTCTTGAAATCAGCTTTTACACCAAGTTCGTATTGCGTCGATTTATAAGGCGCAAATATTTCACCAGCATTGGCGTATGTCGTCCCGACAACACTCCCCTGCTGAAGCCCCTGTATCCAGTTCCCGTATATCGAGACGTTTTTTAACGGCTTGAATACCGCCATGACTGCCGGGCTCAGAGCAGTTTTGTCATAGCTGCTTGTCTTAAGACCCGTTGTCGCACTGAAATTTGCAGATTGTACCCGTTGTACACGCAGGCCAGCCGTAACCTGAATTCGTTTATCCAGGGCTGAAATCGTGTCTGCGAAAGCCAGACTGGATAAAGTCGACGATGAATAGAGAGGAAGGTTTCCAGGGACAGAAATATCCGAACGAGGGATATAAGACCTTTTATATATGTTAACAGGATACCCTGAAGCACTAAATCCCCACGCTTCATCCCGAACCAGATTGTAACGATTGGCTGAGACAACAATATTCTGCGTGACCGGACCGGTCTCAACCTTCCCCCTCACCCCGACGTCAGCTGTAATGTTACGATCATGATCAGCGATAGCCAGAGGTTTGGAGGTTGATGCTGTGCCGTTTTGATTTGTCAGCGTTACGCTTGCCGGGTATATCCCCTCAAATGTTGAATCGTGAACGCCTACACTTCCATAGGCCGTCACATTACGAAAAATATCCACTTCAGCCCGGAAAACTCCGAATATATCCTCCGTCCTGTTATAGCCCCAGCTCGCCCCCAGATTTTGAGGAACTTTTGCCGCATCTGGCACAGGCACTCCCGCCCCCAAAGCAAGATAGGGCAGAACACCGTCGATTTCGCGATATTGGTATCCAAAATCGGTTGATAGGCGAACATGCCGTAGCCGCAAATCAACACCTGCACCAACGAGAGCTGTTTTCAGATCACTTCGGGCAATGGCCGTCGGGCCCGAACGTATCATTCCATTCAGACGAACCCCAAGCTGCTTCTCTTTTCCAAAACGTCTCCCGACATCGGCCTGACCGCCAAATTGCAGGTTCGATGTATAATCCGCTTCTACTCGGGTTAAGGCTTTGTCATGAGCACGCTTGGGAACAATATTGATAGTTCCGCCTATATTACCGTCTGGTGACATGCCATTCATCAAAGCACCTGGGCCTCGCAAAACTTCGACGCGCTCTGCAAGTTCCGTCAACACGGATGAGGTGGAAAGCATTCCGTAAAGACCACCAAAGGAAATGCCGCTCGTCGGGATACTGAACCCCCGTATCATGACCTGTTCATTTCCAGCAGAACCTGTCGCCCATGTTCCACGGATCGAAGGATCGTCCTTCAACGCATCCCGGATGTTACGTATCTGACGGTTCTGAATAAACTCTGCCGTATAACTCGTCGTACTGAACGGCGTATCCATGACGTCTTTATTGCCGAGCATTCCAAGTTGTCCACCGCGTGCAATCTCGCCACCAGGAAGCGTCGGCGGCAGATTTCCGATCATCGCGGTGGGAGGCACTGAACTCCGAAGTATGCCCCCCACCCGCACCGGTCCAAGCATGATAGTATTAGAAACTGGAATTATCTGGAAAGCATGATCGGTCGTGACCCGGTACGTCAGCCCACTACCTTGCAGTAGACGCGAGAGCGCATCGGACGATGTAAACCTTCCCTGCAAACCGGAAGAGGATTTACCAGCCAGCATCGGCGCCTGCGAACCCAGGGGCGTGTGTGCCTGAATACTGAAAGCCGTGAGCACGCTGGAAAGAGAGCCTGCGGGAATGTTGAAGTTGATAGAACCATGCTCTTGCACAGGCGCCACTTTTGGTGAGGTCATGACAGTTTGAGCAACCGCTGTCCCGCTAGTGAGTGACGTCAGCATAGTCGTGGCTGCCAGAAGCACGATCGAGGTAATGAGAAAATTTTTGTCGGATTTCGGGGCAAGTGCCTTTCCAGGGCAGACATTCAGGTCCATTCGCGCGGCTCTTTTCTTCATTCGTTTTCAGTCACACCGTTCGCCAAAATGCGATTTATTCGCATTCCAAGCTCTTAATTCTAGAGATGCGCCTACGGATGAATTTTTAACCAAAAAAGAATAATTTTTTTAACGAAGCAGAAGCGTGCCTGTTTGTCTCATTGAAAAAAGTTTTTTATTCACACGGGTGTAGACTATCCGGCACACTCACTTTTATGCCTTCAGAAGTGTGCAACAACTTGGACAGAATAAATCAGCGCCCACTCACGAAATCAAACCACGGTGTTATCGATTTGACTGTTCCACCATAAGAACCGACGATCAGGCGAAGAGATGCCTCAGGCTTATGGAGGTCATAGGTCCCGGTTACCCGCTTCTCACCCAAAGCTTGGCTGGTCAGCACAATCCGTGCTTTGGTCCACGGGCGAAGGAATGTTATCATCTGCTTGATTGTCTGGTTGTCCGCAATCAATGTTCTGTCGCGCCAGGCCCCTATCATTTCAGATGGCATGCTTCCTGTAACGACGTCGTCGGAAACACGGATCCACTCGCCAGCCTGAAGATCACGATCCGCCTTTCCACGTTCACGAACATGGACCGCGCCCTGACGTACGGCGACCGTAGTAGCCCCCTCCTCCATCCGCACATCAAACACTGTGCCGATATCAGTGGCCTCGACATCGGCCGCCAACACACGGAAGGGACGTGCCGCATCATGACGAACGTCAAACAACGCCTCCCCCCTCAGGAGCCGGACACTTCGCACGGTGGACGTCATATCGACGGCAATAGCCGAATGCGGGGCCAGCGTCACAGCACTGCCATCGGAAAGGCGGAGGTCACGGATATCGGCAACAGGCGTGATGTAGTCCGCCCGTAACTGTAGGAGTAAATCCGGCCCGTTCAGTATGGCAACAGCACATGCGGTAGCAGCAGCGGCAATCGGAAAGAAGAAACGCCTGAAATGCCAAACGTGACGTCTCCTTGTCGGTTCATGACGCCGTTGGGCAGCGTAAACAGACTGATGCAGCGTGGCAGCGGAGATAATCTTTGAGGTCGTTACATTCATACGCGCCCAAGCCGCAGCATGAGCATCATCTTCGCTCAACCATTGCTCGAACCTGGCTTTTATATCCTCGTCATCAGGATCTTCCCGAAGAAAAAGATACCAATCCGCGGCTGCCTGCTGGGGTGTTCGCTGTTCAGTCATCACGCGCACGATCTCCAGAGCCAGAGGATGACAAATGGAAATATCCGCCCACGCGCCTGCGATCCCTTGCCCCTATTTTCTAAGACGTATGAACGTAGGTCTTTTTTCATCAATTCCAGGGGCAACACGACGGATCAGAGTCCTTCCTCATAAATCCGATCGCAAATCGTCATGCCATCGGCGATCAGCCGATGCACCATCGGGATGGACAGATCGAGACGGGCCGCAATCTCGCGCAGCTTCAGCCCTTCGAAATAATAGAGTTTGAAGGCTTCAGCCTGGCGCAGCGGCATTGCGTCAACCACAGCGAGCACTCGGGCGAGAGTCTCGCGTGCACTGACCGCCTGCTCCGGGGAGGCAGCATGATCTGCTATTCCTTCAACAACTGTGTCGAAATCCACATCCTTTGTCTCTTCGTCAGCAGTGCGGCGAAGACGGGTTATGAACAGATTACGAACAATAGTACGAAGATACTGCAGGGGCGCGCTAATGTGCTCGACGGGCTGACGGGCAAAAAGAAGCCATACATCCTGAACTATGTCTTCCGCCAGAGTACGGTCTCCCGACAAACGATTCGCGTAGTTCAGCAAACGCTCTCGATGAGCCTCGTAAAGCTGAAGCGATGTACGTTTCCCCTTCAAAAAGGAGACCTCCTGGGGCGTGTTGCCTTCTCATGGCAAACGGTAAATAAGACTCGTTCGCATTTTCTTGCACAGGATGAACGATCTCGCAACCATCCAAACACCAAGCATAGGACGAGTTACAACACCAATGAGGCGATATATGACCGAATGTGCTGATGCAGCCTAAAGGGCCGCGCACCGTAAAGTATAAAAATTTGACAGAACTCACTCTGAACGGCCCTAAACTTTAACTTAGAGCGTGTTGTCAGTTAACACTACAGTTGCATATTGTGTTGAGTTCTGACTCTATGAATAACCATGATTCAGGATATGATGACTGGTGGTGCGTCTGTTGAAGAGACGCTGGAATTATGGGTGCGTTCGCTTCGATCAGCCAAGGAGCGGATTGCTCCACTGTTTACGCAAAAGCGTGTCGCGGATTCAGCGTGTTCTTTCCTTGATGTTTTAATTGGCAATGATCCACGCAAGACAGGTTGGATGCGGGCAGAAGCCGCAGGAGATCCCGGTCCCTGGCGGCAGCAGGCACTTTTGGGGCGCGGGCGCTGGGATGCCGATGCTCTTCGTGATGTCGTGAGGGAATATGTGATCGAGCATCTGGGCACTGAAGATGGTGTACTGGTGATTGATGAGACCGGTTTTCTGAAGAAAGGTCAGGCGTCATGCGGTGTCGGGCGGCAGTATACGGGATCTGCCGGCAAGATCACGAACTGCCAGATTGGGGTATTTGCCACCTATGTCTCAGCGCGTGGCCATGCCTTTATTGACCGCGCCCTGTATCTCCCGCAAGACTGGACATCGAACCGTGAGCGCCTCCAGCAGACCCACGTTCCCGATGACGTGGTGTTTGCAACCAAACCGGCGTTGGCCTCGATGATGATCGAGCGCAGGCGTGCCCTTCCGCTGGGTCGCAGCAGACAGCGTGTATGGCGTCGGCGATATGGAACGCACACTTCGTCGGGCAGGAATAGGATATGTCCTTGGCGTCAAAGGCAATCACTGGTTCGGGTCATGGGCAACAGACCCGCTGATTGCAGGAGAAGCAAGAGATATTGCTGCGGCTCTGTCAGAGAATGACTGGCACCGCCTGTCTGCGGGGCACGGCACAAAGGGTGAGCGACTGTATGACTGGGCATATCTTGCGCTTGCCGATCTGGATGCTGAAGAATTTGACTGCCCTATTGCCGGATCATGGACACGTGGCCTGTTGATCCGTCGGACCATCGTCGATGGAGACCTCGCCTATTTTACGACTTGGTGTCCGAAAGGGATGACCATACAGGAACTCGTGAACGTTGAAGGAACGCGCTGGAGGATCGAAGAATGTTTCGAAGCAGCCAAAAACGAATTCGGTCTCGATCATAACGAAACCCGTTCCTGGCATGGTTGGCATCGGCATGTCTCTTTGGTCATGCTTGCCTATGCCGTCATGGCAAGTGTGCGGTATCAGGCAAACTCACTGAAACCGAAAAAAACACAACGCAGAACACGATCATCCTTATCCGATGGTCCATACAGGAAATCAGGCGCATCGTTGTAAAGCTTGCACAACGCCGCCTACCCGTCGCCCATATCCTCAGATGGTCCGTCTTTCGACGAACACATCAGGCCAACGCTATGCGCTTTCACTCACGACACAAAATGCAACTGTAGTGTTAAGCAAGGTGATGAGTGATACAAACGGAAGAGCTTCGAAGAAAGTTGATCAGAAATCACTGACAGGACTGCTTGTCTCAACTGTAGGAACTCCCCCGACCCTCATGAGGATCGGGCGGGCTAATAGTGTCTATAATTATAGACCGCGTCCTATTTCTGGAAATAATCAACGCAGAAACATGAAAAATAGAAGTGTTTTGCCTATAATATATTTAATATACAAAGCGAAAATCAGAGCACTGCGAATTCAATCAATGATTTTTCAATGTCTCCAATTTGTTCGCAGCGACCTTCATCATAGAGTATAATTTAAACGGAGGTAATAGAAGCCGCCGCTCCAGCTCATCTGCGCAACATTTGCATCATAGCGGTTCGACCCAATATATCTGTTCGCTACAGGAAGTTTTTTCAGGTATGAATTGAACAGATTGTTGGCGCCAAGGGCGACATGCAACTGATTGTTTACTTTATAGCCAAGTTCGATATCCGTCTGCCATCTCGGCGTTTGTGTGAACTTCTGAAACACTGACGTTGAATACGCATTAGGGCCACTATAGTAAGTGAGCTGTGATGTTGTCTGCCCGTAGCGGATTTCATGAACGGAAAGATCGAAATTTCCAACGGTCCAGCGACCACCAAAGATCAGTTTGCTCTTAGGTGTATAGGACGTCAAAAATGCGCGCTGCTGCGCGTTTAATAGAGGATTTCCATGGAGATCATTTTTTTCTGATAAAATCACAGTTTTATTTAAATTCAATCCCACATCTATTTTCAGGTCTCCATTCTGGCGCAGATTAATGTCATAGCGCGCAGTTGCATCTAGGCCGCGCGTCCGGGTATTCGCACCGTTTGTAAAAAATGTCGTATGGACAGCATTTGGCGTTATGGCAGCGCCGGGTGACCAGCCATTGAGCTCCAAGGCCTCAATAGCTTCCGCGCCACTATAGGTGCCGCCACTTACGATCCTGTTCCGTAATGTAATCTGATAGGCGTCAATGTCGATATGCAGTCGCGGTATCGGGTTAAGCTGAAAACCCGCAGAAAAATTCGTTGACCGTTCTGGGGTGAGCGCTCTGGCCCCAAGAAATCGTGCCGCAGCGGAGTTGACTGAAACCTGCCCGCTATTTCCTGTCGGGGACGAACTCTGCGCCTGAAAATACTCTTCCTGAAGTGTAGGAGCACGGAAGCCGTTGCTGACTGTTCCACGAAACGAAATGAACTTGTTGAGATCATACCGGGTAGCGACCTTGCCCGTTTCCGTATCACCTGCATCAGTATAATGCTCGAAACGGCCAGCAAGATCTATTTTCCACTTTGGTAGAAGCGTTGTGCCCACATCTATATAACCTGCGGTTACATCTCTACCATGATTGCTTGCATCTGTTGTCTGTATGGCGGCACCCCCTGACAGCCCGGCCTGATAGCGTGCGGCAGCATCTCCGGCACCAAGCTCATAGGTTTCGTAGCGGTATTCCGCGCCAAAAGCCAGATTGAGGGGGGCAGCAAAAATCCCCGTGTCGAATGCACGTCGGATATCAGCATTCGTGGTCCATTGGGTATCCGACTGAGATCCTAGAAAAAAATGTGAAGGATTGGAGCCGGTCGCGGCCAGAAGCGCCGTATTGAACATATTATACCCACCCATGTCATTTATATTGCCGCCATAGGTAGTACCGATATCCCAGTCCCATTTGGAAAAGACTTTTCCTTTAAAGCCGGCTGTAAATGAGTAGTCATTCTGCGTGGTTGTCACGTATGGAATAAAGCCGTTCGGCGCGTAATAGGCTGGAAGACGGTAGTTATAAGCCTGCTGGCTGTTAACATGCCCATATGTACCAAAAGCATAGACTGAAACATTATCATTAATGTCATAGCCTGCATTGATACTGGCCGACTCGCGCGTAACCGGTTGAATACCCATTTCCTGTCGAATATCGTTCTGCATCTCCGGCGGGACACCTGCCCTGTTATCTTCACCCGCTCTCGCTGTACGGTCATTATGCTTGAATTCTAGACTGACATTATAAAAACCCCGTTTACCAATCATACCGCCAAAATTGGCGGACTCGCTCGTCGTAAAACCGTCTCCAAGATAATATCCGCCATTCAGCGCCTGAAGGGATAACTTGTTCGGTGTTTTCTTCAGGATAATGTTGACGACACCAGCAATAGCATCGGAGCCATATTGCGCCGCTGCTCCGTCCTGCAGTATTTCAATATGATCTACCGCACTCATTGGAATAAGGTCGAGATCGACAGGATCTGGACCTCTGCCTCCAGCCGCAGTCGTATTGATCCATGCTGTTTGATGCCGCCGTTTTCCGTTAACAAGCACAAGAACGTGGTTAGAGCTCAACCCTCTCATGCTAATGGAAAGAATTGAACCGGTGCCGCCCCAACCAAAAGGAGGAAGGGAAACGGAAGGGCTGAGCTGAGCGATCGCATCTCTCAGGTCAGACTGCCCTGTTTCCTCCAGCTGCCTGGCGTTAATGATCGAAATTGGACTAAGGCTATTGCGTGCCTTCTGATTGCTGGAACGTGTCCCGGTCACAATAACCTGCTCTTCACTACTGACCGTTTTTCTCTGGGCCAGAGCATCCTTTACAGTGATAGAAGAGCATACGAGAACAAGAGCGAAAGACGATCGCACTGCGATTGACATAGTATTATTGACCTTTTGCAGATAAATATCGTGTCGTATTTCTATAGTCATCGTCCATTTCTGAACGTCGCTGGCATGGAGGCTAACCTCGGCCATGCCGCGATTTTGTTCGCGCAAAATGACTATATAGTAATGGTATTTTTGAAATTATCGGCAACAGGAAACAATTATGGTGCAACGTAATTGCTCTTGTTCAGGCGAGATCTGACCATCAAGCGATAGAGGGCTGTAGTGGGATCTACCAACTGCGTCCACCCATCGCTCGCTGATCGGTACTTTCCTGATTACCTGTAAAACACTCATCCTGCCCCCGTTTCATGCTCACCATAAGGTCTAGGCAAGAGTTTTATGCAATCTTCAGTCATCACATCCAATAAACAATATCAATGTCGTGAATAATACATTCTTTATTTTTATAAAGACCATCGATTCTGGCGAAAAAATTTACAACAGTCTTGTGCAGTAGGAAATTTGTTTTTTTTATACCTGACATAAGCCTTATTTGATAGGCGAGTTCATATTAAGCCCTTTAAATGCTTAGAACTACGCTGGAGGGAATGTAATTTATCATGTCAGAGCACGTTTCTTCTTTTAATCATGAGCTTTTTCTTGCTGGAAGCGATCTCCGTATCCCTGATCCTCGTCCCCTAGAAGAGGAGCAGAAACACCGGAAGGAGCGTCTGGCTATTGCACTTCGGGTGTTTGGCTATCTGGGTTTTGAGCATGGACTCGCAGGGCATTTTTCCGCCAGAGATCCAATTAGTCCTGATCTTTTCTGGATGAATCCTTTGGGGATTCCGTTTAGTAAGATCAAAGCGTCTGACCTTTCACTTGTTTCGGGAGACGGGACGGTCGTGGAGGGACCAAAGCTGATCAACCAATCAGGAGTTCCTTACCATGATGAGATACAAAAGGCGCGCCCCGATGTGGTTGGGATAGCGCATGCACATGCGTTTTTCGGCAGGACCTGGTCTGCTTTCCGTCGCCCGCTCTTGCCGATCACCGCCGAGGCGTCTTTCTTCCATCAGGATCAGGCCCTGTTTGATCCAGCACTGTTTGCAGAACGAATTCCTTCATTGCCCAAGCCCGGCGAACAGGGACAGATTGTTGCGGGAGCACTGGGCAATAAGAATACCCTGATCTGGTTCAACCACGGGGTGTGGACTGTGGGTACTACCGTAGAGGTCGCTGCGTGGCGGTTTCTGACATTCGAGGATGCAGCGCGTTCCCAACTCGTTGCGCAGGCGGCTGATGTGCCACCCCCGCCGCCCCCACCAGCCGTGAGTGCGGAGCAACGTGCGCGGCAGGATGTTTTTGCTCACTATTCCTTCTTGTCATTGTGGGATCGTATCTCCGACGACAACCGGGATGTCACCGAATGAATCGACGGCACCTGATCCCGCGCCGGGTTGCCGTTTTTGGTCTTGTTGCGCAAGCCGCGGCTTTTCGGGCCACGACTGGAGTTGCAGCCACCCCAGAAGGGCTTGCTGTCTGGCATTATAAGGGACAGGTCTCCGATTTTTTTAATGCTGCAGAAATGAAGTCCCCTTCCTATCCGGTCAGTTATGTCAATGTGGAAGGAGGCAAGATGGTTCTAAACGCTTATAGGGCCAAGGCGCTGGACTATGCGTTTATGAGCCAAATACCAGCACTTTTCGCCGGACAGAATGCCAGTCCGTTTCGTTTGATCGCAGCGATACAAGGAGGGGTCTCGTATGCTGGGCTGCTTGTTCCTGAAAAGTCGACCGCCGCGTCTGTGAAAGACCTACGTAACAAGAAAATCGGCTATGTTCCGGCTACCAATCATCATTATTATCTTCTGAAGATACTGACCGACAACGGGATGACGCCTGATGATATCCAACCCGTGCCCCTCTCTGCGGCGGCTGGCCGGGCGGCCTTTGTTGGGGGATATCTCGACGCTCTGATTTCCGACGATTATGTCGCCGAGTTGCTGATGGAGGAAAGCGCTGCCAGATGGCTGACCAGCGACATCTCATCGGGGGGATTATCGTTTTTCGCGATTTCTGCCCGCGTCGGCGCTATGGATGATCGGATCAAAAGCGGTCTGATCGAGGACTATCTTGTGAGGGAGCGTGCCACTTGGGATTGGGTCGCAGCTAACCCGGAAGCCTGGTCCAGGATTATGGCAGCGGAGACAGCGGTGCCTGAACGTATTTTTAGACGACTTTCTGCTGGTCGGCAGCATGCCGTGAAACTAGTGCCAGTGACTCAGGACATGATCCGGGAACAGCAGAAGGCTGCGGATCTGTTTTTTTCTGAGGGAAGCCTCCCCAATCGCATTGATGCAGAATCGTTGTGGGATTTGAGATTTTCCCGACTGCTTCAGTAGCAGAGACAAGTATTGCCGCTACGAACAGCAGAGATCGAAAATATTTTTTCACATTCTGTAGAGAGCGTACCGTCACGTGGCCGGAGCCCTAGGGACGCTGAACAGAAATCTACTAGAGAGGGAAAGGCTGCATGTCATCCTTTATAAAGCTCGGGGCTTTTCTGAATGGCAGCGGGCCACACGGAGGAATCTGGCGTCATGAACACATCGACACAGAAGAACTCGGTACATTCGCATATTACTGCAAGTTGGCATCAAGGCTTCAGGATGGAAAGTTCGATGTTCTCTTCATGAATGATACGATTTCTTCGGGACTTTTCGAGCCTGACTTAATCGAGAAAAATACTGCCGCCACCCGCTGGGACACGTTGACTCTTCTGGCAGGTCTCTCCGTGGTCACAGACCAGATTGGCTTGGTTGGCACCGCAAATACAACCTATAACGAGCCGTTCACCCTCGCGCGTCGTCTTGAATCCTTGGATCGTCTGAGTGAAGGACGTGCGGGATGGAATGTCGTGACATCCCTTGAAGGAGGTGAGAACTACAATCGCAGTGATCATGTTCTTCACGCCACACGATATGAACGCGCGGAAGAGTTTGTTGATGTTGTATTGGGGCTGTTTAACAGTTGGGACGACGACGCCGCAATTAAGGACAAGGAGTCCGGACGGTGGTTTGACGCCGCGCGTGTAAAACTTCTCAACCACCGAGGAAAGCATTTTCAGGTCAAGGGGCCGCTCAATGCGCCCCGTCCCGTTCAGGGATGGCCGGTCATTGCACAGGCAGGCTCATCCGAGGCTGGACGAAAGCTGGCAGCGCGCATTGGGGAGTTGATCTTCACGGCGGCCACAACCATTGAGGAAGGCAGGGCTTTCCGCACGGAGATCAGGCAGAAAGCAGAGCGGGAGTTCGGTCGCAATCCGGATCATTTGCTGATCATGCCTGGCGTCTCTGTGACGGTCGCCGAGACACGCACAGAGGCAGAGGCGAAGTTCGACCAGCTCCACGCTCTGACGGACAATACCATCGCTTTGAAGAGTATTTCAGAGTTTGTTGGTTTGGGAGTGGATTTTTCACAATACTCTTTGGATGATTTGGCTCCTCTTCCTGCGGTTCTGCCCGATACAAACCGTCACAAGAGCAGGCAGAAGTTGGTCGCGGACCTCATAAAACGCGAGCGCCCTACTGTGCGCCAACTGCTACGTCTTCTGTCTGCTGGAGGACATCGGGTTCTTGTAGGCTCGCCCACCGATATTGCTGATGATTTCGAAGAATGGGTTAAAGCTGGCGCTGCCGACGGCTTTAACATCATGACGAACCAGACATTCGAGGCGATCGACGATTTTGTCCGTTTGGTTGTTCCCGAGTTACAGCGTCGCGGTTTGTTTAAAACCGAATATGCAGGCAGGACATTGCGCGAAAATCTGTACCTGGAACGGCCGGAAAGACAATGACCTTATTACGTGCTGATGCGACAGGAACGCAGGAGGCCCTGTCATTGTCGGGATACCGATCATTGTTTTGCTCCGTCAGGTTGAGAAAGGTCAAACCGATGCTGGGTGACGAGATTGTCAGATATCTCGGCAAGCTTACGGTCGTTATGGGACTTGTCGTAGGGGTTATCCCCGGCAGCGCTTGTTTAGCGGACTCCGTCCAACTCACACCGAAAGACGGCGGCGTGTTGAGAGTTGCCCAGAGTAGCGATCCGCTCTGCCTCGACCCACAGCAGGCGGGAAATAATGATTCGCTCAATATCGGACGCCAAATCACAGACTCCCTGACTGACCAGAGACCAGACACGGGCGAGATCGTTCCTTGGCTTGCATCACGGTGGACGGTCAGCCAGGACAGTCGCGTGTTCACCTTTTATCTCCGTCCCGGCGTTACCTTCAGCGACGGCACGCCCGTCGACGCAGCCGCGGTCAAGACGAATTTCGAAGGGATACTCAAACTTGGCGCGCGAGCATCGCTTGGCTCAGGGTATCTTGCCGGACTGAAGGAAATACAGACTCCTGACCGTGATACGGTCGTCCTGACATTCAGCAAACCTAACGTACAATTCTTGCAGGCAAGCTCGACAATGAGCCTCGGGCTTCTGTCTCCTGGAACGCTGGCGCGTGACGCAGGGGCGAGATGCCAGGGGCAGCTCGTGGGCTCCGGCCCTTTCACAGTGACGAGCTTCGTACATAACCAGCGGGTCGTCCTTACGCGCCGGGAGGATTACGCTTGGCCCTCCTCTCTGGCAGGTCATCAGGGAAAGGCGTATCTGTCAGGAATTGACTATCGTATCGTGCCGGAATCCGGGGTCCGCACAGGAAGTCTTCTATCGGGCCAGATCGATGTGGATACCGGTGTCCTTGCACAGGATGAACGGCTTTTCACAGCACAGGCCCTGCCGGTAATCGCCCGTCCGAATCCCGGTCTGGTCTTTAGTCTATTTCCCAATGAGACTGATCCTGTGCTGGGGCATAAGGAAGTACGCCTTGCACTCAACAAAGCGGTTAACCGGCAGGAAATCAAAAACGTCATTTCGCATTATCAGTCATCAGCCTCATCCGCGCTCGCTGGAACGACGCCGTTCTACACAGACCACGCCTCTGAACTCGGTTTTGACCTAGCTGGCAGCAAAAAAATCCTGGACGACGCCGGATGGAGACCCGGATCGGACGGCATCAGAGAAAGGGACGGACAGCGTCTTGTCATCCATCTCTCATATTGGCAGTCGGCTCCGTATCTTGAGCTTTTGCAGGAACAATTGCGAGCGGTTGGGATTGATCTGGTTCTGAACCAGACGACCATAAGCCAAACATCAGCATTGCAAAACACAGGAAAATATCAGGTTCAGTTTTATAACCTGACACGCTCAGATCCGGATATCCTGCGTGCGGTTTTTGCCGTTGACGCGCACAATGTCAACAACCGCAAGGCCGAGCCTGTTGATGCCCTGCTCGACGCATCAAGCGCCGAACTGGATGTCGAGCGGCGCAGAAATCTGATTTCCCAAGCCGTGACACTATTGATTGAGGAAGGCCATATCATTCCTCTCGTTGAAGTAACGACTGTGGTTGCAACCGCCAAAACCGTGCACGGACTGCATCATGAGGCATCTTCCCGCCTGCAGTTCTTTGATACCTGGATCGGGCGCTAATCCGATGTCACGCCCTTCCTCTGGCCTATCGATCCGTCATCTGCTTCGACGTGACGTTTTGCTTTATGTCGCAGCCCGTGTGGGCCAGTCTGCTCTGGTATTATGGGCGGCGTTCACACTCTCGTTTGCCATTTTGTATGTTCTTCCCGGCGACCCTGTCAGCATCATGGTGAATCAGGATGGACAGAGTCTTGTTGACGGTGCAGAACTTGCCAAGCTGAAGGCTGAATACAATCTCGACAAGCCAATCACCGAGCAGTACTTTATTGCACTATGGCGCGTTCTTCATCTGGACTTTGGTAGATCCATTCAGTCTGGACAGACTGTAGCAAGCGCCCTAGCAAACGCCATTCCACCTACGGCCAACCTCGCATTCTGTGCCCTTGTGGTGGCGTTGATAATGGGTGTCGGATTGGCCGTGCTTGGTTGTCTGGTCCAGGCACCATGGCTGCGCACCCTATTGCTGGCCCTGCCCTCTCTTGGTGCAGCACTTCCGACATTCTGGATTGGGCTTCTTTTCCTGCAGGTCCTCTCTTTTCATTTCACCATCTTTCCGGCGATGGGTAACGACGGGTGGCGTTCTCTCGTGATGCCAGTGGCGACTTTGGCGATCCCGACTTCCGCACGTATCGCTCAGGTGATGAGCCGCTCTCTGGCTTTGGTATGGTCTCAGCCCTTCACTGAGGCGATCCGGGCGAAGGGCGTAAGCCGAACGCACCTGATGCTGGTCCATACCTTGCCCAATGCCGCCATTCCGCTTCTGACCATGGCAGGTCTCATAGTGGGCGGTCTTCTTGCTGGCTCCGTCGTGACAGAAACCGTCTTTTCCCGCGACGGCATCGGCCGCCTCGCTCAGGGGGCCGTGTCAGCCAAGGATATTCCAATGGTACAGGGTGTTGTGCTCGTGGTTGCAGCATCTTTTGTTGTCGTTAACCTCATCGTGGACCTGCTCTATCCGTTGCTTGATCCGCGCATCACGCTTTCCGGAAAGAGGAGATAGGAGATGGGCAACCCACTTCTGTACACAGTCGATTCTGGACATATGGATAATAACTCCAGTTCCTATTCGGTCTCTGCCGCAATACAGAATTTTCTTCGGCGTCGAGGGGCTGTTCTGACAATCGCAAGCTGCATTTTCCTGCTAGGCATCCTTGGTTGGAGCGTCGCCCCGACACTCTTCACCTCAGTTAATCCCCTGCACAGCTCATCTTTGCATGCTCTCGAAGCACCGTCGCGCGCGCATTGGTTTGGCACCGACCACCTTGGGCGCGATCTCTTCTCGCGCGTCATCTATGGTGCCTCCAACTCTTTGCTTGCAACAGGCTTGGCGGTAATCGTTGCCCTTTTTGGCGGTATGCCAATTGGTTTTCTTTCAGGCTTTCTCGGCGGACGAGCCGATGCCGCAATCATGCGTGCCATTGATGTGCTGATGGCTGTTCCGTCCCTTCTTCTGTCAATGGCAATTGTTACTGTTCTGGGCTTTGGTATTACCGAAATTGCTGTCGCAGTTGGGTTTTCGGCAGTCGCTGCTTTTGCCCGCATGGCCCGAGGTGAAGCGATGCGTTGGCGGGGGGCAGCCTTCGTTGAGGCCGCCATCGCATGTGGAAGGAGCCCTATCGGTACGCTCATCACCCATGTGCTGCCACATGCGGCTGGTCCCGTACTGGCGCTGGTCGCTCTTGAATTCGGCTCTGCTGTGCTTGCGGTTTCCTCTCTCAGCTTCCTTGGATTTGGTGCGCCACCACCACAACCTGAATGGGGACTACTGATCGCGGAAGGGCGGAATTATATATCTGTCGCATGGTGGTGCACGACGCTGCCCGGCCTCGTTGTCGTACTTGTCGTGCTGGCAGCCAATCAGCTTGCCCGATTTGTTCAGGACCGAAGCGAACGGATTGAGAGCGAGTAATGGTGAGCAAGCAAGGGCAACCATTGTTGCGTGTGGAAGACCTGACTGTTGTTTACCGACCCTCTGGTCGCACTCCGGTTGCTGCGATCTCCGAAGTCGGGTTTGAAGTATGGCCAGGCGAGATCGTGATGATCGTAGGGGAATCAGGCTCGGGTAAATCCAGCATTACCTCCGCACTTATCGGCCTATCCGTCGCTAGTGCACAGCTTACTGGCCGTATCGTCCTCAATGGAGAGGAACTTTCCCATGCTTCTGAACGAACATGGCGGCATTTGCGAGGCCGGACGGTGGGGTTTGTGCCCCAGGACCCAAGCCTTTCTCTTGATCCTGTCAAACGTATCGGAACGCAAGTAGCGGAAGCTCTGGAAGTTCACGGCTTACCGGCGCACGAAGCCAGAAAGCGGGTGACGGAATTGCTGGAAGATGTCGGTTTAGGCCAGCAACATGTGGCGGCCAGCTATCCGCATGAGCTCTCCGGTGGCATGCGGCAACGAGTTCTCGTCGCCATTGGTTTGGCAAACGCCCCTCCTCTACTCATTGCCGATGAGCCTACAAGTGGCCTGGATGTCACTGTGCAACGGCGTCTTCTCGATCATATGGAACAGCTTATCCGACGGAAAGGAACAGCCGTCCTTCTGATCACTCACGATCTGGCTATGGCCGCTGATCGTGCGGACAGGATCATTGTCATGCGCGCGGGGCGGATCGTGGAAGCCGGGCCGACCCGCACTGTCTTCACTGCCCCCCGTCATCCGTACACCGCACAACTGATCAACGCGACAACGAGGAAGCAGCCTGCTCGGACGCGCTGCTCCACCACTGCGGCCAGTCCCATCCTGGTCGTTGAAGGACTGACAAAGCAGTTTAACCGCGGTAGGCAGGATGGAATACGAAAGGCCGTGGACGAAGTGTCCTTTGAGGTACCCCGTCATGGCACAACGAGCATTGTAGGGGAGTCCGGCTCCGGCAAGTCCACGACCGCACGCATCATCATGCGGCTCGAGACCGCCACGGCGGGCAGTGTACGTTTTGACGGTCAGGAAATACTCGGACTGACCGGCAAGGCGCTGAAGCAGTTTCGTCGGCGAGTCCAGATTGTCCATCAGAATCCTTATGCCTCTCTTGATCCGCGCCTTTCGATAGAGGAAATCATTGCCGAGCCGTTGTATGCCTTCTCTCTGGGCGACCGTGTGACACGCCAGATGCGGGTCCGTGAACTGCTTGATAATGTCGGCCTCCCGGAACGAGTGCGCACGAACCAGCCTACGGCGCTTTCCGGCGGCCAGCGCCAGCGTGTTGCTATCGCCCGTGCATTGGCGATCAAACCGGAACTGGTTGTGCTGGACGAGCCGGTCTCGGCACTTGATGCGTCCGTACAATTACAGATTCTTTCGCTTCTGGCGCAATTACAGAACGAGCTTGGAGTCAGTTATCTCTGCATCTCTCATGACCTTGAAATGGTCCGGGAAATATCTGACCATGTCGTCGTGCTGCGTCGTGGTCAGGTCGTGGAGCAAGGCTCGGTTCAGGCAATTTTCGAGAGTCCCTCTGATCCGTATACAAAAGCACTTCTGAATGATGCACCTGGTCATCGCCACGTTTGGGGACCTGCTGCTCATGGACAGCAGGTCAAGTTAGTATAGTACTGACCTCAAACTCCATTGGGCTTGTGCATCCCAATTTTGAAAGCCGTCTGCGTGGATTGTAGAAGCGTTCTATATAGTCCGGGACGGCGGCTTGGCTTCATCTCGGCTGCGATAGACTTTGCAGGCGATCCTATTGTCAGCCAGGAGCCGCTGGAACTGTTATTTGTATATTGCGATCCCTGATCCGAATGGTGAAGCAAGGCATCACTTTTCCACGTTGCCAGATCGCCATCATAAGCACATCCATCACCTTGAACACGATCTTATCTTCATGTCCGCGAAACCGGCAGCAGGCCACCGGGCGTCAAAAAGCAGCTGTTAAAGGGTACCGCCCACAACACATGAAAACCCAGTTGGGTGACGTCACGTATTGAGATTAGTTCTTAACTCAGCTAACGTACACTGCGTAATTTGACCCTCTACCGCGTTCCGGTGGAGGGGACCGTCAAGACATTACGTCAGCCCGAGTGAGTTATGTTATCGAATGTCCTGGAGCAAAACCCTCTCTGATCTCTTTCTAAACGAGCGTCGCAAGCTGGAGGCGCTGGCTAGGAAGAGATGCACCGATCCTGAACAAGTCGGCGACGTGGTGCAGGATGCATTCCTCAGGCTCGTCCGGTTGTCTGCCCCCGAAGCCGTTGAAAAACCGGCACATCTTCTCTTCAAGGCCGCGGCCAACATCACGATCGACTACAATCGTCGTACCTTCCGCGAGTGGGGACGCGATGGCGGTGAGCTTGATCCCGATCACCCTTCATCGACACCTAATGCCGAAACGAAGCAGGCGGAAACTGACCGTCAGGCAATCCTGAACGAGGCGGTCGCTGCTCTTCCCCTTGTCACCCGTGAGATTTTTGTCCGCTTCCATCTGGATGGGCGGAGCTATCGTCAGATCGCCGACGAACGGGGTATGGACCTCAAGGCAGTCGAATATCACCTTCGAGATGGCATGAAGGCCTGCCGCCGCTACGCTCGCGAGCGCGAATGAGGCCAGCCTCATGACGTAAGTTGAGGCTATGGGTAAGCACTCACCCTTGAGTTTCATGGCGCTTCCCAGGTAAAGCAGGCGGTATCCGGCCGCGCTGCCGGTCTGACAGGTAGATATGCGGAATAATAATGACCACTTTTCAGGTGATCTCTTTGATCAGGCCAATGAATGGTATCATCGCCTGCATGGTGACAGCGTAACCGAGGCGGATCGACGCGCCTTCTGCGAATGGTGCGCTCAAAGCCCGGATCATGAGGCTGCATGGGAGGAGGTTCAGACCTTTGCCGCCGATATCAGGATGACGCTGGCACGACCGCCCGTTCAAGCAACCGTTCCGTCGCTCCGTCGCGCCCGTCGCCTGCGCCAGAGTGTTCTCGCCATTGGGATGGCTGCCATTGCACTGATGGTCTTTGTTCAGATGCCATCATCATGGATGGATCGTTTTCGTGCGGACTACCTGACAGGACACGGCGAACGGAGAACCATTGCCTTGGCTGATGGCACGACAGTCATCCTCGACACCGACACGGCACTTAAGCTGCTGCCTGAAAGCGACGGGCGTGGCGTAACCCTGTTGCATGGAGAAGCATGGTTCGCGGTCCACCATGACGCCCAACATCCATTCCGTGTGTTATCAGGCAATGGGCGGATAACCGATGTCGGGACCCGCTTCGACGTGCGCCATCTGGATCAAACCACGACCGTCGCAGTGCAGGAGGGGATCGTTGATGTTTCCGTCGGGTCCTCCTCGACGTTACCGCCCGATCATCTTCGCCTGAACATCGGTCAGGGTGTTACTTATGGTCCCAGAGGGTTGGGCGGAGCGCAGGAGGTCGATCCTTCGACCATCGCCTCTTGGCGCACGGGAACCCTCGTTTTCCAACAGCGCCCCCTACGGGAAGTTATTGCTGAACTTAACCGCTACGAGGGAAGCCACCTTGTGCTGGCGGCATTCAGCGGTCGCGACCGCCCTATCTCCGGCACGTTTATGGTGGGAACGGGGAGCAAGACGTTACCTGCGCTTCAGGAGGCTCTGGGATTGCGCGGTTTGCATCTGACACCATGGGTGACGGTGCTGTATTGATCCCCAGAGGGGCAGACCTCATTAAAATATAACGATTGATAGATTGCTCCCCACGCACCCTCATTTTTTTAAAAAAATGAAGCGTATTTTCCGAAACCGTCGAATCTCGTCGTCTCTACGAATAAGAGATGCAATTGCGAGTGAACATCACTTGTTGAGCATCATGCGGTAGGATGGCGAAAGGCAATGCAGGTGTACCAGACATCGAACGGACGCGGAATTTATAAGACACACGCAAGAAACAGTGTCGTGCGACTGCTCCTGACAACCGCGCTGTGCTGTGCTTCGGGACTCATCTCCGTTGTCGCAAACGCACAGGAGACTCAAAGTTCGGCCGTTCCACGCTCTGGTTCAGCATCAGAAACAAAGAGCTTTTCATTTGCGATCCCCGCACAGTCCATGGATGGAGCGTTGGCTGCCTTCTCCCGCATTACTCATCTCCAAACCATCGCCGCAGGGGAACTCACGCGAAACGTTCGCTCACCCGGTGTAAGTGGCACCATGACAACTGACGTAGCATTGACTTCTCTCCTCACGGATACGGGTCTTGCTGCCCGGATAAGCGGCAATACTGTGATTGTGCGTAAAGCCTCCTCCGCCATCACACTTGGCCCCATTCGCGTGTTAGGTCATCTGTCCCCGGAGCTTGGTGGCAATCTGCGCGGCCCAATCAGCGATTCTGTGGCACGCCGTCTGAATCCACCAACGACCATAGGCTCCAAGGACGCCGTGAGCCTCCGAGAAATTCCGCAATCGGTAACTGTCATCACGCAGGATGAAATCCAAACCCGCAATATGCTGACCGTCGATGACGTGATCCAGGCCACGCCAGGAATGACGGTTGCTGTGGTTAATCCAAATGACACTATGTATTCCGCAAGAGGTTTCCCACTGACTGCCATTCAGTTGGATGGTGTGCCGACAGTCATTCCTGCAGGTGGTGTGGGTCTCGCGCCGGACAGTCTTGCTATGTACGATCGTGTAGAAATTCTTCGCGGGCCAGCTGGGTTATTCAACGGTTTCGGCGGTGATGGCGGTGTCATCAATCTGGTCCGTAAACGCGCTCCCGACAATTTCCAGCTTTCCGGCCTTCTCTCAGCCGGAACCTATGACAATGTACGGGGATTACTGGATGTCGGATCACCCTTGAACAAATCTGGCACAATCCGTTTTCGGGCCGTCGGTTTTGAGCAATATCAGCATGAAATGCAGGATACAACCTGGCAGCATGACCAGCAGTTTTATAGTACCCTTGAGGCCGACCTGGCACCCGGCCTGACCGCACGTGCCGGAGTTAGCTACACGGACACTGATGGACGCCTGATGTATGGTGTGCCTTATGTTTCATCGGATTATTCATTTCCCCATTTTTCCCGTTCTGCTTACATGGGGGCGCCGTGGAATCATTACCGTAACAAACGATTGGGGGAGTTTCTGGAGTTATCCCAGGCATTCAAAAACGGCTGGATCGCAAAATTGTCTTATAATCACTATGATATAAAGACTGATTATTTAAATGGCATTGTAAATCTGATTGACGATCAATCCACAAATACAGGTGAGGCCTATAATTATAAATACAATCAGAACGAAAAACAACATGCGCTTGATTTCTATCTGTCTGGACCGTTTTCTTTGTTGGGTAGAAAGCATCGGATCACGGTCGGAGCGAACTATATGAACCAACACACGTACTACGATGAACCTCTTTGCAATATGAATGGAGGGTATGACGAGTATTGTGATGTCTCAAACGTCAATATATATGACAATTCAATTTTTGCTCCGCTTTCCACATTTGATAACGGCCCACATTCCATAGGCACCATCAACACTCAGCAGGTCGGTCTTTATGGCAATCTGCGGCTCAGCATTACGAAACGATTGACTCTGCTAGGCGGCGGACGTGCGACTTGGTGGCATTCACGCCAGACAGTTCCAGATGACCCAAATCTTAACTATTGGGGGAGCAGCAACTCAAACGCTCGATTGGGTCCAAAATTCTCACCATTTGCAGGTGTGATCTATGATATCAGCAAGAATATTTCCGCCTACGCAAGCTATACCTCGATCTATAAGCCACAGAGTGGTGATTATACCGTATCTGGTGATCTCATTCGTCCGATCGAAGGTGAACAATATGAAGTTGGTCTGAAAAGCGAGCATTTTGATGGGCGCCTGACTGCTTCAATAGCGCTGTTCCGTACAACCGAGACAAATAACGCAGTTCAGGACCCTCAACACACCAGCTTCTATCTGTCTTCTGGCAAAGTCCAGAGTCAGGGTGTCGAGATACAAGCCCATGGTCAGCTTGCTCCGGGCTGGACGATGCTCGTTGGATACACATATGATGATTTGCAGCGCGGCAAAAGTAATTCCAGTAATGATTATTCTGTTGGCATCACACCAAAGCATCTTTTTAAGCTATCCACGGATTATATTCTTCCTGGGCGTTTGAAACATTGGACTGTAGGTGCGTCGATTTATGCGCAGACAAAGACTTACTATTACTGCTGCTCAACAGTATATATTCACGCACCAGGCTATGCTATTGCCGATGCCCGCATCTCATATGCGTTCACACCAAAAATATCTCTAGGTGCAAATATCACAAATATGTTTGATCAGTATTATTTTAGTTCCGTCGGTGGTGCGGTCAATACACTTGGGAACCCCAGGAAGTTTTTGTTCACATTTCGCGGCGCTTTTTAATGTCCAATTCTGGAAATTATCACTCTCAAATGAAATCATTTTCATTTTGAGTATGTTCCATGACAATGTTTCAAAATTGTAAACTGCAATCCAGTTCTCCATTTCAAGAAGTTATAAGATTGCTCATGGTTCTATTATTTGCGTCACGGAACCTGTCGGTATTATGACGTATTACGGTCGCTTACGGCATCGTAAGTTTACATGATGTTACCTTTGGTGCGACCAATCAGGCGCACCTGGGGCCCCTTTTTAAGAACACTGATGGGCGTCATATCTTTTTAAGATATATCTCAGGGTCTCATGAAATGAATGAACCGAGTGAACCCCTGCCCAATATCAAATGCGCGTTTGGTGAGGAAGCAGGCTTCATTACGTTCTCAAGTGTATGTATCGTCATAGAATATATATCGGATTTTTTGACCTTTTGTTGCATGAACCGCAATGTAATCCCAGCAATGGTGCACAGTCCAGCAAGGTCAGGCAGCACGCGATCATGGTCCTTCATGGGTGTTGGGCAAATGAGACGGCAGCGTATGGGCAAGGTAGCGCGAAAGCTGCGGCTCCAGTCCGTCAGAGGGAAATATCCCGGCTATGTAGCCATCCGGACGTACGAGCACCCATTGACCTGCTTCGATCCCGTACGCTTCCGCGATATGACCGTCATCGTCGACGAGTTCATGCTCGGCACCCACGATGACGATACGAACACCGATAATAGCCGACGGCCGATCCCGCACCTCATAGCCAAGCAAAGTCCAGTGCGCTCCCTGAAAAAGCATGAACAGCCGTGTCCGCTGTCCCGCCTGTCCTCGGCAGGGCGCATCAGGAGCGCGATCGCCAGCTTGCACTTTTCCACCCACCAGACCGGGCATGCTTAACGGTGAGCCGCGATAACCCAGGTCAAGCTGTCGCGCTTCGCGGTCACGTCGCATGGTACCTTGCTTTGCCTCACCGAGCAGCCTCGTCGAGAGACGCAGCATATTCAATGCGATCGGTCGGCGCTCCGCCTCGTAGCTGTCGAGCAGCGCTTCGGGCGCCCCTGCGAGCACGGCTGCCAGCTTCCAACCGAGATTATAGACATCCTGAACGCTGGTATTGAGACCCTGGCCGCCAGTTGGCGGGTGAACATGCGCGGCGTCCCCCGCGATGAAGACACGCCCGACCCGGTAGTGATCGGCCAGACGTGCGTTCATCGTATAGACCGAGGACCAGGATACCGAGTGGACAGTGATGTTTCCTCGGCGGGTCCGGTTTCGGATGAGCTCGGTCAATCCAGCCGGAGACAGGTCGACCTCTCCTTCCAGCGCTACGGGCGCTTGAATCTGGAACAGCTCCGTGCCAGCCAGCGGGCAGATCATCACCTGTGTCTCGGGTGAGCCAAGTTGGAAGTGGTGCCAATCGAACCGCTCAAGACCCTCCAGCCGAACATCGGCAACGATCGCGCGCACGCCCAGTGTTTCTCCTGGAAAATCGATAGCCAAGGCATGACGCACGAAGCTACGACCGCCGTCGGTGCCGACGAGGAAGCGGGCACGGATAACATGCTCGCCTGTTTCCTGTTCAATTTGCGCCGTTACACCATGGAAGTCCTGCTCAAAGCTGGCCAGCCGTGCGCTAAAGCAAGGGTGATGACCGAGCTCGGCAAGCCGCTCCCGCATGACAGCTTCGGTTGCGAACTGCGGCAGCATCAGCGGTGCGGCATAAGGTTCGGCTGGAGTTGGGAATGCTTCTGTTTCCGTCAGAAGCGACACCGTATGAGTTCCATCCGGACGATACTGGCAAAGCGGCGGATAGGGTCCGCCTGCTGCTGCTACGCGGTTGACGAAACCGAGATCCTCGAAAATCTCCAGTGTCCGTGGCTGGATGCCCTTGCCGCGCGACCCGCTGAACGGCTGCGCATTCTGCTCGATCAGGCAAAACGAAACCCCACGACGGGCAAGGTCGATTGCAAGTGTCAGGCCTGCGGCTCCGCTACCCACGATCAGGACGTCTGTATCAAAAGACACTGGCTACTCCGCGAATCAATGTGTAATATTCACGTATCTGAGGTTGGCTCCCAAGGCAACGATAAACGTGAATAATGCACACGACCCCGAGATCCTACGCGGACTGCATGCCGCGATGATTGATCTAGTTGATGAAATCAACCGGCCTCGCCGTGATGATCGGCTGATCGAAGAAGCAGGGATTCCACTAGATCGAGCTCTTTTTCCACTTCTGGCACGTGTCTGGCGCTATGGCCCTATCGGTGTCGTTGATCTGGCCGACCGGACCGGTCGTGACCACACCACGATCAGCCGGCAAATGAGCAAGCTAGAAGAACTTGGCCTGATCGAGCGTCACCCTTCCGCAACTGACAAGCGTGTTCGCGAAGCAACCGTGACTGGCAAGGGACTAGAAATGGTCAACATGCTGAATGCTGCCCGCGAAAGACTGGCGAACCGTATTCTTGTCGACTGGACAGATGCTGACCTTGATCAGTTGCAGGTGCTTCTACGACGCTTCGCTGACGACCTGATGCGATGACCAATCCCGTGAAATATCAGTTACCAAAATCAGAGTATAACCTCTTTAATCAATAGCTTTTCCACCCTTTCTCAAGTTACGGCGCCTCATTCTCACCGAATGCCTCGTAAGCGCCCGTTTGGAAATTCGATGTGATGGTTTTTCAACCGGGTTTATGCGTGTTTCAAACTCAGGATGTGGACATCAGAGCAACGAGACCGGTGAATTGCATGGTGATCTGATGGCCCTGCCGGTTGCGACACTGCGCCGGCTGCTGGCTGACAAGGAGTGTGAGAGTGACAGGATACGGGAGAGCCTACTTTTTTGAAATGTTTCCAGGAATCCTGCTGTATTCGAGCAGTACAGAGGGTATTTCCTGTGATTTACGTTGTTACAGGGATCACAACCATATCGAACGGATGTTCAACACGCTAAAGCAATTTCGGCGTCTCGGCATACGCTACGACAAGGCTACCGTTACTCGCCTTTCTCAACCTCGCGGCCATCAAGCTTTGGGTTCCATCAAAATTTAAGCCAGCATTCACTCACAATGCAGCCTACACACCCAAAAACTATTCTTGGAGCGGACGCGTTTCAATTAATTCCAGCTTCGAAACGCGCCATTCCATACCATAAATCAGATTAACGCTTAATAAGGCGCTGCCAGATCCCGGTTATTAATTTTTTCAAAGACGGGCTTTGTAGTATTATTGAAATCCTGGAGTGAAAATTTCTTGTAGCTGATATCTGTATATCCTCGGACGAACATAACGCCATCACTAAGATCGGAGAGTGCTGTCCAGACAGTATATTCAGTAACAGTTTTTCCTGATTCCTTCTGGGTCTCGCCCCCTAGTGTATCGGTGGTAATATTCTTCATACGATCAAAGCGATTCATGATGTGTGCAAGAATATTGATTGCATCTCCCGTCGACTGAGCCAGGGGGGCGTAGCTGGTGTAGTAAACGCCACGAACAAAACGCCCGACAGACGTATCTGACGATGGCAAGTCGGAAGCCGCAATGCCACTATCGGGCTGAACAACTTTCATACCTCCCAAAATAGCGGACGATCTGTCTTTATTGGTCAATTGCGTGTAGTTATTCATGTTTTGGAGATGCCACGGAAAGTCTGGACCGTTTGTCATGACCTTTGTGGGATTGTCATAAACGTGAAATTTTCCATCACGCGCTTCTACGACAATACTTCCTCCTTTTTTGTCGTAAAACGCAAAATGAAAGGGTGATTTTACTCCCCCCAATTTAGCCAGAACGGGAGACCAAAAATGCCCTTTATTCACGGCTTTTCTGACATCATCTACCGTTGCAAAATTGGCGAGTGCCCACTCTCCTAATGATGTTACTGGGATAGAGTCATGGTAATCGGATGCGGCTAGGGGAGTGAGTGTGGCTTCAGGCACCATGTTGGCGCTGAAAGACAGGCCCGCACCGTTCATGCCCTCAAGCATGTTATGATCATCGCCATCCTGATAAACTGACGTTGTAATCGCCAGAATAGGATAGAGCGCCTGATAATGTGCACCAGCACCACCATTAGGTGACTTTTTTTGGAATGCTGTCTGGGCAGGATAGTAGGTCAGCCAAGAAGGTAAGTCTTCTGGGAATTCCAACGTGCGCCCATGGAAAACATGGCCACTTTTATCTGTGATCGCCAAGCTTGAACAAGCCTGTCCAATTGAAGGAAAAAGGAAAACAGCAGGCAATACCATATTAAGAAGCGACTTGATTTTCATGATTTTATTCCTGGATTTATTATTCGAAACTTCATAGCGGAGAAATTAATATTTATTTCTATACAGAAACCCTCTCAATGCATTGCGAATTCTCATCTTCAATTCAAAAGGACGCAACCACTATAACAACATATTCCGCGTAGAGTTTCCTGAAATGATCGGTTTTGTAGGCCAATTGGTTAGGCTCCGGACCTATTGATTTATTGAACTGAGCGAACGGTTGTGATTCACAGGCTTACCGATGGAAAGTGGAACTGTGAGTGAGTGTTTTTTCTGTATGAGAGCCAGATGGAGCGGATAGAGCCGTTTTTTCCTCTGGTTCATGAGTACTACGTCAGCTTGACAGAGTAGGCTGGCCGTTCGATCCGCCTGAAGATTGATGCGACATATCTCAAAGCACACCGGACATCAGCATCCCTGCTCAAAACTCCACGCTGTATACGATGGTCAGGGGAGACCTGTTCGCCTGCATCTGATAGCAGGTCAGATCAGTGACTTCAAAGGGCAGACGTGCTGCTGGCAGATCACCCTGACGGACAGGAGAAGTTATCGGGGGCAGAGGCTATGACAGCAACCGGATCAGGTTATCACTTGGAGAACGTAATATCAGTGCCTGTATTCTCCCGAAAAAACCGGAAATCAAAGCCATTCTACAATTTGGATTTGTACAAAAAGCGCCATCTGATCGAAAAAATGTTCGCAAAGTGAAAGACTGGCGACGTGTTGCAAACAGATACGATCGCGACATTCAAACTTTCATGTCCGCAGTCCATATCGCGGCAAGCTTCATCTTCTATCTTAAAGAATGAGTCCTGAACCTAATACACCGAACATCTGGCACTGACTGATATCAACGCATAGGTCAGGACAATTAGTAACAGCGACAACAACGCACCAACCGAGAGGATCAACGACAACCAAGTCCTTTGTCATGTAACTGTCACACCACTCAACTCATGCACTTGCTACATGCCTGCCAATCAACCACACTGGCGGGCAGAGGGTTCGATTGTTCAACAATGCAGACCAGTGCAGCATCTGGCTGGCCACTCATATTCTCCCGCACGAAAACCATATCCGCTCCAGGCTCCGCCGCTATGAGGATATTGATACAGATGACATTATCCACGAAGCCTATGTAACCATAGCAGAGGCCGACTGGCCGGGCATTACCAACCCACAGGCGTATTTTATGTCTATCTGCCGCAATCTGGTGATGCAGCATTACCGGCGCGCCCGCGTGGTGCCAGTTACCAGCCTTGCCCTCATACAGGCCGATACCGTGCCAGACGCCATGCCGTCAGCCGAGCAGGTTGTTCATGCCCGCCAGGAAATGCGCTTTTTGGAAAAAGCCATCGCGAAACTACCAGCCCGTTGTAGAGATATTTTCATTCTGCGCAGAGCGCGTGGGCTGAGCCAGCGAGAATGCGCCACGCAATTAAACATTTCTGAAAACATAGTAGAAAAACAGCTTGCCCGCGCGCTTATTTTTCTGTCCAAAGAATATTCGGAATCAGAGAGGGAGATGATAGTTGATGAGGAGAGACGCCCGCGTCTCGCCCACTCTCGCAAGCGCCAACCTTGAAGAGGCGGCAGCAGGATGGACGGCCAGATTAGACAAAGGCCCCCTTTCCGCAAGCGAACAGCAGGCACTGCAACACTGGCTTGATCAGGATAGACGACACAAGGGAGCTTTCCTGCGTGCAAAGGCTATCTGGCAGGCAAGTGGCAGAGTGGCAGTCGTGCATGGTCCTGCGGCACACCCAATGACCCACCCCACGCCTTTCCCTGCCCTACCCCGCCGCCGCTTTTTTGTGGCCGCAGCCGCATCTGTCCTGCTGCTTGCCATTCCCAAACAGCAGGGCAAGGCCAATAGCCTTTATGCAACATCCAATGCTGTTTCGGCTCCTTTACACACAGCTTTTGGCACCATTACCCTGGATTGCTACTCCAAACTCAAAATGGGTTTGCAGAGCAGCCGCCTTGTAGAGGGGCGCTGCTGCGTGCTGGGGCGCACAGGTATGATTGTCAAAGCAGGCAACCTTATTTTTGCCCCACAGGGCCGCCTGCTTTTATCCTGCTCCCCAACACAGGTTACAGCCACAAGCATATCGGGCACCGTGCGACTGCGCAAACACCACTCAGATGAGTGGTGGACTTTAAGCGCTGGTGCACAGATTAGCCTGACCGGGGACCTTCCCCCCGAAGTGCGCAGTTTATTGCCTGAGGAAATGGAAGCTCAGAACGCATGGAGCATTGGCCGCCTAGAAGCCCGTGACGAGAGCATTACCAGCATTGCCAGCACATTCAACCGCTACAACCAAAAGCAGATGCATGTCTCACCTGAGCTTGCAAACCGCAAACTAACAGGCGTTTTTAACCTGAACCAGCCGGAAGTTTTTGCCATAGCGGCACAAACCATTCTGGGTGCTAAATTAACACAATCCCCACAAACACTTTTTCTGCATTAACCGTATCTGTCTTATTTGTGTAACAAATAAAAATGACGGAAAAGGAAGCAGTTTCGACTCTTAACGGTATGTTCCGTCACAAGCAGGGCGACTACCGTGCGATTTTTTTCTACCCATGTTTCCTCTCTTGCGCTGTGTATGTGCAGCGTATCCGTTCTTTCTTCTTCCTACGCTTTGGCAGCTCCGGTTCATTTTGCCATTCCGGCCGGACCTCTTGATCAGGCCGTTGTAACCTTTAGTCGTCAGTCCGGACAGCAGGTTGCACTAGATAGCTCCTTGGCCGCCAAAGCCATCACCACCCCGGTTTATGGAACTATGGAGCCCGATGCAGCCCTGACTCACCTGTTGCAGGGCACGGGCCTGGATGTTGATGCACACCAAAAAAACATGCTGATCGTCCGCAAATCCAGTTCAGCCCCCACCAAAGTCAGAGCGCATAGCGCCAACACAAAAAAAGAACAGAATACAGAAGAGCACATTACTGTTCTTGGCCGGGCCATGCGCCTGTCCCCCGCAGTCGTGCCGTTGGATATTACGGAACCTACATCGCGCATCCAAAGCAATTTTATTAATAACAACATTATTCCACTGGCCAGTGTGGACGATATTATCAAGTTCCAACCCAGCATATGGACCCAAAATCCCAATGGTCCGGGCATGGGCAAAGCCGAAACCATGAGCCTGCGTGGCTTTCAGGATGGACAGTACAACATGACATATGATGGCATCCCATTTGGCGATGCCTCCGACCTACACCACACAACATCATCTTTATTCATCTCACACTTTCTGGGGGAGGCACAGATTGACCGTGGCCCTGGCACAGCCTCAACCATTGGCAATGCAACCTTTGGCGGTACAGTAGGTTTCCGTTCCAAAACACCACCGAGCAAAGCTGGGGCCCAGCTTTATGGCACATATGGAAGTTTCAACACCCGTGCAGGTGGGCTGGAACTGGATAGTGGCAAAACCCGCTTTGGCAAAGCCGTTCTGGATATGCAGCATGAAGAAACAGATGGCTACCTGACCAACTCTTATGAAAGACGGAGTAACATTCTCTTCAAGGATGAAATCAAACTCGCGGATGAAACAAGCCTGACGATCCAGACGACCTACAACAAGGAATGGCAGTACACTACTCAAGGGGCAACACTGGAAGATTATGCCAAATACGGCAACAACTACGGCCTATGCAAAGACCCAACCAGACAGTGCTATTATGGCTACAACCCCAGCACCTATACATCTGACTTTAGCTATATTGCTCTCAAAACCCGATTGAACGACTGGCTGAGCCTAAAAAACTCAGTTTATACGACAGGGTTTGAGCATGAATATACGGAATCAACAGATTCCAGCCAACGCTCGCTCGATGCCAATGGCGTGACCTTTTACAACGCTGCAGGCAAAAAAGTAGCAACGTATAAATCGGATATTCCCGGTAAATATGCTGATGCTCACTTTCGCAATTATGGTGACACCCTGAACCTGACTGCAAAAACACACTATGTGGACGTGCAGCTTGGTATTTGGGCCGATGTGCAGAAAGACAGGCGCATCAGTTATGCTGTAGACCTTTCCAAGGGGTCCATCCCTGTCCCTGGCAAAACAGGGAGCCCGTACAGCTACAATATTTCAGATACTAACACTACACTTCAGCCTTATCTGGAACTGGATATACACCCCCTTCCGGGTATGACCATCAAACCCGGCATCAAATACTCCTACTTCCACCGGGATTACGATGCAGCGCTGAACAAATCTACCAAACAACCGCTGCAGGCTACACAAACCTTTACATCCTGGCAGCCATCCATTGCCATAAACCAACGTATTATCAATCAGTGGAGCGTTTATGGGCAGATTGCCCGTGGTTTTCTGGCCCCCCCCATCTCTGTCTTTCAGGTTGGAGATGTTGGTAATGTAAAGCCCGAAACAACCATGAACTATCAGATCGGTTCTGTTTACCGGGATAAAAAATGGATGGTAGCGGCTGATGCCTACTACATTGATTTTTCAAACTACATTGCAGCAGCACAGATTTCTGTTCCCGGTTATGGCACCACCTCAACCTATGTTAACAGTGGTGGCGCCATCTACAAAGGGATCGAGTTGGAAGCACAATATGTTATCGGCTATGGTCTGTCTGTTTACGGAAATTATAGTGTAAACAGTGCCAAATACAAAAACACCGATGTGAGCGTTGCCTCCAGCCCCAACATGCTAGCCTCTTTTGGCCTGCTCTACGAGAACGAACGCGGGGCTTATTTTTCCATTATTGGCAAATATGTAGGCGAACACTGGGGTCTGGACAGCACTACCAATGCCGCGGGCAACACTCAATTTGCCAACCAGTATAAAATTAGCGGCAATGTCACTGCCGACCTAGCTATGGGCTGGCGCATCCGCAACGCGGGTAGCATCTTCCGCGAAATTACACCCAGCCTTAAAATTGGCAATCTGTTCAATAACCAGGCTATCAGCAATTTTGCGGGCAATCAGAGCTATGGTGATGCCCCTCTTTACTGGCGCAACCCTGGACGTAGCGTGTTCTTCAACCTTGCGGTGACCATTCCATGAGACATCTCGCCCTGTTATGTGCACTGCTTGCCAGCACACCGGCCCTTGCCGCCCCTCCAACCCCAGCTACACAGCAAGAGGCCGTTCTGGAACGGGTCGTTCTGGTTGCCCGCCACGGCATACGCAGCCCAACCAAGGCTCCACAAGTGCTGCAAAACCAGACTGGTCATGTGTGGGCTCAGTGGCCTGTCGCCCCAGGAGAGCTAACGGAACACGGTAAACAGGCACTGGCACTGATGGTTGACATGGTGCGCCAGCACTACGTTCAGGCGGGTCTGCTCCCCGCTGCAGACTGCCCGACACCGGGAAGCATAACCATATGGGCCGATGCCAAGGACCACCGTACGCGTGAGAGTGGAGATATATGGGCCAAACATCTGGCCCCCTCCTGCAAACTGCAGTCCCTCTCACTTGAGGCTGAACAGGAAGACCCCATTTTTGCTGGTCCGACCACACCCCTGAGTATACAGGAGCAGAACGCCATTACGCGTGAGTTCAACCAAAGGCTCAGCTCTATCCCCTCCTCTGTCGCCAATAGCATGAACATGTTGCAGGCTGTTTTAGCACCCACAGCCTGCTCTATAGACAAGCCACATTGCCTTAGCACCAATACAGCTATGCTCGTATGGAAAAAGGATAAACCCCATCTGGAAGGGGGTATTGCAACAGGAGGAACAGCGGCAGAAAATCTACTTCTGGAATACATTCAAGGCATGCCTGTGCATGCTGAGCCTTTTGAACAGCAAAACCCGGCAGCCCTGATTAAACAGGTTTTCCCCCTCCATACGCAGGAAAGCTGGCTGATCCGCCGTCTTCCAACGCTGGCGGCTCACAAAGGGGCTACCATGGCATCGGTCGTGCAGGATGTTTTGGCAGGCAAACCCAGTCCCGCCCTGCCCGTGGTTACAGAGCAGACTAAACTGCTAGTTCTCTCTGGGCATGACACCAATCTGGATGTGTTGGCCACACTCTACGGATTGGATTGGTCCTTTACCGACCAGCCCGACCCCACTGCACCCGACACAACTCTGGCCTTTGAACTCTGGCGCTCACCCAGTGGATCATCCGTAACTATAAGGCTATTCCATCAAGGATTAGAGGCTCTACGCACTCTAACGCCGCCAGACCCGGCGATGGACATGCAGATTATTGCCAGAGGCCCATCCCTGCAAACAGAGATGACCGCGGATTTTCGGGCAGTACGATAAGCAGTAATCAGACCTTGAGAGAGGACAGGTTTTTTTTATTGACCTGCTCCCCGGAAATGTAACCATTTAAAAGTAGAGTCCGATCGAGAAGGATACGGACGGATGAAGCGCAGTCGTTTTACGGAAGAGCAGATCATAGGTATCCTGAAGGAACAGGAGTCCGGGCTGAAGGTCTCTGATCTTTGCCGTAAACACGGGATCAGTGACGCGACCTTCTACAAATGGAAGACCCGTTATGGTGGCCTTGAGGTATCCGAGGCCAAACGACTGAAGGCGCTGGAAGATGAAAACAGCCGCCTGAAACGTCTACTGGCGGATGCCATGCTGGATAATGCGGCGCTGAAGGACATTGTTGGAAAAAAGTGGTAACGCCTGTCGCGAAACGGCAGGCGGTCCGACACATTCAGGAAGCTCTAGCCCTGAGTGAACGCCGAGCCTGTGCGCTTGTTGGTGTTGCCAGGCGTGTCGCGCGGTATGTTTCTACCGGAGCGGACGATGCTGCCCTGCGCCAGCGCCTACGGGAACTGGCGGACCAACGACGCCGCTTTGGCTATCGCCGCCTGGGTTATCTTCTGGCGCGGGAAGGATTCAGCCCCGATCACAAGAAGCTGTTCCGCCTTTACCAAGAGGAAGGGCTGAAAGTCCGCCATCGGGGTGGCCGCAAGAGGGCACTGGGGACGCGTTCTCCCATGACCATCCCTCAGGAACCCGGGCAGCGCTGGAGCCTGGATTTTGTCTCGGATGCCCTGATCTGTGGCCGCCGGTTCCGCATTCTGGCTGTTATCGACGATTTCAGCCGCAAGAACCTGGCATTGGTTGCCGACACGTCATTATCAGGTGGACGGGTGGCGCGGGAACTGACGGCCCTGGTAGAACGATATGGCAAACCCCTCATGATTGTCAGCGACAACGGTACGGAGTTCACATCCCATGCCATCCTGAAATGGGCGGATGAGATGAAGGTTGAATGGCACTATATCGCCCCCGGGAAACCGCAACAGAACGGCTTTGTCGAAAGTTTCAACGGCCGGTTGAGAGATGAATGCCTCAACGAGACGCTGTTCACGTCCCTCAGCCATGCCCGACAGGTTCTGGCTGACTGGCGGGAAGACTATAATACAGTGCGCCCCCATTCCCAGCTTGATGGCAGGACACCGGATCAGGTCGCCAGACAAGTGTCTCGGGGGCATGCCCCCGAGACACTTGTCATCCCATCAACCCAAAGCCATAAAAAACGGGAACTCTCCTTTTGAGTGAATACAAAAAAGGGGGCACGTCAGTACCTGCGGGATCGTCCCTCCAGCGAAGGATAAGGTCTCGAATAAGGTCCGTCATCAATCCAGAAGCTAAAATTACATTCGCTTCTGAGCCTGATTGTAACAGCAGTTCACGTCAATGCGGATAATCGCAAGTGGTTGCGCGGTATGATACCCCCGCTTTGAACTTACCCCCCTAAGTCTCTGTAATTAAACAGTTCCCCAGAAGAGGGCCTCAATTTACGCATAGCAAAACCCCGCTAAGCCGTTGACTTAGCGGGGTTTCAGAAACTGCAAGTGGTTGCGGGGGCAGGATTGCTTCTCAGCTTACGGCAACCGCAAGTTGAGAGCAAATCGGGATTAATAGGCTGTTTTAATGAACTTTTTTCGGCACACGCATGACCTCTTACTGAAATAAATGCCCCCACCCCTCATAAAGCGTAAAGCTTATGCATCCAGAGCTATACCCGCTTCCGCTCTCATATCTGTCATATAAGGTCTGTGTCTACCATTCTTAATAGCAGACACTTTAGTTGAGGCGTGCACGGCCTCGAATTGCAAGGCGATCAGACCAGAGAACCAATCTGCAAGCGGGTCAAGCTCAGAGCCCGCGATGCCCGGAACTGATCATCCGAAAGCTCACGCTTTCCTCATCCATTGCGTAAATTTTTGCGCCCAAGCCGGATGCCAACGTGAGAGTGCGGGACGGTTGTGAATCATGTCGTCGGCCGACCACTGGATGCGGCGCATATCCCATTTCGGATGTGACTTCGTTGTCCGGACACAAGATGTAGAAGTCCTCCCTGAATAGCCGCTGCAGAAAATAATCTACCACCTGTTCCGCTGCCCATGCGGCCTCCGGTTTACGGTCATGAGGCCCGTCCTTGTCGTGGAAATTCATGGGGGTCCATGTATAAACCTGGCACCAGAAGATGGGCCGAAACAGTCCCTCCTGTGGAGACCAGAAGTTGATGGGCCAACTGCTCCGTGAGCACCTTTACTGCCGCCTTGGCGACAGAATAGGCGGCGTGGCCAGGCGGCGTAGTGATCCCTTCCTTGGAGCCAAGATTCACCACGGCCGATGGACGATTTGCGGCGATCATATACGGCGCAAATAAATGTTGTGTACTGAGGACGGCGCGAAAATTGACGTTCAGAGTCCGGTCCCATTCATCGGGTGAAGCCCATGGACCGGCTTTGCTTAGCACACCAACATTATTCACCAGTAATCCAACGTCCCCAAAGCGGGTTAACGTCTCGTCACGCAGGCGCAGAAGCACCGTATTATCGGTCACGTCGCCTACGACAGTCAGTACGTCAACGGGTAGCGCGGACGCCAACGCCCCCAATGCGTCTCCGTCCTGATCAAGAAGCGCCAGACGCATACCGCGGGCCGCAAATTCTCAGGCGAGAGCAGCACCAATGCCTTTTGCTGCACCGGTGATGACTGCGACACGATCCTTTGCGACGATTTTCCGAATTCTTTCCGACATTCACGTTGCTCCTTCTGTCTGGGTGGCCAGGAAAGGCGATTGATCTAAGGATCTTAGCGCAACCTCATAAGGCCTGTAATTGAGTCAAACGGCACATGCTGTATGTTTATACTCAACAGACATGAACGAACGAGCGAAACGCATCATGCATCTTTCACGTGGAGATCTGGGAGATCTCAACCTGTTCTGCGCCATCGCCAAAACAGGCGGCTTTCGCAAAACTGCAGCAGAACTGGATCTTTCTCCATCGGCCTTGAGCCACGCTATCCGCGGACTGGAAAAGCGTCTGGGTGTACGTCTCTTCAACCGGACCAATCGCAGCGTCACGCTAACACCAGCTGGACGGGAATTGCTCTCGCATGTCACGTCAGGACTCTCTGAAATCACCAATGGGCTCGAAGCGCTCAATCGTTTTCGGGACCGACCCGCTGGGCAGTTACGTCTGAACGTACCAACTGACGCCGCTCGGCTTGTTCTGGCCCCGGTCATTGCGCGCTATGCGACCCTTTATCCCGACGTCCGTCTGGAAGTCGCGGTGGAGGACGCCGTGGTGGACATCATCGAACAGGGTTTTGACGCGGGTGTTCGCTATGGTGGCACAATACCGGAAGACATGATCGCGGTCCCGCTCTGTCCCGATCTACGATGGGTGACAGTCGCATCGCCTGCCTATCTTGCTTCAGCTCCACCCCTTCGAGGCCCGGCCGACCTACACCAGCATCGCTGTATAGGGATCCGGATAGGAAGCGGAAAAATCTACCACTGGGAGCTGGAACGCGACCAGGAGAAAGTCTTTTTGGACACGGACTGGTCAGTGATCGTCAACGAAACCGTTCTATCTATCGAGATCGCCGAACGCGATGGGGGGATCAGTTACAACCTTGAAAGCCGGGCGGCAGTGCAGATCGCAAACGGGTCGCTCGTCAAGGTCCTGCCCGAATGGGCCTCCATGGGACCGCCACTCTTTATTTATTATCCCAGCCGGCGACAGCTTCCTGAAGCATTACGGGCTCTTATTCGCCTGATACAGGGGCAAAAACCTGATCAGAACGTAACAGGTGAATAAAAACGATCACTTCGTTGATTTTAGCTCTCCGCCTAAGGCATAGATTTTCACTGATTTCGCGCTTAACTCCACAAACAAGTGGCGACAGGCATGACCAACTGTGTGTCGTCCCGTTTTATAAAATTTTGGGAAAAGTTGAGATAGATGAGCAAACTTGCCATGATCAGCGGATCGTCTTCGGGTATTGGTTTCGAGATTGCACGTATCCTCGGCGGCATGGGTTATGACCTCGCCATTTCAGGGGCCAGTGATAAAATCCACGACGCCAAAACAGAACTCGAAAAGATCGGTGTAGCAATCTATGCATTTCAGGCGGATGCTGCGACCTATGACGGCGTCGAAGGGTTCTGGCAGTTTACGAAAGATCTCGGACGAAACGTCGATATTGCCGTTCTCAATGTTGGCATCGGCCTGGGCGGAGCCTTTGTTGATAACAAGCTCGAAGATGATTTCCGGGTCATTGCCATCAACATCTCCGGGACGGTGCATCTGGCTAAGCGTGTAGTGCAGCACATGGTGCCCAACAAGGTCGGCCGGATCATGATTGTGTCCTCCCTCTCGGCAACCACACCGACACCTTACGAAACTGTCTATGGTCCTTCCAAGGCATTCGGCTTTATGTTTTCAGAATCCCTGCGAGAAGAGCTTCGCGATACAGGCGTCAGTGTCACAGCCCTGCTCCCGGGTGCCACAAACACGCGTTTTCACAAGAATGCCGGCATGGCCACCAGCAAGATCGATCATGGGCCAAAAAATGATTTGCATGTTGTGGCGCAGCAGGGTGTCGACGCTCTCATGCAAAGCGAAGATATGGTCGTTGGGGGCGATGCCGCAACAAAGCAGCAGGCTATCGACAACCGCACCACACCTGAAACGGTCAAAGCAGCTCGGCATGCCATTCTTTGCAAACTGAACGGCGTCGCGTGATCAGATAAAGCACGGCAGAGATTGCGCCGGATGGTATCGGGCAGACACCCATCGTCTGTCCGATACCAGATGAGCAAGCCAGGGATAAGCTCATGTCATCAGAACGAATGTTTCAGGCACCTGAAATCAGCCGTTACCGTGTCGGAGAGTTCGCCGTAACGGCTCTGAGTGACGGCTCTCTGGACGCCTCGCTCGATCTTCTTGATGGGATTGATCAAGATGAGGCGTTGTCGCTTCTGGGCGCGGCAGACACTTCACCTTCACCGCACATGAACATCAATGCGTTTGTTATTGAGGCCGGTGCGCGGACCATTCTTATCGATGATGGTGCTGGAAACCTCAACGGATGGGGCGGCCGACTGATTCCTGCGCTGATCACCGCAGGTTATGACCCCCGGCAGATTGACACGATCCTTCTCACACATGGACACAGTGATCATGTCGGCGGTCTGGCAGGGCCTCTTGCTACAAAACATTTCCGCAACGTTGAAAAGTTTTTCCTTCATCAGGTAGAGTTGAATTTCTGCCGAAACGAAGAGAGACGCGATGCTGCACCTGTTGCACATCAGCGCCTGTTCGACGTTGCTCGCAATGTCCTTGCTGCTTACCAGCAGCAGATAACACTTTTCGAGGACGGAGATGTTCTGCTCCCCGGGATCACAGCCGTCCATTTACCAGGGCATTCCGGCTATCTTTTGGAAAGTGAAAACGACTCTCTCCTGATCTGGGGCGATGTGCTGCATTTGCCCCATATTCAGGTAGCGCGGCCTGACGTCACATTTGCTTTTGATCACAATCCCGGCTTGGCCGCAAAGACACGCCGTAAGATTTTAACCGAACTTTCCGGTAATAATCGATATGTCACGGGCGTACATTTTAATGCACCCGTTAGAGCGAAAATCGAGAGCTACAAAGACGCATTCCGTCTGACTTACGATCTTTAGCCCATCAATAACGGCCGTCGCCTACAAGTCAGACATCAAAGTAGTCATCGTAGCGGACAGAAAGCCGCCATTGTCAGGTGAGCCGCGATAGACCGCGTTTGGGGCAGAGCCATCGTCCAAACAAACCACGACAAAAGTCAGCGTCCGGTTGAAACGGACATTGTTTGGCGGGAAATAACCAATTTCGATGCTTCGCCTACAGTTGGTTAGTCTCCGTCACTCTCGGAGCCGTTCACCAAAGTCATACAGCACTGCTTCCACGACGGTTCCACATCGGCTTGATGACCCGGACCTCCGCATCAGAGGCTAAACGTTGATTGACTGGTATAAAAGATAGAAACAAGACGGTCTGAATTCGCCCTCATGTCAGACATACATGCCTCTGATTAGCTTTCCACATAGCAGACGTGCTTCAATTATTCTGATGAGAAAACAAATTTGATTTCGAAGCCCCTAGAGAGCTTTACTTTTACGCTTTGAGAAGAATAGCTACCATAGCCTGCCGGGATGCGAGACGCTTATAAGCTTGCTCAAATTCCTCTAGTGTCCATGCACTATCAATGACTGGGCGAACAGCATCCTTCTCAACAAAAAAACGAATAATGCTGAATGCATCGGACACGGCCTCGTCCGTTTCCAGCCATGCGTCGTATCCGAGAAGGCGTTTCTCATGAACGACAATTTCAGCCAGATCCAGACAGGCTTCAGCACCGCCAGCAAACCCGATGGATACAACTGAACCCCGTTCACGCACAGATTTTATCAGTTCCCTGAGCAGAGGGCCGCCAACTGGATCAAATGCGAGGTCGGCTCCCTGACCAGCCGTAAGGGAAGATACAACATCCGACAGAATCTCAATTGAGAGATCTACGACCGCCGCCGCTCCACTCTTACGGGCAGCTTCTGCCTTCAGGGAGTTGGAGACGACTGCCACGGGCTTCGCTCTCAGAACTCGCGAAAGCTGGATCAAGGCATGACCGACTGCCCCGGCTGCTCCTGAAATCAGGACTGTCTGCCCTACTTCTATGCGTCCGACGCGGGTTACGGCCTGATACGCAGTCACATAATTGATAGGGAGCGCCGCGCCTTCGTCCAAACTGATAGTATCAGGCAACTCGAAGACATGGCTGTTTTTGACAGATACATATTCCTGTTGCAAACCGTCTTCCGTGATTCCTAATTGACCACCGCCGTAAATTGCAACACGTGTCCCAGATTGAAAGAGGTCGCTATCCTCTACCGTACCTGCGCCGTCATTGCTCAGAACGAGAGGCACCTTGGCTTTGTTGAAAAGACCTCGACGAATTTGCCCCGAAAGTTGATTGACCGTCGCGGCATGCATTTTGATCAAAGTATAACCTGGCCGAGGCAAAGGTGTAGGACGTTCCTCAATAGCCATTGAGGGGGCTGTTCCAAAAGACGCGCAAACCAAAGCCTTCATGATGCTTCCCTCATGCTGAAAAACGTTCGATGTTGACAGGCGGATTGCTGTTGATCGTTTTCGTAATTTTTGAACCGTCCTCTCTTGCAGACGTATTCTCTCAGTGCATGAAACTCACAAAATCACTCTGCCTTTTCTGTGAGTAGCCAGATAGAAAGCGCTCAGAATAACAATCAAAGCGCTCATCCAGAAATTGGCTCTCAGCCCGAAGTGATCGACTATCGCGCCTCCAAGACTTGAACCGATCGCAATGGCAACCTGCGCGGTAAAAGTGAACATGGCGGCGGCAGCTTCCGAATGTTCGGTCTCGATACTGCGGTGCCAGGTATTCAGGCACAGTGGCAGAGCTCCCCAAGCGACGGTCCAGAGAAGAATAAGCACCGTTTCAAACTTTGGAAAGATCACCAGCACCGGCAGGAGCAGAAAGGGTATTGCCAGTGATATTTTCGAAGCAAAAAGCGTTGCTTTGAGATTATTTTCCAAAAAGCGGCTGGCCACAAGGTTAGAAGCAAACCCGATAGCACCATAAGCCAATAACAAGACCGTCACAGCCGCCGAAGGAATACCTGCTTCGTGAATGAGAGGAGTCAGGTAAGTATACGCTGCAAAGTGGGCCGCAAAAACAGCGGCAATCATAACGATACTTTTCCGTGCTTCGGGTAGTCTGACGAATGCTTTGAAATCAGTGAGCCGGACAGGACTTTCCGCTGGAACAGTTGGAAGCACTCTCCACTGCATGACTAAAGCGGCAATGGCGATAATTGCTGCGGCCACGAATGCACCGCGCCAGGATGAGTACTCGGCTACAAGAGATCCCTTTGGAACCCCAAGGATCATGGCTGCCGTGACCCCTGCAAAAACAGCTGCTGCTGCCTTATGCGCTTTTTTCTTAGCAACAAGTTCTACTGCGACAGAGAGGCCCATGGCCCAGAATGCACCAAGACTGATACCGACCAGTGCCCGGCTGAGCAGCATCACTCCAAATGTCGGTGCAATGGTGGCAATCAGGCAACCTGCGAGCAGAATAAGGGAAAGCCATAAAATAATCCTGCGACGATCTGTGCGTCCGGAAAATAGCATGACTCCGGGAGCAGAAAGTGCTGCCATCATGCCCGGAACTGTCATGGTAAGCCCCGCCGTTCCGGAACTTATAGAAAATGTTCTCGAAATATCAGGCAGGATACCTACAGGAAGAAATTCGGTGGTGACTGACGCAAATGATCCCAATGCCAGAGACAGGACGGCCAGTCTCTGGCGACCAGAAGAAAGCTCCCGAGAAATCAAATGCTGCATGATAGGAACATTTTTGCTGAAACTTCAGGTTGGAAAACTATATTCCGAGATTCCGCACTAAACATACATACAAAATGGAAGTGAGTATTTACTGAATATGAAGTAATTATATTCATTTATGGCACCTATTCCCATATGAATTCAGATAGGAGCAATCCACACGGCGTGGATACAACCTTGGCCTTTTTAGAGATTTTCTTGTCTTAAGATCGAAGGGTTTTCATGACTATAGAGTTTTTCATCAAAATGTTTGTGAATAAATTTCAGTAATGTTTATCTATCAATTTCATCCCTCTCATGAAATACTCCGTTGCATGAAGTGGTTCAGGAAATCTCGGATTTTTTACGAAAGAAGAAAGATAATCGCCATCACATCTTGCGTGATGGCGAGCTGTCTGATTGGTGCCGAGACAGACCGCGTGCACTTACCTTACAGGAAGTCTTCCATGGCGGATCAGAATTCCCAAACTTTGCGGCTTATTTTCCCGCAGTGGCAGGGCGGCGATAATCCTCCCTATTATCTTGGCTCAAAACTTCTGGCCTGGCTGGCTCCTCCTTCTGCTGGCCCTGTTGAGGAAGTTCCGGTTGACGCTCCGACTGACGTTCCTCTGCCAGTCGAGGATGAAATGCGTGGACGCAGTGTTCTGCTGAAACAGATGCAGAACGCTCGAAAAATCATTGAACGCCATCAACCGAAGTCACTGGCGGTGCTGGGTGGGGACTGCCTTGTCTCGCTCGTGCCTTTTTCATGGCTTTCAGAACGTTATGGCGATAAACTGGGTGTGCTCTGGATTGACACCCATCCAGACGTTCAGACTCCAAAGCAGTATACGAACGCACATGCGCACGTTCTGGGGGCTCTGTTAGGCCATGGCGACCCCGACCTGACGAAAGCAGTAACAAAGCCGGTTCCTGCAAAGAATGTGATGATTGCAGGCATCCACGATCCACTTCCGTTCGAAGCCCAGTTTATTGCGGACCATGGATTGCGGACATGTTCACCCCAGCAGGTGCGGGATGGCGCACAGCCGGTCATGGAATGGCTAAAAAACAGTCAGATCGAAGTGCTTGCCATTCATCTGGATCTGGATGTGCTGGATCCGCACAACTTCCGTTCTCTACTGTTTGCAAAGCCGGGTCGTGACAAGCATGATTTTGGAGACGTTGCCGAAGGCAAGCTCAACATTCCTGATGTTCTGAAACTGTTTCAGGAAGTGGCGAGCAAAAAAGAAGTGGTCGGTATGACAATTGCCGAACACATGCCTTGGGATGCGGTAAACCTGCAGGAAATGCTCAAACAGCTTCCTCTTATCGGCAGTTAAACCTTAGCGCCAGAAAGCCTGTATTCGTAAGAGCAGGCTTTCTCATTTTACTTTCATTTCCTCGACAAACAGCGACAGAGGCATCGAATGGCGATGGTGTCGGGGGTAGAAGAGATGAAACCCCAGATGCGTCGGACAGAATGGCTCCAGAACTGATATCAGTTTGCCATTCTGGATATGTTCTTCTGCAACAATTTTAGGAATATAGGCGAGGCCAATGCCGTCTAGGCAAGCATCTCGCGCACTGAACACATTGTTGCATACAAATTTGCCGATGGGCTGAAACTTCAGGTCTTTTCCCTTCTGTCTGAAGCGCCACGGATAAATCTTTCCGTGGGTTGGCAGGCGAACACCGATACAGTTGTGCTCTTGCAGACGGGCCGGAATTTTGGGGGTGACATGACTTTTGAAATAGGTCGGAGACCCAACAACCGCAAATGGGATATCAGGGGATACAGGTACTGAAATCATGCCCTGTGTCACCAGTTCTCCAAGGCGCACGCCTGCATCGAAGCCTTCATCCACGATATCAATCAGGCGCAGATCCGTTGAGATCTCAAGGGAGATTTCAGGGTAGTTCTTTAGAAAATCTGCAATACGGGGTCGAAGAAAGAATCCCAGAGATTCATCTGTCACTGTAATCCGGAGATTGCCTCTGGGGCATTTACGGAATTCATCAAGACTGACCATCCGGTTCTCGATTTCGTCGAAAAGCGGCTGAATATTTTGCAGGAGATAGTCTCCCGCAGGCGTGGGAACGACACGCCGCGTTGTTCTCGTCAGAAGGGTGACACCCAGTCGTTCCTCCAGAAGACGCATGGTGTGACTTATTGCGGATGGCGTAACACCTCTGCGGGCCGCCGCCTTTGTGAAGCTCCGTTCTTGGGCAACTGCCAGAAAAGAAAGTAGTTCGCTAAAATTTTCTCGTGACACTTTCTGACCAGAGCCCTGTTTTATCCCTTGTTATCACTGACAATCTTAACATCAAATGTCTTTGGGATCACGGTGTATCCTGATCATGAATGACTGGCTTTTGCTCTTCATCTAGGATCCCTCTGGCTTCTTAAACGTCCGCTTTTCTATATCTTTTGTACGAAAAGAGACGTGCCGTCCTCCCCCGATAGTGTTGAAAAAGTCGCGCTTGCTTTGAGAGTGAAGCACTGATTCACTCTTCGCAGGAGGAACCTGCAAATGATGGGTGATCGAACGAAAATACAGGAGGCACTGTTCTACGAGTTCCGTCTTGAAGACCATGTGCCAGCTGGCCATCTTTTGCGTTCAATTGATCGCTTTGTCGATCTGGACGGCCTGCGTGAGCATCTTCGTCCATTTTACAGCGGCACGGGACGGCCTTCAATCGATCCCGAGCTGATCATCAGGATGTTAATCGTTGGCTACGTGATGGGTATTCGATCCGAGCGACGGCTATGTGAAGAAGTCCATCTTAACCTGGCCTACCGGTGGTTCTGTGGCCTTGGTCTCAACGGCCCTGTGCCTGATCATTCGACATTCTCGAAAAACCGGCACGGACGCTTCCGGGAGAGTGATCTGCTTCGCCAAATGTTCGAAATGACCGTCCGGCAGTGTATCGCCAAGGGACTGGTGGGCGGTGAAGGCTTTGCGGTCGATGCCAGCACGATCAAGGCTGACGCTAATCGGCAGCGTAGTGTTCCGGGCCCAGATAAACTGCCGATCGAGGCAGCCCAACGTGCTGTGCGGGAGTATTTCTCGGTGCTGGACGATGCTGCATTTGGGTCTGCTACGCCCGTGCAACCAAAATATATCTCTCCGGTCGATCCTGCGGCACGTTGGAACGCTGCAAGCGGTGGCCTTGCTTATTATGCCTACTGCACAAATTACCTCATCGACCTTAAATCGGCTGTCATCATGGATGTAGAAACCACGACAGCCATCCGGCAGGCCGAGGTTACGGCGCAACGCCGAATGATAGAGCGTACGCAGGAAACATTTGGAATATGGCCCGAAAGGCTTGCGGCGGATACAGCTTATGGATCCGCTGAAAATCTTGCGTGGCTGGTTCATGAGCGTGGCATCGAACCTCACATTCCGGTCTTCGACAAATCTGCCCGGCAGGACGGGACTTTCGAACGTCGAGATTTCACATATGACCACGTGCACGATCTTTACATCTGTCCTGGAGGACAGCAACTGAAGCAGCAGTGGCGCAAGATCAACTCGGATCAACCAAATGCCCCTCCCGACAACCTACTTCGATACCGTTCGTCGAAACTGGCGTGCGACGTATGCACTCTCAAACCAAAATGCTGCCCCAATCAGCCCAATCGTAAGGTTCTGCGCTCTATTCATGAAGGCGCTCGTGATATGGCCCGCGACATTGCTTTAACCGACGCCTATATTATCTCCAGACGAGAACGAAAGAAGGTTGAAATGCTGTTTGCTCACCTCAAGCGCATTTTGAAGATCGATCGGTTGAGGCTCAGAGGACCAAACGGTGCCCGTGATGAGTTCCATCTCGCCGCAGCTGCTCAAAATCTCCGCAAAATGGCGAAACTGATACCTCCCGGAGCGCCTGCCTTATCCACCTGAGGCAAGAAAGCTGCACTTATGTCGAAGTGGCTTGGCAACACTTTCACTCTTCACCATGAGTTTTTCAACACTATCCCCCCTAATCTGCCCGTCCGCTCAGTGATGCAAGAGCAGACAGGCGGCAGTCGCCTCATCTCGGTCATAAGAAGAGCCGTTCCAGTTTCCGTAAAGCGGACGGTCGGCAATAGTTCTCGTTATCCGCCGATATCCTCCTCCAGACTTCTGATTGCTGCATGAGCAACAGTTGATCAGGAGAAAGTATCATGAAAAAAAACGCGATTTCCATCGCCTACACTGAAGGCGTCCGTGTCTTGGAATGCAGGAAAAATGGTTTGCGCCAAGCGGGCGCTCACAGAAAAGCACGTCTGGGCTATTCGGTTTTGGCTGGGGAGCGAACAGCGTGTCAGAGACAGAGCTTTGTTTGATCTTGCTCTCGATAGCAAACTCAGAGGCTGCGATCTTGTCAGCCTTCGTATCGGCGACATCGTTACCAGTGGTTAGGTGTGCTGAACTGCCCCGGGTTTACCGGAGAGCGATTTGTTCAGTAATCAGGCAGCGATATCAAGCCCGCTCTGATCTTCATAGAAGGCGCGTTCGGCTTCGGCGGGCGGCCTGTAGCCGATTGGTGCTAATAGGCGTCGATTATTATACCAGTCCACCCATCTGAGGGTTTCCCATTCGACCTGCGCCATGGATTTCCATGGCCCCAGATGATGGATGACCTCGGCCTTGTATAAACCGTTGATGGTCTCTGCCAGCGCATTGTCGTAGCTGTCACCGACCGTGCCGACTGAGGCGTCTATGTCAGCCAGCGCCAAGCGTTCGGTATATCGGATCGACAGATATTGTGAGCCACGGTCCGAATGATGGATCAGCACCTTATTTCCCGCAGGCTTTCGTTGCCAGATGGCCTGTTCAAGGGCGTCGAGCACGAACTGGGTGGTCATGGAAGTCGAGACTTTCCAACCCACGATCCTGCGGGCGAACACATCGATGACGAAAGCCACATAGACCATGCCATTCCAGGTCTGGACATAGGTGAAGTCCGAAACCCAGAGCTGGTTGGGGGCCTCGGCCCGGAACTGCCGGTTAACCCTGTCATTGGGACAGGGGCGCGCCGTATCCGGACGGGTCGTGATGACCTTCCGGCCCCGGATGACACCCTTCAGACCCATCTTGCGCATCAGGCGCTCAACAGTGCAACGCGCCACCTGTCGCCCTTCACGGTGCAGGCTATGCCACACCTTGCGCGCACCATAAACAGCACGGTTGTCCTGCCAGATCCGGCGGATATGTTCCATCAGTTCCCTATCGCGCCGGGCACGCGGGCTGGCCGTGGCCGGATCTCTTGCTATGGCCGCCTGCTGGTAAAACGTGGACGGGGCAATCGGCAGAACGCGACAGATTGGCTCGACCCCGTAATCGGCACGGCAGGTTTCAATAAACGCGATCATTTGCGAAACGGGCGGTCGAGCTCCGCCTGAGCAAAATAGGCCGAGGCCTTCTTGAGGATCTCATTGGCCTGACGCAGTTCACGGACCTCACGCTCCAACGCCTTGATCCGTGCCGTCTCGGCCGTGGTTGGCCCCGGCTGCGCACCCGCGTCCCGCCGGGCCTGCTTCCACCAGTCATGCAGGCTGTCGCCCGAACAGCCAAGCTTGCCACCAATCTCGCGACAGGCCGCTGATAGGCTCGGGTAATCCGAGCGATGCTCGTCCAGAAGGCGCACCGCGCGCTCACGGAACTCAGGCGAATAACGTGATGTCTTCTTCTTCTCTACCATAGGGCTCATCCTCCGAGAATTTTACTCTCCGGTAAACCCGGGGCAGTTCACGATGCCTTCGTCGCGCCAGTCCTTGGCAGTCCTGCGCCATGTATGGTCACACCATTCGTTCCAGGACATGGTCAGAGCGCGGGGATTGATGAGGACGGCAGCAATGCGGCGTTCATCGGCACCCGCCCGATGCAGATCATAGGCATGCAGGCAGCGGATCAGATACAGGGACCGAAAGGGCGTGATGACCGGGGGCACACGCGACGGCAGCCTGAAACCAAGATGGTGGGAGACGAAGCGGCCAGCCTCATACCAGCGACTTCGGTAATGGGGGTCCAGCGGGATGACCACGGCGGGACGCTTTGCGGCGGCCGGATCATCCAGCAGGAAGGAAAACGTCCCGAAGGAGCCCGTCACGGTGATGGAGCGTCCCGCATCATCCTCGCTGTCGAACAGGACGCGGCCCATTGCTTCGAAATCCAGCGAGCGGAGATCAGTAAAGCCGCGTGGCGCATCCGTCAGGCTGATGATCCGTGTTGTGTCTTCCCTGCGCCAGATGACGGGTTTCCGGGTGATGGGAATGTCCGGATTATGGACAAAACTGTAACCTCCATCGGTCCCGGAACGCCGCCCACAGGAGCGAGGGATTGCCGCTGGCACCGCCCCGCAGCAGAATGTCGCGATAATCGCTGACATAGCGGGACCAGCGCCGCATGAAGGCCCCGGCAAGAGCGGAGGCCGGGAGGGTTCTGAGGATGGCCAGATCGGCCTCGGAATGCCAGATGTCCAGTGGCATGAGCGACGGTCCTCTCGACTGGGGAGCCACCGACCGGGTACGGCAAAACATGCCGCACCTGTCAGGCGGCCCCACGTTGTATTTACATTAAGTTCTCACGGATATTGCACAGGAGCATCCAACGACTTTGAACTGATTCGAAGGGCAAGATTTGGATTTAAAGAGAAACGGACGCTATAGTTGGGAACGATGAAGTTTCACCAATTATAGGTTAGATTTCCATACACGCGCCTACCTTGACCAAGGTAACAAACGGCAGTCGAGCATGCTGTTAAATAATATTTGTTTGTCAAATTCGAAACAGCGATTTGTGCTTTCAACCCACGAAGAGAAGACGATACTGCACCGAAATCGTAGTGGGCTCCGAGATCAAACAAAACATAAGATGGCGTTTTAAATGATTCAACATTATCAACATATGTAGCTCCGACATATCTCAATCCCCAATTGAGACCAAACCCTTTAGCTACATTCTGCGGTATCGTATAATCGGCAAAAATAGAAAACATATTACGCGGCACTTGTGGAACCGACATCCCTTCTTCTGAGAGAGCATTTCCATAATATGATTTAGTATAAGGATTGTAGCGCTGATCTGTTACGTTACTCTTTCCAAATCTTATATCCGTATAGCTATAAGACGCAACCAGTCTTAAATCGCGTGTAATATTAGCATTCGCGGATACCTCGAAACCCTGAGATACAACTCGACCAGCGTCAGCACTAAAGCCTGAATGAGTTAGGTCACTAATGAGATAGTGATCTTCGTCAATATGAAATGCAGAAGCTGTTAAAAGAATGTCCTTATGCGGAAATTTGTACTTAAGCCCAGCCTCAAATTGTTTACCAGTCAATGGAGCAAATGGCTGACCAAGATAATTTGTTGATCCTGCCTGAGGAACGAACGATGTGGAATAACTGAAGTAAGGAGCAAGGCCGAAATCGAAATTATAGATAAGGCCCGCACGCCAAGTGAACGCGCTTTGCGGTTCACTACCCGCATCGTTATTAGTAGACATTTTTGTTCCGTAAATATTATAATTTATGACGCTTTTCCGAGAATAATTGACCCAGTCTTGACGGCCTCCCAGCAAAATAGAAAGGCCTTTCCATTTTATCTGGTCTTGAAAATACAGACCATCTTGAAAATAACTTAGAGCTTGACGATCACCGAATGTGAAGCACGATTTACTTGAAAAACTGAAACAATAGGATAAATTACTATAATACTCTTGCGGATTATACGAATTAATTAAATTACTAGATCCCAAATCATACTGAAAATATTGTGGGTAATTAAAGTTACGAAAATCATTTCCAATGACCCACGTGTGACTAACCGGACCGGTTTTAAATTTTCCGAACAGGCGAGTATCGAGGCTTGATGTCGTTTGGTTAGTATTGAAGAGCCAAGGGGTCCACGCAGTGACATTGCTTTGTCCAGTGCTTGTTCCCGTATTCAAATACGAGGTCTTCATATTATATTGGCTGTTTTCCCAGCGGAATACCTGACTAAAATTAATGTATTTATTAAAATTATGCTTAAATTGGTATTCAAACATCGCATCTTTATTGCCTGCAGTGTTCCATCCAGGCAGGCCCAAAAATGCACTTCGGGGTATCCTAGTCTGGCCGTTGGAAATGAGAGTGCCAGAAATAGGATATTCTGCAGAAATACCGTCTCCTGGGGTATACATATACATTCCCAAGAGGGTAAGGGACGTTTTCCTATCAATATCCCATGTAATAGAAGGCAGGACACCGACCCGGTGGTAATCGATATAGTTTGTTTGGCTTCCTTGTGTGACACCGATAGCCGCAATACGGTACCTTACGTTCCCAGATTCAGTAAGCTTATCACTAATATCAAATGTTGCTTCATAACGCCCCCAGTTCCCAAACCCTAACGATGCCGAATGTAACGGTGTATCTGTGGGTTTTTTCAAATCTATTGAAAGCATTCCACCCGGCGTGACTTGTCCGTACATCACTGAAGCCGGACCATTGACCGCTTCAATGCGCTCAACAAAAGCGGTTTCCCCTGCGCTAGATGATGTTGTCATCAGGCCGTCGATAAACTCCGTAGTGGCAAAACCTCGTTGCATGATGCCGTTGGATGGTCCTTTAGCTGCACCATTTCCCGCCGTGCCAAAAGTTTCTGCAAAAACGCCGGGCGTATAACGCAATGCCTGTTGCACATTTTGCGGCTGCTGATCCTGCATTATCTGCTTTGTAACAACATAGATAGAATTAGGTATTTCGGTGATTGGTGTATCCGTTTTGGTGCTAGCCATTGTAGTTGTGGCGACGTATCCGACACCTGGGCCAGTCGGGTCTTGTTTAGAGATTTGTCCGCCTACCCGAACAGGACCGAGGGTGATGTTGGCAGTGGCGGGTACCAAGGTAACGACGTTAGCATTGACGCGATATGTCAGTCCTGTGCCACTCAGAATTTGCGCCAAAGACTGCGAAGGCGACATTGTTCCATTGACCGCATGGGACGTCTTACCTTCGACCAATGACGCTGGAATACTCACCTGCAAACCAGCCTGACGACCAAACTGTGTCAGCGCTGCGGGCAAAGATTGCGCAGGTATGTGAAACTCTTTTGCCGCCGTCGTTTGCGCGTGCAGTGGCGAAACTGCAATTCCGCCTAAAGCCGATGTCAGTAAAAAGACCTTGGAATTTCCAATATATTTCCGCATCCGTGCGTCGCCGGATTTTGCACCCATCACCTGATGACCTTCTCTATGCTACAGCCCGATGGCGCTTGCTGCGTTGCGCATTTTATGCGAACGCGACGCAACTGCATGCCCTATGTTTCTACTGACTGTTGAGGGGGTCTTTTTTTGAAATTTCTGAAAAATAAAATACAGACTGATTTATATAGTGCTGTCAGAACAAGGCGTTAGCTTTCAGAAAGAATCACAAGCCACGGCGATATTCTGGTAATTTTAATCCCGTAGGCATCGGCCAAAGCCTTGATCGCTGCCTGCGGATGCCGCAGATCGTAGACACCCGTTACACGGCGGTTGCCGAGCCTGCTCCCCGAAAGAATGAGTAGCCCTCGATGCCACGGACGGATTGCCTCCACGACATCGGATATTGTCCGGTTCTGAACAGTGAGCACCCCGTCACGCCATCCCGCGATCATAGTCGGGTCGGCATTGCCCCGTCTCACAAGATGGTCAGCAGAGATCGCAACAGTTTGTCCGGCGACAATATCTTCGGATATCGCTGGTGGGTTAACAGACATTACCCTGACCACACCGCTTTCTACAGAAACCTCTGTTTCCCGTTCTGCTTCCTGCACGTCGAATTTCGTACCGACATCCATGACGTCCAGATCATGCGCGACGACGTGGAAGGGTTGCTCTGCGGAATGTCTTACATCAAACCACGCTTCCCCTTGCAGAAGTCGAACAGTGCGTGAATGCGCATCGGACGTGAATGCGATCGCGGAACGGGGAGCAAGAGTCACAGTGCTTCCATCGGGCAGAGACACAGTTCGTAACTGGCCTATACCCGTCACCTGATCCGCCTGAAAAAAGAGGCGCACATCAGAACCAACAATGAACCAACTTACCGCCACACTCGCGGCAAGGGCTGTTACCCCATACAATCGTCTGCGACGCACAGTTCGCCCGGACGCGACCTGCCCAACGACCATAGAAGACGCAGCCTCGTTCAAGGCCGGACGCCATGTGTCTTCAAATGCTGGCTTCGTTTCGCCTATACCGCCGTAAACCCGTGAGATTTTGGCCCAGGCACGCGCATTCTCTTCTGTCGCGTGTAACCAGATATTGAACTTCTGACGGATTGTCTGATTTTCACCCTCTTCCTGGAGCGAAATTACCCAATCCAGGGCCTCACTTTCTTCGGGCGTCAGATTTTCCAGATCATCGGTCTCCACCACGAGGCCCCCAAACACAAACGGACATGCGGGAAGGCATACCCGTAGGCAGACCGATCCATCTCCCTCTTATTATGAAGAGACTATCGGACACGGGATTTTTTCGGGAAAAACATCTTGGCATACGAGAAAATCAGCCCAACTTCGTCAGGCAGTGCGCCACACCCTTACGTATGAAATAATGAGCCTGCGTCGTGGAAACGTCCAGCGCTTCCGCGATTTCCCGTAGTTTTGCACCACCCAGGCGGTGCATTTCGACAGCTATCCGTATGTTATCCGGCAACTCAGACAACGCTTCCTGAAGCCGGAAAATTTCCATACGAGAGAGAGTCTGTTGTTCTGGCGAAGCTTCCGTCGATGCCATTTCGGCCAGATTTGTATCTGAATCCGCGACAAATATCCGCTCGCGCCTTTTCCGTGACCGGATATGGTCAAGGGCCAGATTATGCACTACGCGTCGCAGATAAGCCGCCGGTTTTTCCAGTAGCTGCTTGGCAGCAGCTTCGGCCAGCCGGACATAAGCCTCCTGGACAACCTCTTCTGCCTGATCACGGCTTCCCGTCAGACGCCAGGCGTAGCTCACCATTTCGCCGTGCGCCTGCGCGCTATGTTTGTAGGTTGCCGTGCTCACCCGTCGCTGTCCTGAATTCCGACTCACAAAGTGAGAACCGTTCGCATTTCTGGTTACGTCAGGACACCGTGAAAAGCAAGGAGAACGGAAGTAGACCTAAACAGCTTGGCCCGATTCTTGCCCTTCCCGGCCCTCTGGCGGCGTGCCTTCTGCGTCTCGGAACTACGCGTGAATTCGCTTCCTGATGATTCCTATATGATTCCAGTTGTGGGTCTGGAACGCAGAAAGCCCGCTCGGAGAGCGGGCTAACTACTTGATTTCGTTTGGAAATTTTGGTTGCGGGGGCAGGATTTGAACCTGCGGCCTTCAGGTTATGAGTTTGTAGGTAAGAGCTACGCCCCACCACGAAATTCCCCGACGCATCCCGAAGAACCACTACTATCCTATTATTTTAATTGAATAAGTCGTTCATTTTGGCTCTTCTGCCTACGCTTACTCACGCTGACGTTTCAATCCCATTTGCATCCTATATGCATCCTGTGGAGGAAGCCATGCCCCGGATATCAAAGCGCATAATCGCCACCCTCCAGCCTGCCGAAAAGGACTACATCGTCTGGGACGATCAGGTCGCCGGCTTCGCCTTGCGGGTCTGGCCTTCGGGCCGGATGAGCTACGTGGTTCATTACCGAGCCAATGGGCGGTTCCGACGTTATACGATCGGCCATCACGGTCCCTGGACGGCAGACAAAGCCCGCGATGAAGCGATCAAAATCCTCGCCCGTGTGAAAGACGGCAACGATCCAAACAGCGAACGTGGCGAAGAGCGGACCTCCCCCACCGTCAGCCAGTTCTGCAAGATTTTCGTTGAACGGCATGTGAAGACGCATCTGAAATCAACCACACAAGCCGAATATCAACGCGCGATTGACCTGTTCATTACGAAAAAAATTGGCAGCCGGAAGATGGCCGCTGTCACGCATTCTGATGTCGTCACATTCCACCACACCTATCGGCATATCCCGTATCAGGCCAACCGGACTCTGGGGGTGCTGTCGAAAATGTTCTCTCTGGCAATCCTCTGGGGTGTGCGGACAGACAACGTCAATCCATGCAGGGGCGTGAAACGCTATAAGGAGCAGAAGCGCGAGCGCTACCTCGCAGCAGAGGAACATCAGCGCCTCGGCAAAGCACTCGACGATGCCCGTTCCACGATTCCGGAAGCCGTCAATGCCTTTCAACTCCTGCTTTTAACTGGTTGCCGTCTTCGAGAGATCCAGCGCCTGAAATGGGAATATGTCTTTCTGGACGAAGGAGTAATCAGGCTACCCGACAGCAAAAATGGCGCTCGCACCGTTCAGCTGGGCGAGAGTGCGGTGGGCCTGCTGAAGAGCATCCCCATGATCGCGGGCAATCCGTATGTCATTACTGGCCGGAAGGACGGTGGCCATCTAACCGATCTGGAGAAGCCCTGGCGACGCATCCGCAAGGAAGCCGGGCTGGAGGACGTCCGCATTCACGATCTTCGTCATTCCTTTGCATCCGACGCGCTTGAACTCGGCGAGGATCTAATCATGATCGGAAAACTTCTGGGCCATCGCGATCTTAAATCGACCGCACGTTACGCCCACCTCAAGAGGGAGCCTATCCAGCGTGCGGTCAAAGGGATCGACCTCAAAATCTCTGCAGCTCTCGCGACAAGCCGTGTCACGTCACCAACCTCAGTCGATTAAGCCGCTATGGATATTTTCGCGCCAGGCGCTTTGTTCGGATGAAGGAGAGGAAAGCCGCCGCCTTTTCTACCAACAGATAAAGCGCGGGCGTGGTGAACATGGTCTGGGCCTGGCTGACGAGCAGGCCACCAATCAGCGCAATGCCCAGCGGCTGAACTGCCCCGGGTTTACCGGAGAGTAAAATTCTCGGAGGATGAGCCCTATGGTAGAGAAGAAGAAGACATCACGTTATTCGCCTGAGTTCCGTGAGCGCGCGGTGCGCCTTCTGGACGAGCATCGCTCGGATTACCCGAGCCTATCAGCGGCCTGTCGCGAGATTGGTGGCAAGCTTGGCTGTTCGGGCGACAGCCTGCATGACTGGTGGAAGCAGGCCCGGCGGGACGCGGGTGCGCAGCCGGGGCCAACCACGGCCGAGACGGCACGGATCAAGGCGTTGGAGCGTGAGGTCCGTGAACTGCGTCAGGCCAATGAGATCCTCAAGAAGGCCTCGGCCTATTTTGCTCAGGCGGAGCTCGACCGCCCGTTTCGCAAATGATCGCGTTTATTGAAACCTGCCGTGCCGATTACGGGGTCGAGCCAATCTGTCGCGTTCTGCCGATTGCCCCGTCCACGTTTTACCAGCAGGCGGCCATAGCAAGAGATCCGGCCACGGCCAGCCCGCGTGCCCGGCGCGATAGGGAACTGATGGAACATATCCGCCGGATCTGGCAGGACAACCGTGCTGTTTATGGTGCGCGCAAGGTGTGGCATAGCCTGCACCGTGAAGGGCGACAGGTGGCGCGTTGCACTGTTGAGCGCCTGATGCGCAAGATGGGTCTGAAGGGTGTCATCCGGGGCCGGAAGGTCATCACGACCCGTCCGGATACGGCGCGCCCCTGTCCCAATGACAGGGTTAACCGGCAGTTCCGGGCCGAGGCCCCCAACCAGCTCTGGGTTTCGGACTTCACCTATGTCCAGACCTGGAATGGCATGGTCTATGTGGCTTTCGTCATCGATGTGTTCGCCCGCAGGATCGTGGGTTGGAAAGTCTCGACTTCCATGACCACCCAGTTCGTGCTCGACGCCCTTGAACAGGCCATCTGGCAACGAAAGCCTGCGGGAAATAAGGTGCTGATCCATCATTCGGACCGTGGCTCACAATATCTGTAGATCCGATATACCGAACGCTTGGCGCTGGCTGACATAGACGCCTCAGTCGGCACGGTCGGTGACAGCTACGACAATGCGCTGGCAGAGACCATCAACGGTTTATACAAGGCCGAGGTCATCCATCATCTGGGGCCATGGAAATCCATGGCGCAGGTCGAATGGGAAACCCTCAGATGGGTGGACTGGTATAATAATCGACGCCTATTAGCACCAATCGGCTACAGGCCGCCCGCCGAAGCCGAACGCGCCTTCTATGAAGATCAGAGCGGGCTTGATATCGCTGCCTGATTACTGAACAAATCGCTCTCCGGTAAACCCGGGGCAGTTCACTGCTGTTTCGACCTGTTCACCGACGAGGAAGGGGACCATCGCCTCCCTCATCCATCGTCCCCGCAGCCGGAACGGGGAAAGAGGTCACGCCCCGCATCCGATCTCTCCGGGTGGGGCCTTCCGGGGCGCGGTCCATCCCGTTTGCTTCAACCGGTAGCGCGGGCAACAGAGAGCCCGACGGACAGTTCTGAGCGATCGGCGCTACGCGAAAAATCGTTTGTGGTACTCATCGTTTTCGGGATGCATCGAAAAAGACAATGGCGCTTACGCGCCACTGTCCTTGCGGAACCGCCAGACCGGGATGCCCATCTGTTTGGCCTTGTCAGCCAGATTGTCCTGAATGCCCGATCCCGGAAACACCATGACGCCTACGGGCAGGACTTTCAGCAGGGCGTCGTTGCGCCGGAACGGGGCGGCCTTGCCGTGCCGGTTCCAGTCCGGCTTAAAAGCGATCTGCGCGACCTGCCGATGATCGGCCCAGCGGGAGGCGATGAATTCCGCGCCCTTCGGTGAACCACCATGCAGCAGCACCATGTCGGGATGCTTCTCGCGCACCTTGTCCAGCCGGTTCCAGATCAGGTGATGGTCCTCGTAATCGAGACCACCGGTCACCGCGACCTTTGGTCCGGGAGGCACGAGCAGTTCTGTTTCGGCCTTGCGGCGGGCGTTGAGGAAATCACGACTGTCAATCATGGACGCCGTCAGGGTGCTGCGGCTGACCAGCGAGCCGGAGCGGGGCCGCCAGGGCGACATCGTCAGGCGTTCGAACTGGTCGCAGGCGAGGTCACGGAAGATCTCGTAGGCGTTGCGTCGCTCCAGCAGGGTCAGTCCCTCGGCGATGAGGCGTTCCAGTTCCACCGAGCGGATCTCGCTGCCATCCTGTTCCTGCTGGCTGCGTTTCTGCGCCGCCTCGTTACGGTCGAGATCGCGCTCCACCTGCCCGACCATGCGGTGAAAGACATTGACGGTAGACCAGAGCAGCGGTTCGAGATCGGGTTCCAGCCTTGTGTCGGTCAGAGTGGCTGACAGGGCGTCGAAGATGTCAGCCACCGCGCCCTCGATCTGGCTGGCGTCGGGCAAGGGCCTCGGGTCCGGCTCATCCTCGAAGGGACGGTGGCCGTAAAGCTGAAGCTCGGCCAGCACGTGGGCGGTGGAAGAGGTGGCGTGTGCGGGTTCGAAATCGTCCTGTGTGCGGGTCATAGGTCTGTCCTCCGGTTCTGGCCGCGCCTCTCGCGGCCTTTCCGGGGGCGGAAAGCGGCAGACGAAGGCCGGGCCGGAACCGCGCAACGCGCGGCCGGAACGCAGTGGAGGATGGCAGGGAGACGGCTATTTTGCTTCGCGATGCAAAGCGCGGCACGCGCGGCGGAAAATAGCCGTCTCCGCCATTGCAGGCCCGGCCTGACTGACGCCCGCTCCCCTCCAGAAAAGGCCGCGGGCGCGCCCTATCCGGAAACGGGACAGCCCCGCACCACACCGGAAAGAAGTTAACCCGCACACCCCCTTCCCGGCCCGCCTCAGTGCGTGAACGGATGCAGGAACTGCGCCACGTCCTGCGGGGCAAGCTGGGGATGCAGGATCGCCCGCATCGCCCCGCACCCGAGATAGCGCAGATCATCGTTGAAATCCGCCAGACGCGGTGACAGCAAAAGGCACTCGATCCCGGCCTCCTGCGTCCGGGCGAGCAGGGTCGTCACCGCATGGTCGCCGGCCGGGTCGTCATCGCGCAGCACATAAAGGCGGCGCAGGGCAGGCGGAAACGCCATGGCGGCGAGATGCGCCGAGGACAGGCACGCGGCCAGTGCCAGATCGGGCATGATTTCGTGGAGCGACAGCACCGTCTCGATCCCCTCGCCTGCCGCCAGAACGTCAGACACCGTGCCAAAGCGCACGGCATGGCCGAGCAGGTCGCCCATCGCCCGGCGGGGGATTTCGACAGGGGCCTTGCCGCGTCCGTCGCGCGCCAGCCAGGTGCGATGCACGCCGGTCACGCGGCCTTGAAGGTCGGTCACAGCGGCGATCATGGCAGGCCAGGTCTCGGTCGGACTGTCAGTATCGGCGCGGTAGTAGCAGTCAGGATGGAAACGCAGCGAGGACAGGTCCGTCAGGCGGGTGAGGTCACGATGGCGCAGCCAGGTTTCCGCCTGCGTCCCGGCAATTGGGCGGGACATGGCCCAGAGCCTTCGTGCCGCATCAGCGGTTCCTGATGCCTGCGGGGAAGCGTCATGCCCGAACGCATCGGAACGACCGCGATCAGAGGCTGGTCGTGGCTGTGGTTGCGGCAGGCAGAGAAAGCGCCGGGCCTCGTCGGCGACATCACCAAAATCCAGCAGCCCGAGGCTTTCGCGGATGATGTCGAGCAGATCGCCATGCTGCCCTGTTGCGCCATCCGTCCATTTTCCCGCACGGCCACGTCCATCCGGTCCCCCATGCAGACGGACATAGAGCGACCGTCCCGGCGTGTTGTGGACATCGCCGACCAGCCAGTAATTGCCATGCCGTCGCCCGGCCGAGAGGTAATGACGGCACACCGCTTCTGCGTTCTCCGCCAGCCTGCGGGCCAGATCGGCGGCATCCCATGGCGGCATGTCTGTCATCGCACCCTCCCTGCAGGCTTGAAGACGCCATAATTCCCCCGTAACGGCAGGAGCAGCGGGTTCCGGCCCGACAGATAACGAAGGATAGTTCCATGAAGATTGCCGATCTGGTCGATCATATCGCCACCACCACTGACACGAGCAAGACCGATACCCGCAAGGTGCTGGACGCCCTGATCGACACCATGACCGCCGCTGCCAAAGCGGGTGACGACATCACCCTGCCGAACTTCGGCAAGTTCAAGGTGAAAGAAGTCGCCGCCCGCGAAGGCCGCAACCCGGCCACGGGCGCGACCATCCAGATTGCGGCCTCGCGCAAGCTGGCCTTCACGCCTGCCAAGGCGCTCAAGGACAGCCTGAACGACTGACCTGCTGACAGGTGAAAGGCGGCGGACCTCGTCCGCCGCCCCTTCCCCATCACGCCAGTTTCTGATGATGACCGGCTTCATCCGACCTTCTCCATCAGCTTGCGCGCCCTTCCCTCCAGATCGAGGCGTGTGTCCTGATTGGTCTTCGTCCGTGCCAGTGCGGTAATGCCCTGCACGAAATCGAACACGCTCTCGGGCTTGCGCCCTTCCTCGTGCAGCACCGTTTCGATGATCTTCGTGGTTTCCGGTTTCGAGAACCCGCGACGACGTAAGAACGTTTCACGATCATCATCGTTCTTCGCCACCAGAGCGCGACGTGAGGCCTGAATGCCCGAGATGAACGAGGTCGGACTGGCCGTGGCGAAACTCCGGAGCGCCGGCGTGGCTTGATGCACGAAACGCGAAGCGGCAAACTTGCTATGCCGGATGGTGATCTGTTCGAAATTTTCCACACCCCAGAGCATCCTGTTCTGGCACACTCCGCGCAGGTAGAAGGACGCAATGCCAAGACTTTTACTGCCGACTTCCGAATTCCAGGCGTAGAAGCCCCGGAAATAGAGATCAGGATCGCCATTGGGCAGGCGTCCCGCCTCGATCGGATGCGTATCGTCCACAAGGAACAGGAATACGTCGCGATCAGATGCGTAGAGCGTCGTGGTTTCCTTCGTGATGTCCACGTACGGATTATGGGTCATGGTCGCCCAGTCAATCACACCGGGCACCTTCCAGTTGGTATCGCCTGTGCCGTCGCCGGCGATCTTCCGCACGGCACCCACCAGTTCATGGTCCCAGATGCGGCCATAATCAGGACCGGTTACGGCGCGCAGCTCGACGCGCCCGTCTTCGGTTTCCAGTGTTTTCACCAGTTCGGCGCGGTGCGACAGCAGGCCGTGCTGCAGGTTGATCGCTGCCAGCGGGGCCGGAAGGTTACGCAGGTAGGACGACGGCGCGCCGACTAGGCTGCACATCTGGCCGAACGACCAGTGTGTGGGTGCGATCGGCTCATTCTGTCCCGGCACGGTCAGCGTCAGGCGTTCGGCATTGTCGCGGGACGCTTCCACGCGAATGGCGCGGCTTTCCACCGTGCGGGCCGTGGCCCGATCTGCCCGCGCCAGAGTCGCGGCATGCAGGTCGGACAGCGACAGATAGCGTTCGTCATCGGATCGCGAGAACCATTCGGACGATACTCGGGCATTGCGCTCCCCACGCGAAAGATCGATCCGGAAGCCACCGGACGCGGCGCCACGGGGTGCTGGGGGCAGGATGGTGGTCGTGGTCATGGAAAACTCTCCTCTATGCCGGTTATTCGGCACCAAAGGCGAAGCCGCCCTCTCCCTCTTTCCGGGGTGCCTGACATAAAAAAGCGGCTTCCGGGCATCGGAAGCCGCTGTCTCACAATCCCAAAACCCATCGTTTTATTCGGCGGCGATGGCCTCGATGCCTTCAGCAGCTACCGTCATATCGGCAGATGTGTCATCTGGCCGCCCTATCGTGCGCAACGCTTCGGGTAGCCAGCCCGAACCTTCCAGCAGCCGCTCGGCCTCGCGTGCCATGTCGGGCTTCTTCAGGTGGGCAATGCGGTCAGCCGCATCGTCACCGCGCGCTTCCCGCACCGCCTGCAGGATACGCGCCTTGGTCACCCGGCCGAGATAGTTCTCCACCGTCGGCTGCCAGCCCGCCGCCACCATGTCGAGGCTGAGGGCCAATGCCAGACGGTCTACCCGTTTGAGGCGTTCGGTCACGCTGCGCTGCGACACGGCCCCATACGAAGGCATACGCTCATAAAGCGCGTTAACCCCGAAAGACAGGCAGTGCGCCAGCAATGCCATGCGACTGGTGTCGTCCAGCCCGTCGATCCAGCGCCACAGTGCGTCCTCGTCCTCAGGCAGATCGTGCTTCCAGCCCTCGTTGCGCTGCCGTAGCCCATGGGCTGGAAGGCTGCCCGGCATATCCGGCGAATGGACGGGCAGCGGGATTTCCCGGACATAGGCTTCCAGGCAGTCAGCCCCCGGTGTCTGCCAGTAAACATCCCGCACAAGCGTGTGTAGGAATTCGGTCAGGGCAATGTGCGGATTGCTGGCAAACGCGTCCCGCAGCGCCAGCGTGCGCCAGGCCGTCAGTTCGGTCAGCAGCCGGTCAGGCAGTGGTTTGATCCCGTCTTCTTCCTCGGGTTCAACGTCGGGAGCGGTAGTATCGCCGGCATCGCTGCCATAACCAGCAATATGTTCATCCCGCCCATCATACGCGGCATGATCGTATCTATCGGCACCGCCGGCATCAGCATCGTCGGGCTCGGTCGGCATGTCCTCGGGCAACACGAACCCCCTCTCCACCTGCAATGTGCCATCGCTGGCGAGGCTGACGAAAGCCCCTGCCCGCGCCATGTCGGCAGGATCGAACGCCAGAGGCCGTTCCTCCAGGGCAAGGATCGCCTGTTCAATCCCGCCCAGCCGTGCATCGACCTCGTCAGGGTATTCATCGGCCTGAGCGTATTCTGCTTCTATGGTTTCCTGCTCGACACGCAGGGCTTCGAGACGGGCGGTTTCTTCATCAGAGAGTGGCACTTCCGTGCCATCAATTTCCGCGAACTGCCGTGTGTGCCCCCATGGAAACGACAGGGACGTTTCGACCCATTTCCAGCCCTCAGCGCGGATATCCTCAGCGGCTGTATGCAGTTTTTCCATGACCAGCCTGTCCAGAATGGCCGGATCCTGCAGCCAGCCACCATCATCGGCTTCGAACAGGTCGCGCATGATAGCACCACCTGCTGCGAGATAGGCGTTCAGCCCCACGAAACGGGCGCGTGCGTCCGAGGCCCGAACGGTCTTTTCGGTCAACATACGGCGGATGACATAGGGTTCGCGGTTATGGTTCTGAAATACGATCTCCCAGACCTGTTCCTGCCGCGCGTGGTCGTCGCTGATGGAAAAGGCCATCAACTGTTCCAGTCGCATGCCATCCTGCTCGTAGACCTCAAGCAGCTTGTCGGACACGGTCATCAGCCGCAGGCGCTGTTTGACAACAGCAGGTGTCACGAAGAACGCGGCGGCAATTTCATCTTCGGACATGCCCTTTTCCAGCATGTCGCGAAAGGCGCGAAACTGGTCCAGCGGATGCAGGGCCAGCCGCTGGACATTCTCGGCCAGGGAATCCTCCTCGGCGAGAATGGCCGATCCGGCCTCGCGCACGACGCAGGGCACGGGGGCGGTCTTCGCCAGTTTCTTCTGCTTCACCAGCAGTTCGAGCGCGCGAAAGCGCCGTCCGCCGGCAGGGACTTCGTAAGTGCCGGTCTCGGCCCCTTCGCCATCAAGCACGGGACGGACATTCAGGCTCTGCAGCAGCCCGCGACGCTCGATGTCGCGGGCCAGTTCCTCGATCGACAGGCCGGACTTTACCCGCCGCACGTTGGACTGCGACAGCACCAGCCGGTTGAACGGGATGTCGCGGGACGAACTCAGGCTGATTTTGGGAATAGCGGTCGCCATTGCGAAAAACTCCATGACGGGCGGATAGGAGACTCTCCCCTACCCTCTCAACCCGTCACGAAAATTCGCGCAGCCCTCTGTCTCTGACTGCTACACTCACGCCACCCCGCCCCCTATTATCGGCCGAAAAATTTCGGCAATGGAGGGGAGGCGGAATGTCCGCTATAGGAAATATCAGAGAAAGCCAGAATAGTTTCTCTTCATGCTCATCTTCTTTATTAAACTCTCACTATATCATTTTGACTGTGGCTTTCACGAATAGACGCAGCAACATCCATGAAAATTTTTGTATTTCTATAGCGAGAATAGGTCTTCAATGAAGCAGCCAATACATTGCCAATTGATGTGATTCCAGAGTTTGTCAGTGACTCCATCATATCAGAGATAACTGTTCCGTTTACTAAATTAGGTATTGATTTCGCAAGGAAACGAGTGGAAAATGAACGACTTTCATCTACATACTCTTTCCATGTATTTGAGACTAAAGCCTTTTCTTTCAGTTCTCTAAACGCCAACTGTATTTCAACATTGAACTCTTGTATGAACTTTGCAGCGTCGTCCTCGCCAATATGTTTTTCATAATTTTCTATAGCAGTTAGAATAGCCGTTCGCATTGCACAAAAAATGCTATCTCTTTCACGAAGATCCAAAAGAATTTCATTGGTGAGCTTAGTTGGATCAAGAATGAAACCTGTTTCAAAAGGAAGGCTTTGGTAAATATATTCTAATTCTCGATATGTTAAATGACGATCAGAATTTTTACAAAATTCCTCATATTTAGAAATACTTTCATAATCCATTACTGGGATAACAACATCTGGCATAATTAAACTTGCCATTTTGTTTTCAGCATGCCCCCGGTATCCTTTGGCCGCCAATATTCCTTCAGGAACCGACAATTCATACTTCTTTTCAGAAGTATCCGTTAATCGATTTACAAATTCTTTAGGGCTAAGAGCTCCTTGCCACATCAGTTGCGAATCAAATTCTACGCCTTCCGCTTGTTCACTTTCAGATGATTTTGTCATTCCAATTTGTGCAGGAATTAATAATCCTTCTGCAATTAGGGATCTTACCGGTGCGAGTAAAGACAATCCCAACCCAGCAACACCACTATCAATTTGATTTTTCTGGGAAAATGTCTCCTCAAAAGGGTCCCAAAAAAATATCGCATCTGCAAACATCAACAAAGATCTGATTTTTTCTATATCTTTCAAGTTCATTATTAAAAAAATACCAGGATCATCTCTGCACTTTTCTCTCAATCCATTATCAATAGAAGCTGCAGAATTTAAATTACCTATGCTTTTATCTTCACCACCTATATTTTTATCTATCACTTCACCATAACGGACAGAAATGCTCTCTGTAGACCACTCACTGTAGAACCTTTGCAAGGTGGCATTCAAATCGGATATCAAATAGGTTTTGCCAGTATAATTTGCATCGATTGGGCACCCGACGGCCCCCTCAATCGCCCCGAGATAGGCTAGACCAATTTCTTTAAAGTGCTTTTTAAAGCTCATCGAACACATATCCCTTTTTATATATTAATAATTGGAATAAATTTATATTTAGATATTATCTGCAATCAAGTATCTGAAAAATACTGATTACCTCATGTTCGCTATGCAGGAAACGAACCGCTAGTCGGAATAACGATTTCCGCGTTACCGGCCACGATCTTCGTCGCCACGGATCCACGGATGCCAATCTCATACGCTGAAATGCTCACCCATAATTTTCCGAACAGGCTCTAAACTCCCGAAAACAGCCATCTATCATGTGGTGCGAGACCCGACTGATGCTGCGTTCCGACCTAATAGTAGAGATGCAAGGAAAAGAAATTCAAAAGTCCATATTGGCTGAGTCATCAATCATGTGGGCCCAGACCTCGATAAATTTCCCCATTTCTTCGTCGCTTTTCATCGCCTGCTGATATGTTCCATCCGTTGCGAGCGTGAGAACGCATGGGAATCCAGTTTCGAGGTATTGTCTTGCCGGCCCTCTACCCATTGACCACAGTTGGCTCAGGAAACGCTCTATTCGCGCATAGTCATTCTCCCAGTTCCTCACGTTATAAGTTCCAAACCGAAATTCGGAACGATTGTCGTTGTCCAATATTTTCAGAGGTACCGAGCCAACACGCGAGTGAAACTGAAAAGTCGAACCATCTTTTCCAAAGGATCCGTGTGCGACGTAGTTACGCAATTCAGTTCTCAAGTCCAAAATTTCATCATAAACTAACTTGTCATCAGAGACTGATAGGTCGAAAACTAATTTGCACTTTTCTCCAAATTCGCGTCGAAGCAAATCAGCGATTTCCTTTCCAGTCGTCAATTTACACATCAGGACCGCAATATGGACAAGAGCTTGCTCACACCAGCAGAAGAATGCATCTACAGCGGTTTCATGCAGCCAAACTGATTGCTTACGAAAGTCATAAGCAGGAAAAGAAATTGTAGTCCAATTTAAAGAGCCTTCTTCATCGTAGCCTTTTTCTACGACACGATTTTCTTTTTCGGATTCAAATTTTTCCAAGAGCATTTTACTTTGCTCTTTTAGGAAAACGTACTTCTCCCAAAGCTGAGGGCACTTTGATTCAAGGTTTAGGTTAGAAGTAGTGGACGCCTCTTTTGCTCGCCAAAGGTAGTAAGGTCTTGCAGCTTTAATTCCCCTCTTTACCGCTGCATAGACAGCCTCTGGATTACCACCTTCGGAACATTCAATTCGCATTCCAAACTTTGCGTATACAATGCTGTATTGTTGTCCTTCGAAATCAAGCTGGATAATGTATGCGACCTTCTCAAATGGGCCTAAATATTTGAAACCAAGAAGATCTACGAACAGAAAGAAAACGAGGTAGTAATCGTGGGAAGGTATTCCCCTAAACACGACCAGCTTTCCAGAACTGCGCGAAGGCACCTGCAACTTCTCTATAGGAGAGATTGCTCGTAGTGCGTTTTGGCGCGTCTCATCCAGTGAAAAACTACCCATAAGCCGATTTAAGATGATTTTTGTTTTTCTGGCAATCACAGGGAAATGGCAACTAGAGCGTTTTCTGCGCTGAATGAATCGGTTGGGATTCCAAAATTGGTGATGATCTGATTCAAGATGACAGCCGAGATAGGGGCCGGTTGTAGATGTCATCACGCACATTGTCTCTGGATCTCCACGAACGTGTTGTCACGGCTTTATCGAAGAGATCGACCGGAAGAAAGTTCCCGGTGAGCGGGTCGAACCTGTACTCATCGGTCATGCGATCATGCCATTCGAGGCACTCGGCGCCAGCGAAGGTGCAGTTGAGTTATACGGCCTGATGGTGACTGTAGCTCATGGTGCGCGGGGCTTCATTGAGATCAGTCGCTTAGCCAATGATGCCGGTGTAATTCATGCCATGACGATCCGTATCGCGCTTCTCGGAACGGTCATGAGTGCGCGCGCCGTTGCGTCGCTTAAGAAGACTCTATCGAAAAATGGCATCGGCGACGCCGTCCGGTGCGCCGCCATCAGACACCCCAAAACTGCTTCTAACAGCCCCGTCCGGCCAGAGTCTTCTGAATGACGTCTTTCGCGCATGGTTTTGCAACCGCCGCCGCCTTTGTTCTCGCGGTGACCACTCCACGCAGGTAAGACTTTCAGGGGTAATCAGAAGAAGGCCGAGTCATCACCCACCGCGTCTCTTCGTGCGTGTCGTCGAGGGCGACACCCTGCACCTGCAACGCAGCGCGTAGACGATCCGCTTCTTCATAATCTTTCCGACGACGCGCCGCATCACGTTGCGCCACCATATCCGCCACGACCGCATCATGTGTTGCATTGATCCCATGACGTCTGATTTCCAAACCGTCGTTCTCGAGGTCGAGGCCCAGCAGTGATAACGCGGCAACGAGTTCATGTCTCAACCGAGAGCGTTTCTCGCCGGGGTCAGTGTGGCGAAGTTTGCGGGCAATCCCGAAAAGCCCGCTGAGCGCCATCGGCGTATTGAGATCGTCTTCCAGGGCCAGGACAACAGGATTGTGGCTGATCGCCTCCACCGCATCCCCATCATCCGGCGCAACTGTGTCCGCCAGCAGACGCTTCAGACGTGAAAGCGCACGACCTGACCCTGTCAGAAGTTTATCTGACCAGTCTAGGGGCTGGCGGTAATGGGCGGACAGAAGAGCAAGGCGGATCGTCTGACCATCGTGGCGTTTCAGAAGATCGTGCGCGAGAACAACATTTCCGAGAGACTTCGACATTTTGCGCCCGTCAACGGTAACGAAGCCATTATGCACCCAAAAATCGCAATAAGCAGCACCGTTTCGCGCGCTCACACTCTGTGCGATCTCATTTTCATGATGCGGAAAAATCAGATCCTGACCGCCGCCATGAAGATCGATCGGCAGACCGAGACAATGCTCCGTCATTACGGAGCATTCAATATGCCATCCAGGCCGTCCCCGCCCCCACGGACTTTCCCAGCCCGGCGCGTCATCCGAGGACGGCTTCCATAGAACAAAATCGGCCGGGTCACGTTTGAACGGCGCAACCTCCACTCTCGCTCCCGCAATGACATCCTCGCGGCTCCGCCCCGACAGTCGGCCATAATCGGCGAAGGACGGGACGTGGAACAGAACATGTCCCGCCGCCTGATAGGCATGACCTGCTTCAAGTAACCGGTCGATCAGGGCGATGATGTCGGAGAGGTGCTCCGTCACACGCGGCTCGAAATCTGGCCGCAGAACACCGAGAGCCGCCATGTCAGCATGATAGGCACTGATAAACCGATCGGTGATCGCCCCGATCGGTTGCCCCGTGCGGACCGCCTCGGCGTTGATCTTATCGTCGACATCGGTGAAATTACGGGCGTACAGGACACATCCGTAGGAGTGTCGTAAAATACGATACAGCAGATCGAAAACTACAGCCGAACGCGCATTCCCAAGATGGGCGTAGTTATAGACGGTCGGTCCACAGACATACATCGTGACCCGGTTCGGATCACGCGGTACGAAAATCTGCTTGCTGCCAGACAGTGTGTTCGTGAGCCGCAGAGGGTGAGCATTCTTCTGGCCGTCGCCTGTCTGCGTCATGACGGATGATCTCCTTCTGAAGAATAAATCAGACGGTATGGACCTTCATGTCCATCACATACCGTCTTGGCTTCCAGGCTTCGCATGATGAAGTGGCCCCAGTCGGCACGCCAGACCGTCCATGTGCCGCAATCGCCCAAGGCATCCTCCCTGTACAAGGAGGTCAAAACACCCGTTCGTTCGTCATAGGTCACATTGAACAGGTAAGGCGTCGAAGACCACACATCCTGATCCCAACGTCGAAACATCAGTAACTCCGCGTGGCCCGTCCGATCTTCCCAGACGACCACCTGCGTCGTGTTGGCAGGAGTAACCGAGCAAGGAAGAAGCCATATACGGTGTCCGTCACTCGCAGGCGGCAAGGACCAGACCCGAAAGGCAAGACGGCCGGACGGGTTCAGACGGTAATGGACACAATCATCAGGAATCACCTGCCGCACTGCAGCAGGTAACTCCTTTTCCTGTGCGTATCCCGGTGACACCAGTTGCCCGGACATGAGCACCAGAACCACGCATGCCGACCTGCTCAAACGCCTCGCTTGTTCGGAGGGGCTAGAGTTCGTTTGCAATGCGTCGATAGGACCGCGCCAGACTGACGTTCATCTCCGCGACGCTTTCAGAAAATGCGGTCGCATCCTGCGTGACCTGCGGGATCGTCAGCAGATCCGTATTCGAATGAATCGTCGTTGTGGACGGAATGTAAAAACCCGTTGGCAACACGCAGTCCTCGACAACGGAGTTGTGCCTCACCACACAACCACGCTCGACCGTGCAGTTGAAGATCACGGAATTGAATCCGATGAATACCTCGTCTCCCACGGTGCAGGGACCGTGAATGATCGAGCGATGGGCGATTGAAGTGCGCGATCCGATTGTCACGGCCGCACCATCTTTCGAGTGGATGACAACACCATCCTGAATGTTCGATCCACTCCCGATCCGGATGGGCTCGACATGGCCATTTTCATCGGCTTCATCGGCACGAATAACGGCATAGGGGCCGATGAAGACATCGTCCTCGACAATCACATGACCGCAAAGGATCGCGGTCGGGTCGACAAAGGCGCTTTCAGAAACTACGGGGAAATCACCACGCGGATTGGGTCTCAGCATAGCCACGTTTCGTCTCCTTAAAGATCGGCCAGAATTTCGCCGGGCAGGTCATTCGACAGGGTTTCGCCCGGCTGATAGTGCATGACAGAGCGAATGGCCTCTCCCCGATGAAGAAGATCAAATGCCGTATTGATCCGGTCATGCGTCATGTTGTGGGTGATGTAGGGATCAACGCTGAACTTGCCCGCAAGCCATTCATCGACCATGCCGGGTAACTGCGAACGCCCTTTTACGCCCCCAAAAGCCGTGCCCCGCCAGACGCGCCCCGTGATCAACTGGAAAGGCCGCGTCGAGATCTCCTCGCCAGCCCCGGCAACACCGATGACCGTGCATTCACCCCAGCCTTTATGGCAGCACTCAAGGGCCGCGCGCATGACATCGACGCGACCGATCGCCTCGAAGGAATAATCCACCCCGCCACCCGTCATCTCGATGATCACCTTCTGGATCGGATCGGTATGATCGGTCGGATTAACAAGATCGGTGGCACCCAGATTTCGGGCCAGCAGAAACTTCGCCGGATTGGTGTCGATGCCGATGATCCGGGAAGCGCCAGCCATGACAGCGCCCTGTATAACAGCCATACCGATCGCGCCGAGACCAAAGACAGCCACGGTCGAGCCCGCTTCCACCTTCGCGGCGTTCCGCACGGCGCCCATGCCTGTCGGGACGGCGCACCCCATGACGCTGGCTTTGGCAAGCGGCGCATCTTTGGTGATCTTCGCCACAGCAATTTCGGGCAACACGGTGTATTCGCTGAACGTGCTGGTGCCCATGTAATGAAAGATCTGGCGGCCCTTGTATGAAAAACGGCTGGTGCCGTCGGGCATCAGCCCGAGCGCCTGTGTCTCGCGGATGGTCGAGCAAAGATTGGTCTTGCCCGAGCGGATCATCGGGCAGTTCGGGTCTTCGGGAATATAGAGCGGAATGACATGATCCCCCGGGGCAACAGAGGTCACGCCTTTGCCCACATCCTCGACGATACCCACCCCTTCGTGGCCGAGAATACACGGAAAGCGTCCTTCCGGATCATGCCCTGACAGGGTGAACATATCTGTATGACACAGGCTCGTGGTCACGATACGAACCAGAACCTCACCGTCTTTCGGGCCTTCGAGATCAACCAGATCGATCTCAAGCGGCATGTTAGGTTCCCACGCAATGGCAGCTCGGGTTTTCATGGAAATAGAGTCCTTAGGAATGACGTGTGATTGCGCGATCAGGCCGGTTCAAGACTTTCCGACTGGCGACGCCAGACCGGAAAAGGATCGGGCAGTCGTGCGTAGCGTGACGGCTCGAAAGGAGTATCTCCAAGATCCGGCACAAGACAGGCGTCAAGATCCCGGCACAGTCTTGCTTCATCCATCTCCGCCGTGCCGATGAAGACGATTTCCTGCCGCCGGTCGCCATAGACGGAATCCCAGTTCCCCAGAACAAAATCCCGCCACTGATCGCTGTCCGGCCACTGGTTTTTCGGTATCGCGGCCCACCACAACCCCATTGCTTCGCTCCGCACAAGGGCTCCGGCCTGACTCATTTCTCCTACCCAGTCCGGGCGCGTGGCCAGCCAGAAATGACCTTTGGCGCGCACGACACCCGGCCAGTTCCGGTCAAGAAAGGCCTGGAATTTCGCGGGCTCGAACGGACGCCGCGCCCGGTAGACGAAATTGCGGATGCCATATTCGTCTGTTTCAGGAACATGATTGGCAAACCCGTAAAGTTCCTTGAACCACAACGGATGCTGGTGCGCCTTGTCGTAATCGAAGCGACCGGTATTCAGGATCCGTTCAACAGGAACCCGTCCCATATCGGTCTCAATGATGTCGGCGTCCGCATTCAGCGCACGAATGATCTTCCGCGCCGCGTCCACCTGATCCGGCGTGGCGGTGGAGACTTTGTTGATGACCACGACATCGGCAAACTCGATCTGCTGGACAAGCAGATCGACCAGAGCGCGCTCGTCGTCCTCCCCGGCTGTTTCGCCCCGATCCTTCAGGAAGTCGCTGGAGGAATAGTCGCGCAGGAGATTGACCGCGTCCACGACGGTCACCATCGTATCCAGCCGTGCGATATCGCTCAGGCTGACATCATTCTCGTCACGGAATTCGAACGTCGCAGCGACAGGCAGCGGTTCTGCGATGCCTGTGGATTCAATGAGCAGATAATCGAATTTCCGCTCCTCCGCGAGCCGCCGCACTTCCTGCAACAGATCATCGCGCAGGGTGCAGCAGATGCAGCCATTGGTCATTTCGACCAGCTTCTCATCGGTGCGCGACAGATTGCTGCCGCCCTCTCGCACCAGATCGGCGTCGATATTGACCTCGCTCATGTCATTTACGATGACCGCGACCTTATAGCCCTGGCGGTTATTCAGAACATGATTGAGCAGGGTCGTCTTGCCCGCGCCCAGAAAGCCGGACAGCACGGTGACGGGAAGCCTGTTGTCCATAGGTGTTTCTCCTCTAGAGCTGCGTCGGGTTCGGGACGTCGCCATAGACGACGACCGGATCGAAGGTCTTGTGCGTTTCGCAAAAGACGAGTTCAGCCAATGACGCCGAAACGACTTCATCAGCAGGGAGATCGACACGCCGGTAAAAACAGCTTCGATAACCCACATGGCAGTTCGCTCCTGTGCCCGCAGTGCGCACGCGCAACCAGACCGCGTCCTGATCGTCGTCGATCCGCATTTCGATGACATGCTGGATCAGCCCGCTCGTAGCCCCTTTCCTCCAGAGGCACTGGCGACTTCGGCTCCAGTAATGCGCCTCGCGGGTTTCGATGGTGAGGGCGAGCGCCTCGGCGTTCATGACGCCGACCATCATCACATCCCCACTCTCTGCGTCCGTCGTGACCACGGTCAGCAGTCCCCTGACGTCGAAACGCGGGGCGAGATCGGTTCCTTCCTCGACCTGCTCGATAGAGACACGAGGTTGGAACGCTGTTGATGCAGAAGGGAGAGCTTCGCCCATCATACGCCCCCTATTCCCGCCATAGCGAAGAACTGGCGACGTAAGGGTTCCGAGGTCTCGAACTCGCCTAGCAGGCGACTGGTGACCATGCTCACGCCCGGCTTATGCACCCCACGTGTGGTCATGCACTGGTGCGCCGCGTCGATCACGACCGCAACGCCGCGCGGCTGCAGAACGCTCTGGATCGTGTCGGCGATCTGGGCTGTCAGTTTTTCCTGAATCTGAAGGCGATGGGCGAAGACGTCTACAAGACGCGCCAGCTTGCTGATGCCGACCACCCGCCTGTCAGGCAGGTAAGCCACATGCGCCTTACCAATCAGTGGAATGATATGATGTTCACAATGGGATTCCAGCCGGATGTCGCGCAGTACCACCATTTCATTGTAGTTTCCGGTCTCTGCGAAGGTCCGCTCCAGAAGAGCAACCGGATCATCCTGATACCCCTCGAAAAACTCCTCATAGGCCCGCACCACGCGATCGGGCGTGCCGACCAGCCCCTCGCGATCGGGATCATCACCAGTCCAGGCAAGCAGAGTCCGTACGGCTTCTTCTGCCTGAGCCCGTGTCGGGCGTGCCCGCATTTTCCGGGGCGTTTCAATCAGTGTGTCCATTCAACCCTCGTCCCGACATTGACTATGTTATGTTATAATATAACATTACGAACATCGCCCACCTCTCGTCAAGCGCTGGAGCCATGCCGTCTTCCACACAGCAACATCCCGTCTCAATGAACATGCCCCTGTCAGCGCGTGCGCCGCAGGAGAGTCCCGGTGTCATGCTGTTCATGGAGAGTTGGCCCGCAGCGAAAGTCGATACACCAGAAGACGCCGCTCTTGGCTGTCCCACACCCCATGTAGTCGCCTGTTCCCACGCGGCCGTCGTGATGGATCTGCAACGGCCCGATGTTGATATGGTCGTATGGGGCCGCAGGGTGCCAGCAGCTTGGGAGAAGTCGGTCACAGGCTGGTCGGGCTCCCCGTCTCCTCTCACTCTCACCGGCATGCCTTCGGAGATCGCGGATTACCTTGCAACCCCGGCTGTGCTTCAGGATTGGCCTCCCGTCATTCTGACGGATGTCGTGGATCTATCCTCTCTGTTCGCTGCTTTGACGGGAGGCATCCGACAGCACATCCGACTGATGGCCTCCCTCAGTAGTGATGCAATATTCGAGCTTCCTCCTGATGCGCTCAGGCTGATCTGCGGCTATGGGCGCACTGGGGCGGAATGGTGCAGCAATCAGGACCCGAAGAGCGGCATCGTCAGTACCCTGTCGCCTTTCGCCGTTGCGTTTATCAAGGGAGCTGCTGAAGGCGAACCTGGCTGCCTCCATCGTCTCCCGGCCAGTGACCCAAACGGTGCGATTCCGGGGCCAATCCTTGTGATGGATACGGTTTCCCGATGAAAGAACATGTCACGCACCCTTCTCGCGGCGTCCATCAGGTTTCCAATACCCCAAATGGCCGGACCACCTCTTTGCTGAGTGATGTGCTCGACGCGCTGACTAAGACAGATTTGCCGTTATCGGCTTATGATATCCTCCGGTGTGTCAGTCATCCGGATCGCCGTCGCGTTGCCCCGCCTACAATTTATAGAGCCCTGGAAAAGCTGATCGCTGACGGGCTCGTCGGGCGGCTCGAAAGTCGAAATGCCTTCGTGCGGATCCGGACAGGCGATCCGTCGCGCCTCGTCTACTGTATCTGCGATCGATGTGGTGCCGCTCAGGCGGTGGAAACCACGTCATCGTGCCAGCAGATCGACAGCGCAGCCGAGACCCTTGGATTCCAGGTCAGGCACCGGGTGATGGAAGTGCAGGGCGTCTGCGCGCAGTGCAGTACGTGTCCTTCTTTCTCGTCCGCGTTGCAACGCCCCCAACAGAACGATCTTCCGACACGCGCCCCCAAATGAGCCGCTGCCCTCTCATCGCCCTTCTTCGTCAAGGTTCTCCCATGTCATCGACCACCATCGCTTCCCGTTCCGCATCACATTCTCCAAAGGACGTTCTCGCCCGGCGTGTGGACGGCGCTCTCTCCGACCTTTCGGCAATCATGTCAGGCGACCGACCTTCTGAGCCTGTTTTCCGGTCGGACGCCGATGCGCTTTCCCTGATCCGGCATGACACCGCCCATGTTCTGGCGCAGGCCGTCAGCGAACTCTTTCCCGGCACCGCCCTTGCGACAGGACCAGCCACGGAGCAGGGATTTTTCTATGACTTCGCTGTTGAGCGCCCTTTCACAGATGATGATCTCGTGCGGATCGAAGCCCGTATGCACGAGATTGTCGATCGGGACGAAGCGATCATCCGGGAAGAATGGACGCGTGAGAGCGCACTTGCCTGGTGTCAGGAGAACCGACAGCCCTACAAGGCGGAGATCATCCGGTCCCTACCTGCTGATGCTATCCTGAACTTTTACCGACAGGGCAACTTCGTCGATCTCTGCCGGGGGCCACATCTCGCTAGCACCGAGCAGATCGGACACGCCTTTCGGCTTCTCGGCACAGCCGGTGCCTACTGGAAAGGTGACCGGAACAATCCGATGCTACAGCGGATTCATGGCACGGCCTGTCGTGATGCGGACGAACTTGCGGCGTGGGAGCAGCGCCAGGAAGAAGCGGCACGCCGTGATCATCGCCGTCTCGGGCGTGAGATGGATCTGTTCCATTTCCAGCCTGAAGCACCGGGAGCAGTATTCTGGCATCCAAACGGCTGGACACTGTTCCAGGCGCTTCTTGCTTATTTACGCGCGCGCCAGCAGGACGAGAACTATGTAGAGATCAATACGCCCGACATTATGGATCTGTCTCTCTGGCAGGCTTCCGGCCACTGGGAAAAATTCGGGGAGAACATGTTCACCACCGAAACCGAAGGCCGCACCTATGCTCTCAAACCTATGAATTGCCCTGGTGGTGTGCAGGTTTTCCGTCATGGCCTGAAGAGTTATCGTGACCTGCCCCTGCGGATGGCTGAATTCGGCAAGGTCCACCGCTTCGAACCGTCAGGGGCGCTGCATGGCCTCATGCGCGTGCGGGCATTTACGCAGGATGACGCGCATATTTTCTGCACGCCGGAGCAGATGGAAGCTGAGACGCAGCGGATCTGCCATCTCGTGCTTTCGATCTATAAAGATTTTGGCTTCAACGATGTCCGTATCAAATTCTCCGACCGGCCCGAAAAACGTGTCGGATCGGACGAGATCTGGGATCGCTCAGAGGACGCGTTACGGCGCGGGGTCGAAGCTTCGGGCCTTTCCTACACGCGCAATCCGGGGGAAGGCGCCTTTTACGGCCCCAAGCTGGAATTCGTACTGCGTGATGCAATCGGACGAGACTGGCAGTGCGGTACCGTGCAGGTCGATCTCAATCTGCCTCAGCGTCTGGACGCGCATTATGTCGGCGCGGATGGGGACAAGCATCCGCCCGTCATGCTGCACCGCGCCCTGTTCGGTTCGCTGGAACGTTTCATCGGCATTCTCCTTGAACACCATGCCGGCCATCTGCCCTTCTGGCTCGCTCCCGTTCAGGTCGTTGTGGCGACAATCACCGCCGCCGCAGACGATTACGCGGACGATCTGATCAAAGCACTCCGCCAGCTTGGCATCCGCGTGGTACCCGATCTGCGTAACGAGAAAATTGCCTATAAGATCCGTGAACACAGTCTCGCGAAAGTACCCGTACTGCTGATCGTCGGGAAGAAAGAAGCGCAGGCGGGAACCGTCTCCATCCGGGAGTATGGAAACCCGGATGCACCAACAATAGCTATGGAAACGGCCATCAACCTGCTGGCTGACGCCTCCCGCTCCCGCCTGTCCCAGGTCTTTGGCACATGAGAGGACTAGGCGCTGCTCTCGCGGATCTCTGGTACCTGAGCCGCCCCTATTTCACCTCGGATGAACGAAAGTCTGCGTGGGGTTTGCTTGGCGTCGTACTGGGGCTGACCCTTCTGCTCGTGGGAGCGGATGTGCTGCAATCGTTTTCGCGGAATATTTTCTATACCGCGCTGCAGCAGCGGGACGTCACATCCTTCCTGCGTGGTCTGTTCTGGTTCGTTCGCACCCCGACGATGCTGATCCCCGGCTTCTTCATCATCGCCGTTCCTACCCTGCTGGCGGCGGTGTACGCCACCTACCTGCAACAATTGCTGCAACTGCGCTGGCGGCGCTGGCTCACACATCGTATGGTCAGTCAGTGGCTTGACCAGAACGTCGCTTTCCGGATTGCCATAGAGGAAACCGGTCTGACCGCTGTTGGCGATAATCCCGATCAGCGCATCCAGGAAGATATCGACGGTTTCGTGCGCGACACCTTGGCACAGTTCCTCGACATCGTGTCACGGCTTGTCACTTTGTTCAGCTATGTCGGCCTACTCTGGGTGCTGTCAGGTGCGATCTCGATATTCGGCGTGCGTATCCCAGGCTATTTCCTGTGGATCGCCCTTCTTTATTCTCTCTTTGCGTCGGCCGTCACGCATCTGACGGGTCGTCGCCTGATTCCACTGCGGATCGCCCAGCAGAAAGCGGAAGCCGACTTCCGGTACAGTCTGGTTCATATCCGCGATCACGCGGCCAGCATCGCTCTCAGTGATGGGGCCAATCATGAGAAGCGTCTTCTGATCGGGAAATTCGACGTCATCTACGACAACTGCCTCGGGATTATGAAACGCGCCAAATGGCTTGGATTCCTGACGGATGGTCTGGGAACATTATCAGGAAATTTTGCTCTTCTCGTCGGATCAATCCGCTATTTCGCTGGCAAGATCACCTTCGGTACGCTGATGCAGCTTGTGCAGGCTTTTTCCCGCGTCGAGGACGCACTCGGATGGATCTGGTCCTCCTACGCGTCACTTACTGAGTGGCGGGCCAATGTCACTCGTCTGGCCACTTTCCAGCGCACGATGGATCGTGCGTCCGTCGGCATCGGGAAAACCACGCGCGACATTACGCCGACCGTGTGCGACATTGTGACTGATAATCTGGATATATACCGTCCGGATGATTCGGTGCTTCTGTCGTCGGTAAACATAACATTGCCCAAAGGACATGATATTGTCCTGTTAGGGCCATCAGGTCTCGGAAAATCGACTCTTTTACGCACGCTCGCCGGTGTCTGGCCGTTCACCAGCGGCACAATACGACTGCCTGCGGAGGAGATGATGTTCGTTCCGCAAAGCCCATACCTTCCTCTTGGAACCCTGCGCGCCACCCTATGCTATCCCCGCTCCCCCGAGACCGTTTCCGATGATCGTCTTTACTCCGTCCTCGCGCAGGTCGGCCTGTCGGCCCTGATCGATGATCGGGATACCGAGGCCAGATGGGCTGAACGGCTGTCGCCGGGAGAGCAGCAACGTCTGATGTTTGGTCGCGTCCTGCTGAACCAGCCGGCATGGGTGTTTCTGGATGAATCGACATCGAATCTTGATGCCGCTTCTGAAAACCAGCTCTATGACCTCCTGCGCGACCATATCCCGTCAGTAACAATTGTGTCCGTCACGCATCGGATCACGCTACAGGAACGCCATCCTGTGACGATTGATCTTCAGGTTTTCGCTCCATCACAGTGAGCGGCGGCGCGCGCGTCGTCATTTCCTCTTTCCGGCTTTCCGCCATCATTCCTATGACGAAAATGCTTGCACCCCTCTCCTCACACCGATATATGAATACATGTTCATGTGTTTGGGAATAACGATGCTGACTGCTGATCATGCCACTGAACTCGGAGAAATGTTCCGCCTCCTTGGCGATCCGAACCGCTTGCGGATTGTCGCATCATGCCTCTCTCAGCCCATGAGCGTTGGAGATATTGCGGACACGCTGGACCTCAGTCCTTCATTGACGTCGCATCATCTCCGTCTGCTCCGCAGTGCGCGTCTGCTCAAAGGCACACGTCACGGCAAGCAGGTGTTCTATGACCTGCCGGACTGTCATGTCCGGCAGATGCTGACCAACATGATCGAACACGTCACTGAACCGCATGACGTGGACGAAGCCATTACCGAAGGAGAAGACCCATGAGCGTTACCGTTGAATCCGTAAAATGTGCCTGCCCAGACTGCGTGTGCGTGGTCAGCGTTAACAACGGCGTCGAGAAAGATGGTCGCATCTATTGTGACGAAGCCTGCGCGACGCATCACAAGGATGGAGCCGGATGCCACCATGCCGGATGCGCCTGTCACGGCTGATCTGGGCTGTTCCTGCTGACTCCGGGGTCAGCAGGAATATCTACATCTGCGTCGTCGAACAGAATGCTGACGACACGTGAGTTCTCAGCATAATAGCTTCCCGATGACACTGCCTCTTGCACCAACCGGAGTCATCGTCCCTCCCCCGTATCGGCATTCATCCAGACAGCAAAAAAGAGAGGATTCCCGGTGCCACGGCACCTTAGGGAAGTCCTCTTTTCGCGGATGTATCTGGGATGATCCCGGCAGCAGCCTGCCGTATGGTTCGACATGGTGAGATCAGTTACCTGCCGAAGTCGTTCCCGGTGCTACAGCCGCTCAAAATCACGCGATCGTGAAGCTGTGATTTCGCGGGCCGTTTACGCCCTACTACGACTCCCGTTTGCATCCTATACGCATCCTGCGCGTGGAGCAGAACGCAGAAAGCCCGCTCTGTGAGCGGGCTAACAAATTGATTTTATTTGGAAATTTTGGTTGCGGGGGCAGGATTTGAACCTGCGGCCTTCAGGTTATGAGCCTGACGAGCTACCGGGCTGCTCCACCCCGCGGGTGAGGATGTATTGATAGGGTGGTTTGGAAGACCTGGCGGCGACCGACTTTCCCGCGGCTTAAGCCGCAGTATCATAGGCGCTGGGGTTTTTCACGGCCGAGTTCGGGATGGGATCGGGTGGAACACGCCCCGCCATAGCCACCAGGTCATCCAGACCACCCTTTGGTGGTGTGGACCGGTTGGTTTTTGAGAGAGTGAGTGTATGACGTTGTGCATGGATGATTTCTGTGCACGGTCTGTCGGTTAGGACAGTGAAGGAGTGAGCCTATTGGGTGATTAGGACCAGTTAGCTGCACGTGTTACCACGCTTTCACATCTGGCCTATTAACGTGGTGGTCTACCACGACCCTTGGGGAGACCTAGTTTTGAGGTGGGTTTCCCGCTTAGATGCTTTCAGCGGTTATCCCGTCCATACTTAGCTACCCGGCTGTGCCGCTGGCGCGACAACCGGTGCACCAGAGGTATGTTCATCCCGGTCCTCTCGTACTAGGGACAAATCCTCTCAAGTCTCCAACATCCACGGCAGATAGGGACCGAACTGTCTCACGACGTTCTAAACCCAGCTCACGTACCACTTTAATCGGCGAACAGCCGAACCCTTGGGACCTGCTCCAGCCCCAGGATGTGATGAGCCGACATCGAGGTGCCAAACCTCCCCGTCGATGTGGACTCTTGGGGGAGATCAGCCTGTTATCCCTAGAGTACCTTTTATCCGTTGAGCGATGGCCCTTCCACGCGGGACCACCGGATCACTATGGCCGACTTTCGTCTCTGCTCGAGCTGTCACTCTCGCAGTCAGGCGGGCTTATGCCATTGCACTCGACAGCCGGTTTCCGACCGGCCTGAGCCCACCATCGCGCGCCTCCGTTACACTTTGGGAGGCGACCGCCCCAGTCAAACTGCCCACCATGCAGGGTCCCGGACCAGGCTTACTGGTCGCGGTTAGACATCAGAGAGAGACAGGGTGGTATTTCAAGGATGGCTCCACGGGAACTGGCGCCCCCGCTTCAAAGCCTCCCACCTATCCTACACAGACTATCTCTGATGCCACTGCAAAGCTGCAGTAAAGGTTCATAGGGTCTTTCCGTCTGACCGCGGATACCCCGCATCTTCACGGGGAATTCAATTTCGCTGAGCCGATGCTGGAGACAGCGGGGAAGTCGTTACGCCATTCGTGCAGGTCGGAACTTACCCGACAAGGAATTTCGCTACCTTAGGACCGTTATAGTTACGGCCGCCGTTTACCGGGGCTTCAATTCAGTGCTTGCACACCTCCTCTTAACCTTCCGGCACCGGGCAGGCGTCAGACCCTATACGTCGTCTTTCGACTTCGCAGAGTCCTGTGTTTTTACTAAACAGTCGCTACCCCCTGGTCTGTGCCACCCGCCAATGGTTGCCCAATGACGGGTCTCGCTTATCCCGAAGTTACACGAGTAATTTGCCTAGTTCCTTCAGCATCGTTCTCTCAAGCGCCTTGGTATTCTCTACCAGTCCACCTGTGTCGGTTTCGGGTACGGTCTATATGCCAGAGCTATTTCCTGGAATGCGCCAAAAGCCAGTCCAATCCGATAAGGACTGACAACATATTGCATTCGTCACTTCTGGCAGGTTCAGGAATATTCGCCTGATTCCCATCGACTACGGCTTTCGCCCTCGCCTTAGGGGCCGACTGACCCTGCGTGGATTAACCTTGCGCAGGAACCCTTGGACTTTCGGCGACAGTGTTTCTCGCACTGTTTGTCGCTACTCATGTCAGCATTCGCACTTCCGATATCTCCAGAGAGGGTCACCCCGTCTCCTTCACAGACCTACGGAACGCTCCGCTACCGCGCATACATAGTATGCACCCACAGCTTCGGCACGTGGCTTGAGCCCCGTTACATTTTCGGCGCAGGGTTTCTATTAGACCAGTGAGCTATTACGCTTTCTTTAAAGGATGGCTGCTTCTAAGCCAACCTCCTGGTTGTTATGGAATCCCCACATCCTTTCCCACTTAGCCACGATTTAGGGGCCTTAGCTGGTGGTCTGGGCTGTTTCCCTCTCGACAATGGACCTTAGCACCCACTGTCTGTCTGCCAGGCTAAACTTCCGGGTATTCGGAGTTTGGTTGGGTTTGGTAAGGCTTTGGGCCCCCCTAGCCCATCCAGTGCTCTACCCCCCGGGGTCAACACCTGACGGTCTACCTCAATAGATTTCGCGGAGAACCAGCTATCTCCGAGTTTGATTGGCCTTTCACCCCTAACCACAGCTCATCCCCGACTTTTTCAACAGGCGTGGGTTCGGCCCTCCAGTGCGTGTTACCGCACCTTCAGCCTGGCCATGGCTAGATCACTCGGTTTCGGGTCTTCTGCCAGCAACTCGTCGCCCTATTCAGACTCGCTTTCGCTACGCCTACACCTAACGGCTTAAGCTCGCTGCAAACAGAAACTCGCTGACCCATTATACAAAAGGTACGCCGTCACCCCATAAGAGGCTCCGACTGCTTGTAGGCATTCGGTTTCAGGTCTATTTCACTCCCCTCGTCGGGGTGCTTTTCACCTTTCCCTCACGGTACTTGTTCACTATCGGTCACTAGGGAGTATTTAGGCTTGGAGGGTGGTCCCCCCATGTTCAGACAGGGTTTCACGTGCCCCGCCCTACTCAAGAATTTTCAAAGACACTACGCATACGGGGCTATCACCCACTCTGGCGGACCTTTCCAGATCCTTCTGCTTCTTCTTCAAAAACTACTGGCCTGTTCCGCGTTCGCTCGCCACTACTAGCGGAATCTCGTTTGATGTCTTTTCCTCCAGGTACTGAGATGTTTCAGTTCCCCGGGTTCGCCTCATCATCCTATGTATTCAGATGATGATACCCTTGCGGGTGGGTTGCCCCATTCGGATATCTGCGGATCAATGCCTGCTCGCGGCTCCCCACAGCTTTTCGCAGCGTGCTACGTCCTTCATCGCCTCCTAGTGCCAAGGCATCCACCGAATGCCCTTATCGCGCTCACTCGCACCATGCACAGAAACCATCCATGCATCATGCATGCAGCA